>JAAYNC010000248.1:0-2144 GCA_012521055.1 Eubacteriales Family XIII. Incertae Sedis bacterium
AATCGCTTATTTCGTCCTAAATTATCTACTGGGTCAAATGTAAAGTACCTCGCAAAGTGCTTGAAATTCAGGATTTCTATAAATCTGAACGTTGTATTCCCACTATAACCTCAACATGCCTTGTAAACGGGAAGTTGTCGTAAGCCTTCAAAACTTCCACGTGATAATCGAAAAGCATTGCCGTTGCCAGGTTTTGTGCCAGGGTCTTGGGATTGCAGGAGATATAAACGATTTCCTTAACCCCGTAGTTCAGTATTTTTTCCATGGCTTTAGGATGGACACCGGACCTGGGAGGATCCATGAAAATCACATCCGGTTTTTCTTCGATGTCGTCCAACACTTTGGGCACATCTCCCGCGATGAAGCTGCAGTTTGTAAGTCCGTTCATCTTGGCGTTTGCCCTAGCCGCTTCCACAGACTCCTCCACCAGTTCAATTCCTATGACCTGTTCAGCCTGAAGGGCTGCCGTCTGGGCTATGGTTCCCGTACCCGAATAGAGATCGAACACCGTTTTGCCGGAAAGATCCGGAATTAGTGATAATGCCTCGGTGTACAGGCGTTCCACTGCCAACACGTTGGTCTGGAAAAAGGAAAAAATATGAACGCGGAACTTCAGTCCCATCAATTCCTCGTTATAATAGTCCCTGCCGGATAGAATATTCAATTTGTCACAGCGGATGGAATCTGACAGGTTATCGTTTTCCGTATGCAGGATGCCCACCACGCTGTTCTTCAGCTCCAATCCTTCTATTAGAGAAACGAACGCTTCTCCGTCAAAAGGAAACTGGGTACTTGTCACTATGTTTACCAGCAATTCGCCGGTGTGTTCTCCCTTACGAAGGACCAGATGGCGAAGCAACCCTTTGTGGCTCTTCTTATGATAGAAGGAATAGCCCCGCTCCTGGGCGAACTTCAAAACAGCCTGCAATATCTTATTGAAATCCGGGTCCACCAGCTGGCACTTGTCCGTGGTAATGACAGACATATGGCGTCCCCGCTTATGGAGACCCAGGGTCATTTCGCCCTCCTTTACCTCATTGCCAAAGGTATATTCCATCTTGTTCCTGTAGGCATAGCGCTGGGGGCTTCCTTCGATTCCAAGAAAGCGCTCAAAGCTCACCTGATTTTCTTTAAAATGCCGCAGGACTTCCTTCGCCTTCAGCTCAAGCTGATCGGTGTAAGGAATACCCTGGTAGATGCACCCACCGCAATCGGCTCGATGTTCACATAAATCCAATTGCACTTGCCCCTTTCTTTGTCTTACGCCGGAAAGCGCAGACCTCCTAAAATACAAGGACGGTTTCAACGAACCGTCCCCCTTCCCTACTTCCGCATTTTATCCAGCTCGTTGAGATCGTACGGAGTCTCTTGATATACAAAGTTCAGCCAGTTGGCGAAGAAGAGGTTGGCATGACCTCTCCAACGAACCATAATACCCTTGGCAGGATCGTCATCTACGAAATAGTTCTCAGGTACGTCGATGTCCAGGCCTTTTTTAAGGTCACGCTCGTATTCCAAGCGAAGAGTTTCCTTGTCGTATTCAGCGTGGCCCTGGGCGAATATCATCCGCTTATCTTTCGTTGCAACCATGTGAGCTCCTGCAATATCCGACTCTGCCAATATGTCCAGTTCGGGGACCTTCAGAATATCCTCCGTCAAGACCTGTGTATGCCTGCTGTGGGGCACGTAGAAAACCTCATCTAAGCCTCGCATCAATTCCGATTTGCTTTCTTTAAGTTTATGCGGATAAACGCCGAATAATTTCTTCGGCAGCACATGTTTGTTAATTCCGTAATGATAATACAGAGCAGCCTGGGCGCCCCAGCAGATGTGCAGGACGCTGAATACATTGTCCTTTGTGTATTCCATTATATCGGTCAACTCTTTCCAATAATCCACATCTTCATAAGGCAGAAATTCCACAGGAGCTCCCGTTATTATCATGGCGTCGAAACGCCGGTTCTTTATCTGCTCGTAGGTGTTATAGAAAGTCTGAAGATATTCCTTCTCCGTATTTTTCGATTCATGAGAATCCATGGTGAGAAGCTTTACGTTCACCTGCAGCGGAGTATTGGCAAGGAGACGTATTAACTGGGTCTCCGTAACTTCCTTTGTGGGCATCAGGTTTACGATGGCGATCTCCA
>JAAYNC010000184.1:0-2182 GCA_012521055.1 Eubacteriales Family XIII. Incertae Sedis bacterium
ATCATCTTTTTTGTTTTGCCGGACCCCTTGTGGCCCGCAATTACCTTCACCAATAGAATCACCCCTCCCTATCATTGTCTTTATTCAATTATACACTACCAAAATAAAAGGGCAAGGAAGAAATCCTCCCTTTACAATTTAGGTATACCCGATTTAATGGACAACCTTTCAATAATTCGATTCATCATGTTTAAAAACCTAGCCTGAGCTGTCCGCAAGCCCCGTCAATATCCGTACCCAGCTCTCTGCGGACCGTCACCTGTACGCCCTTATCTTCCAATGCTTTGCGGAACACTTCTACAGATTTTCTGTCCGCGGCCTCGTATTCCCGTTCACTGACTGGGTTGAGGGGGATCAGATTCACATGGCAAAGCATGCCCTGCAGCTTTGTGGCTAACTCTTCTGCATGGGCTTTCTCGTCGTTTATCCCGCGTATCATGGAGTATTCGAAGGTTATGCGCCTGCACGTAATCTCCGTATGTTTTTCGCATGCTTCCAGCAGCTCTTTCATGGGATATTTTTTATTTATTGGCATTAACCGGTTGCGGATCTCATCATTCGGAGCATGTAGAGAAATGGCTAAATTTACTTGGGGAAAATCCCTGCCAAAGGCTTCGATTTTTGGTATGATTCCGCAGGTGGAAACGGTGATGGCCCGAAGACTCATATTCAAACCTTCCTCAGCATGGATCAGAGAAATGAAACGACACAGGTTGTCATAATTGTCAAAGGGTTCTCCGATGCCCATTACCACCACGTTTCCGACTTTTTCCCCCGTATCCTGTTGGATGGAGATTACCTGGTCCAGTATTTCTGCCGCAGAAAGATTATGTGCCCTGCCACCTATGGCAGAAGCGCAGAATGCACATCCCATCCGGCATCCGGCTTGCGAGGAGATGCAAACCGAATTACCGTAATGATATTTCAAAAACACGCTTTCAATGGCGTTCCCGCTTTTTAGACGGAACAGATACTTTCTGGTGCCGTCTTTTTTTGACACCTGAATTTTTTCCGGTTTCAGCTTTTCAATATATGCTGTCTCGTTGAGCTCCGCCCGCAATTTTTGGGGAAGATTGGTCATTTCATCGAAACCGGCCGCACCTTTTGCCATCCAGCGGAAAATCTGCAAAGCCCGGTATTTCTGCTGTCCCATGGCTGCAAGCAACTGGCCGAGCTCTTCGATTGTCATGGATTTGATATCTGCTTTCATTTTTACTCTGCACTGCTATCTTAATTATTAAGGCTCTGTATCGGAGCCGGTATTCTTCCGCCCCTTGAAATCATCGACCCGGGAGAGCTTCGATTGACCTTCATTACGGGCCCGCCCCCCAGCAATCCGCCAAACTCCAGCTTTTCTCCCTCTTTCTTCCCGATGGCGGGAATTACCCTCACGGCAGTAGTCTTGGAATTAATCATGCCAATAGCCGCTTCATCGGCTATTATGCCTGCAATTACTTCAGCAGTGGTATCTCCGGGAATTACGATCATGTCAAGTCCTACTGAACATACGGCTGTCATGGCTTCCAATTTTTCTATGGTCAACGATCCTGTCTCAACAGCCTGCACCATGCCCGCATCCTCACTGACGGGAATAAAGGCCCCGGAAAGACCTCCTACGTTGGAAGACGCCATGACTCCGCCCTTTTTCACCGCATCGTTTAGCATGGCGAGAGCAGCGGTGGTTCCGCAGGCGCCGCAGCTTTCGAGGCCGATTTCCTCCAGAATGTGGGCTACCGAATCACCTACCGCCGGCGTAGGCGCCAGAGACAGATCCACGATTCCGAAAGGCACGCCCAGGCGAGCGGAAGCTTCGCTTCCCACCAATTGCCCCATGCGAGTTATCTTAAACGCAGTTTTCTTAATAATATCCGCAATCTGCGTCAGATCGCACTCTTTGCCTGCCTTGGCAATGGCTGCCCGGACTACACCAGGGCCCGAAACACCGACATTAATCACGCAATCCGGCTCCCCGGGGCCGTGAAAGGCTCCTGCCATGAAGGGGTTATCCTCCGGTGCGTTGCAGAACACAACCAATTTGGCGGCGCCGATGCATTGCCGGTGGGCGGTCAGCTCCGCGGTCTCCTTTACCACTTCACCCATGAGCCTGACAGCGTCCATATTGATGCCGGTTTTGGTGCTGCCCACATTGACGGAAGAACAGACACGCTCTGTCTCGGACAGA
>JAAYNC010000026.1:0-38880 GCA_012521055.1 Eubacteriales Family XIII. Incertae Sedis bacterium
ATAATATACAGCTGATGAAATTTCACGCCGAAGGGTTTTTTATTCGCCACATAATGTACCGACTCCATCATGTCTGAGCGGGACTCTCCCGGCAGACCGAAAATCAAAACCTCACAACAACTTAGCACCTTCTATTTAGCATAATTTTCTTGCAATTCATGAATTACTGTGGTATAACAGATAAAAAGTCAAGAAGAAGGGGTTAAGATAATGAGACATACGTATATCATTGTAAACTATTTTGCCAACTTTTTTAATAACTTTTTCCAGAGCTTTTATTTTAGCTTTGGATACTTTTGGTTTGGTAAAAATAGGTGCAACGAGGCGTATGAACTATCCCTAACAGCAGTATAAGGTAACGAAGGTATATTTTACAGAGAGTTTAGAGAGGTTCATCGCATAGAACCTCTCTTTTTTTTTAAGCAAGTGTGATTTGAAAGGAGCTTGTGGCATGTCCGAGATAATTGTCAAACTGCCTGCCGCATCATATAAAATACAGATAGAATCGGGAATCCTGGATCTGTGCGGAGAACGGATTCGCGCCGTATCATCCGCAAAGCGTGCCATAGTGATCACCGATGAGAAGGTGTGGAGCCTTTACGGCTCCCGGATGGAAACTGCTTTAAAAAGGGTCGGCTTCCTGACGGATACCATTCAGGTAGAACCCGGCGAAGGCAGCAAAACCATAGAGAGTTTCACGAAATTATGCGGACAGTTAGCTGATTTGCATGTGTTGCGCGATAACCTCATCGTTGCCTTCGGAGGCGGAGTGGTGGGGGATTTGGCCGGTTTCACCGCTGCAGTGTATATGAGAGGATTGCCCTATGTACAAGTTCCTACCACACTTTTGGCCCAGGTAGATTCTTCCGTGGGCGGCAAGACAGGCATAGACCTTCCCCAGGGGAAAAACTTGCTGGGAGCATTCTATCAACCTCTTCTGGTCGTTGCGGATCCGGCACTTTTGAGCACTTTGGATAAAAGGCAATTGTCGGAAGGCATGGCGGAGGTTATTAAGTACGGCGCCATCTCCGGCAAGGACCTTTTTCACCAACTTGAGAAATACGGAGGACTTGATGAAATCCTTCCCCGTATGGAAGAAATCGTATACATGTGTTGCAATCAGAAACGGATTTTTGTGGAACGTGACGAGCGAGACAGCGGAGAAAGAAGGAAGCTGAACTTTGGTCACAGCTTTGGTCATGCCATCGAGAAAATCGGCGAGTACCGGACCCACTCTCACGGTGAAGCGGTGGCCATAGGTATGTGCATAGCCGCGGAAGTGGGTGAAACTCTCGGATTGACCCCTGACGGTACGGGGGAAAGGATAAAAAAACTGGTAGAAACTTATGGTTTGACTTCAGAAATTCAGACGGATTATAAGAAACTGATTCACCATATGGCCATAGATAAAAAGAATGACCGAAAAGGGTTTAACTTGATTCTGTTAAAAGAGATCGGTGAAAGCCTGGTTCATACTATTGGGGAACAGGAACTTGAAGACATTCTCGGAGATATATTGGAGTTGGCGTTATGAGCATAAAGAGAACGGAATCAATGGAGATAAATTGTGTCCCCGACGGCATTGTCCGCATTCCACCTTCCAAGAGTCTTTCCCATAGAGCTCTGATCTGCGGTGCCCTGGCGGGAAAAGGAACGATAATAAAAAAATTAGGACGTTACGGAGAAGACGTAGCAGCCACTCTGGCCTGTCTTGCGGCCATGGGACTGGATTACCGGTTAGACGAGCCCGGGCTTACGGTTGCCCGGGGGATTGTAAATACGGAAGGAATTCATGTAGAAGAAGGCAAAGTACTGGACTGCGGTGAATCCGGTTCAACGTTGCGATTCCTCATCCCCTTTGCCTTGCTGTCGGGCGCTCCGGTGGTTATGACAGGGCGGGGGAGGTTGCTGCAGCGTCCGCTGAAGAGTTATCTGGAAGCGCTTGCCTCTAAGGGTGGAAAATCCTGTTTAGAAGAACAACGTCTATACCTGCAGGGGCCCTTGCGGCCGGGGATATATGAAATACCCGGGAATGTGAGTTCTCAGTTTATATCAGGGCTGTTAATGGCTTTGCCTTTGCTGGGCGAATCGAGCGAAATTCGATTGACCACCGGGCTTGAATCAAAACCCTATGTGGATATAACAATAGACGTCATGAAGCATTTCGGAGTGCATGTGGAAGCCTTGGAAGATGGAGCGTTCCGAATTCCGGGAGGCCAATCCTATACTCCTGCCATATATGAAATAGAAGGAGATTATTCCGCCGGCGCATATTTTCTCGTGGCGGGCGCCTTAGGCTGCGATGTAGGGTGTACCGGATTGAAGCGCAACTCCCTGCAGGGCGATGCTAAAATCCTGGATTTCATCCTTCGCTGTGGGGGGGAGATCCTGCATGATGAAGACGGGGCGCTGCGTGTCAGAGCCACAGAACTGCACGGAATCACGGCGGATATCAGTCAATGCCCCGATCTGGCGCCTCCTCTTGCGGTATTGCTGTGCTTCTGCAAGGGCCGGAGCAAAATAGGAGGAGCCAGCCGACTGCGGATGAAGGAAAGTGACAGGTTGAGATCTATAACTCAAGCTATGAATTCATTGGGAGCCAGTATTGAAGAAGGCGAAGATTACCTGCTCATTACAGGCGTTGATGTGTTGGAGGGAGGCGTGGTGGACCCCCATAACGATCATAGGATTGCCATGGCGGCTGCTTTAGCCTCTTTGAAAAGCCGGGGAAAGGTTACAATTTTGGATCCCCGGTGCGTGAATAAATCCTATCCGGATTTTTGGAAGGACTTCTGCCGCAAAGAAAAGGAGGAGAGTATATGAATATTTGGGGGAGAAATCTCAGGCTATCCATATTCGGTGAATCTCACGGAGAAGCCATCGGCATCGTAATTGACGGTTTGCCGCCGGGCTTTCCTATAGATATGGACTACGTAAATTTTCATATGGCAAGGAGGGCTCCCGGACAAAGTGAGCTTACCACTCCCAGGAAGGAATCGGACCAGGTGGAGATCCTGAGCGGTGTGTTCAACGGGGTTACAACGGGAGCTCCTCTCTGCGGAATCATTCGTAACAAAAATATAAGGTCAGAAGATTATAACAGAGATCTGCTCAGGCCGGGAAGCGCCGACCTTGTGGCTCATATCAAATACAAGGGACACAACGATTACCGGGGCGGAGGGCATTTCTCCGGCAGGCTGACGGCTCCTCTAACTTTCGCGGGCAGCATCGTACGACAAATTCTGGAAAGGGAAGGCATCTGCATCGGAGCTCATATACTGCAGATAGGAACCTGCCGGGATATATCCTTCTCCCTTGGGGAAACATTTTCGGAAGAAGCATGTGAATCCTCGATGCCTATCGATGCAGGGCTGTTAAAAGCCCTCATCAGTATGGACTTCCCTGTTCTGAATAAGGCGAGAGAAGCGGAAATGAAAAACGCAATTCTTCATGCCGCAAAGGAAAAGGATTCCGTGGGCGGAATCATCGAGTGTGCTTCTTGGGGTCAACCTGCCGGGCTGGGCTCGCCTTTCTTCGATTCCATGGAAAGCAGCCTGTCCTCAATGATTTTTTCCATTCCGGGGACAAAGGGAATTGAATTCGGTGAGGGTTTCCGTATGGCCGAAATGAGGGGAAGCGAAGCCAATGACCCGCTGTTCTATGATGAGGGCAAGATTAGGATGGGTTCGAACCACAGCGGCGGCATTAACGGCGGCATTACCAACGGCATGCCTATACTGTTCCGCGTCGCTTTCAGACCTACCGCTTCCATCGGCAAGGAGCAGGATACGATTGATCTCAGTACCGGTGAGAACAAAAAAATCAGGGTGACGGGGCGCCACGACCCCTGTATAGTACCGAGAGCCGTGGTAGTTGTGGAATCGGCCTTGGCCCTGTGCCTGATGGATCATATGTTGGAAGCAGGGTGGAAGAGATGAAGAACATCGTGTTGATCGGAATATCCGGTAGCGGCAAAACAAGCATGGGCAGGAGACTTGCGAAGCGCCTGTCCCGTGAGTTCATTGATCTCGATTCGCTCATTCAGCAGCGAGAGGGTTTGAGCATACCCCGGATCTTTGAAGAGCGAGGAGAGGAAGGTTTCCGCTTGGCGGAAACGGAAGCGATAAGGGCAGTTTCTGACAGCCGAAATGCGGTGATAGCCTGCGGAGGCGGGGTGATTATTAAAGAGATCAACATGCAACTGCTGTCGCAAAATGGCATAATCGTCTTTATGAGCAGGCCTGTAAAAGATATACTGGAACGGGTAAACTTGAACGCTCGCCCGCTCTTGAGAGAATCTCCGGAAAAGCTGTACGAGCTTTACAGGCAACGATTGCCTTTATATAAGAAGTATGCGGATTTTGCAGTGAGCAACAAGGGGTATCCGGCCAAAACACTCAGTCAGCTGAGCCGCATCGCCAAATTTGAGCAAAGGGAAATGCAGCTGGCCGTAATAGGTGACCCCATCGACCACAGCCTGTCGCCGGATATACATATACCGGCAATCGGACCGTTTTTTAAATCCTTTGTCTACGAGAGGAGAAGGGTTGTTCCCGAAGACCTGTCCCGGTGGGTAACCCAGGTCAGGGGGCCGGGAATTGACGGTTTCAACGTGACTATGCCCCACAAGGAAGCGATTCTCCCGCTTTTAGACTTAATAGATAAAGAGGCTGAAGCTCTCGGCTCCGTTAATACCGTTGTAAAAAAAGGCGGCAAGTTATGGGGATACAATACGGACGGTGAAGGTTTCTTTAAAGCCCTTGAGCATATGGGAGAAGACTTTAAGGATTCTGCCGTCACTATTCTGGGGTCGGGAGGTGCGGCAGTTACTATAGCCATGAAAGCCGCTGCTAAGGGTGCAAGAGAATTGCACCTGGTGGCAAGGAACCGTGACAAGGCCCATAAGATATGCCAAAAGATCGTAAGAATATACGATACGAAGTGCCATCTGCATCCGTTTTTGGATTCGGAGGAAAAGGGAAACCAATGGGGATCGCGAATCATCATAAATACCACTCCTTTAGGCATGAAAGGCGTGAAGCAGGACTTTCCAAGCTTCGATTTTATGAACCGGATAGGAAAAGATTCCCTGCTCTGCGATCTGATATACAGCCCTGCGAGGACCAGCTTTCTCATTGAAGGAGAAAAAAGAGGGCTTCGCACTTTGGGAGGCATTCATATGCTCATAGAACAGGCTTTGGAAGCGGATCGCCTGTATTTTGGCGTAGAAATAATGAGAGAGAAAGCATATAAAAGGATTATAGATAATCTGAGAGGAAAGGTGGAAGGGATATGATCATCGTAATCAAACCGGACGCATCGGAAGAAGCCATAGAACAGCTTAAGAACAGCATACAGGACCAGGGGCTTATCGTACAGGACATAAAGGGAGGGAATGCGCGAATGCTTGGGCTTGCCGGAGATGTGTCAAACGTGTCTCCCGATACATTTAGCCGGTCGGACATCGTGGAATCGGCATTTAAGGTACGGGAACCGTATAAGCTGGCAGGGCGGCGCTTTCATCCCGAAGACACGGTGGTGAGTGAAGGCACGGCTAAAATAGGAGGAGGGCATTTCGCGGTAATTGCAGGGCCCTGTTCGGTAGAAAGCGAGGACCAGATTCTTTCCATCGCGAAAGATATTGCGAAATCAGGGGCAAAGTTGCTCCGCGGAGGAGCTTTTAAGCCGCGAAGTTCCCCATATTCATTCCATGGTTTGGGCCTGGAAGGTCTGGAGCTTCTTAAGGCCGCCAAGCAAAAAACCGGACTGCCCATCGTCTCTGAAATTCTTTCCCAAAAACATCTGGACGCCTTTGCGGAGGATGTGGATGTAATTCAGATCGGTGCCAGGAATATGCAAAACTTCAGTCTCCTCGTAGAGGTAGGCAAGCTGAAGAAACCCGTACTTTTGAAAAGAGGACTTTCGTCTACCCTGGAAGAACTGTTAATGTCTGCAGAATATCTTATCAAAGGGGGCACCGACCAGGTAATTCTCTGCGAACGCGGGATCCGGACATTTGAGACAGCGACCCGCAATACCCTGGATCTATCGGCTATCCCTGTGTTGAAGCAGAAAAGCCATCTGCCTGTCATCGCAGATCCTTCCCACGGAACGGGACATTGGCACCTGGTGGAACCTCTTGCCCTGGCCGCAGTGGCAGCGGGAGCGGACGGATTGATCATTGAGGTTCACAACATGCCGCAAAAAGCTCTCTGCGACGGACAGCAGTCAATAACTCCTGAAGTGTTTCACCATCTGATGAAGAAAGTAAACCGGGTCCGGGAAGCGATTAAAGAATAGGAGGGAAAAGTATGGACAATCGTGAAATCATACAGAAAGTAAGAGCCGGTATGGACACTATAGACGGCCGACTTGTGGAGCTTCTGCAAGAAAGAATGACTCTCGTGGATCAAATTGCGGAAGCTAAGAGGGCTGAGAACATACCTATTGCCGATGAAGCGAGAGAACAGCAGATTATCGAGGGTATTTTAAAAATCGCAAAAGATGAATACAGAGGAGAAGTGGTGACTTTCATTCGAGCCGTCATGGGGTTGTCCAAGTTCCGGCAGAGAAAGCTGTTGTTTGACGGAGTTGAAGAGGTGTTGCTTCCTCCCCCGAGAAAGCCTCATGAAGGCAATTTAGTGGTGGCCTATCAGGGACTGCCGGGTGCATGGGGAGAACAGGCTGCGCTGAAGCTCTTTCCTGAAGGGGAGCTAAAAGGTATGAAGACCTTTGAAGATGTCTTTGTAGCAGTTAAGGATAAAGAGGTTAACTACGGAATAGTTCCAATTGAAAATTCCAAGACAGGAGCTATCGGTGAAACTTATGACCTGCTTCGGAAATACGGTTGCTTTATAGTGGGTCAGACCTACGTGCAGGCGGCTCATTGTCTGATGGCTGTGCCTAGGACAAAGATTTTAGATATTCGTGAAGTGCTGTCCCATCCTGAAGGATTGCATCAGTGCGCCGGATATCTGAAAATGCGTACATGGGATTTAACGGAATGCAGAAATACAGCTGAAGCGGCAAATTGGGTGGCGGAGAAAGGCGAAAAGAGGTATGCGGCCATAGGTTCGAGACGGGCTGCCGAACTCTACGGCCTGGAAGTGCTGGAAGACAATATCACTGACGATCAGAGCAACAACACCCGGTTTATTACCATTGCCGATGAGCCGGAATACGATTCTTCCTGCGATATGGTCAGCATAACCTTTCGCACTTCACATAGGAGCGGAGCCCTTTGCGAGGTGCTGTTCCATTTTATGGCGGAAGGCATCAATTTGACCCGTATCGAGTCGAGGCCTATGATTGGGGATAAATACTGCTTCTTTGCGGATTTGGAAGGAAACATCGAAGACGATAACGTTCAGAGGGGACTTCGCCATGCCGAGGCTTCCTGCGGATATTTGGAAGTGCTGGGATGTTATCCGGGATGACGGGTGTTATGCTGAGCCGCCGGAATTGAACTGTGCTTCCGTGTATGGTACAATAAATAAAATCGTTAATGTCTGCCTATTTCAGATTTGTGACAGATGTGAGACAGGAAGGATGCGGGAGTGAACTATGGCACAGCTTTATTATAGATACAGCACCATGAATGCGGGAAAATCCATAGAATTGATCAAAGTGGCTTATAATTACGAGGAACGCGGCAAACGGGTGCTGGTGCTTGTCCCAAGCGTGGATGACCGCTTCGGCAAAGGAATGGTCTGTTCCAGAATAGGACTCAAACGGGAAGCCATCATGGTAAATGATAACACTAATCTGTTAAAGCTCTTCATGGAAGAGAATGCAAAGAAAAAAATCGATTGCGTTTTGGTGGATGAGTGTCAATTTCTGAAAAAGCATCATGTACAGGAGTTAGTGGAGATCGTAGACAGTTACGAGACGCCTGTTTTGGCCTACGGTCTCAAAAATGATTTCCGCAATGAGCTCTTCGAAGGCTCCTATTATATGTTGGTCTATGCGGATAAGATAGAGGAAATCAAGACTATATGCTGGTGCGGCAGAAAAGCTACCATGGTGGCCAGGATCGTTGACGGGAAGTTCGTAAAGACAGGCGAGCAGATACTGATCGGGGGCAATGATATGTATGTATCCTTATGCCGCAAACATTATAATGACGGGCGCATTGGAGACAGATTGATAAATCCGGAATCACAAGATGAAGATAAAGAAGACTAACATGCAGGAATCAGCTGCGGGGACAGGCCCTTTTGCTGAAGATGCAACTTTTGGGTCTACCCCGCAATTTTTATTTTTGTGCAACTTGTTCAGATTATCTTAATTGTGGTAAAATACACCGGTAGAATTCTAAAGACTGCAGATAATACGTTGCAGGGGAGGAGAATGCTGTGAAAGAACTATCGAAGATTATGACAAATATGGAGGTATCCTCTGTTCGAAAACTGAGCAAATATGCAGACACAGCCAAGGCAGCAGGAAAAAAGGTTTATCACCTGAACATCGGGCAGCCGGATCTCCCTGCACCTTTGGAATATTATGAGCGCATAAGGGAGTTTAACGAAGCTACAGTTGAGTACATGCCATCACAAGGTTTGCCGGAGCTATTAAAAGCGATGGAAGATTTCTATCGGGGACATGGCTTTAGTTTCCGTGCAGAAAATATCGCTGTCACGACGGGTGGATCTGAAGCTGTCCTCATGACCTTGTTGGCCTTAACCAATCCGGGAGATGAGTTCATTGTATTCGAACCCTATTATTCCAACTACAACACTTATTTTACCATATCCGGCGCGACGCCGGTTCCTGTGAGAACCAGTGTGGCCAACGGCTTTCATATAGACAGGGAGGCGCTGGAAGCCCAAATTACCCATCGGACCAAGGGTATTTGGGTTACAAATCCCGGCAATCCCACAGGTACCGTGTTGACTGCGGAAGAACTTCGCATGATTGCGGATGTGGCAAAGCAAAATGGTCTATATATCGTTTCCGATGAAGTATATCGTGAAATCGTTTTCGACGGAAGACAGATAACCAGTTTCGGTTTTCTTGAAGACATACATGACCGGCTGGTGATTATCGACAGCGCATCTAAGAGGTTTAGCGCCTGCGGGGCCCGTATCGGGACGATTGTATGTAAAAATAAGGAACTCTTTAATCTTATCTTCAAGCTCTGCCAGGGCAGGCTTTCTGTTTCAACGGTTGAGCAACACGGAGCCCTGGGGCTGTACGAGGCGGGCTACAGGGTAATAAATCAGGTGCGGGATGAGTTTGAAAAGCGCAGAAATGTGGTGTACGATGCGCTTAGGCAAGTTCCCGGTGTTGAATGCAACAAACCGGAAGGCGCATTTTATATGATGTGCAAGCTGCCTGTAGAAGACGCCACTGAGTTTTTGATCTGGATGCTGGAAGAGTTCGATGTGGATGGGGAGACGGTTATGGCCGCTCCCGGAGAAGGTTTTTATGCCACGAAAGGTTTGGGGAAGGATGAAATTCGCCTTGCCTTCACTCTTGAATGCAGCTTGCTTGAAAAGGCCGTTTCCATTCTGGCTAAAGGACTTGAGGAATACAATAAGGTGCGCGGCATGGTGTAAGACCCCGTTGTCGCGGAACTGGGGCGCAAACAGGATAGGAGAGTATCACAATAGAGGAAGAGGAAAGAATGGGAAACAAGCCGAAGCTTCTGCTTCACAGTTGCTGTGGACCTTGCAGCACGGCGGTAATTGAACGATTGGTAGAAAAATATGATATAACTCTGTTTTTCTACAATCCTAACATCACCGATCCCGGCGAATATGAAAAGAGAAAGAGTGCACAGCTGCAATTTATTCAAAGATACAATCAGGAAAGGCCCACGGAAGAGCCGGTAAAGTTTCTCGAAGGCAATTATGATGTGAACCGTTTTTATGAAGTGGCAAAGGGACTTGAGTCCGAGCCCGAAGGCGGCAAGCGCTGCGAAAAATGTATTGAGCTTCGCTTGGGAGAGACGGCGGAGCAGGCTGCAGGGTTAAGCTTTGACTACTTCGGCACCACTCTCTCCGTAAGCCCTCATAAGAATTACATGCTGATATCTCAAATCGGCTGTGGGTTGGCCAGCCGCGTCAACATAGAGTATGTAGACGAGGATTTTAAAAAGAAAGACGGATTCCAGCGTTCCATCGAGCTAGCCAAAAAATATGAACTCTATCGGCAGTACTACTGCGGATGTGAATATTCTAAACAGAAAAAGAGGTGATTTTATGCCAGGCAAATTGATACTTCCCACCAACTACGAATCTCAGTTAGACCTGATGGAAACGCAGAGAGCAATCAAGAAGATTAAGGACTTCTTCGAACAGGAGCTGGCTTACGGCTTACAGCTGCGCAGGGTATCGGCGCCTCTGCTGGTAGATCCTGAAAAAGGATTGAACGATAATCTCAACGGCGTGGAGAGGACGGTTTCTTTTACAATCAAGGATATGAACGAGAAGGTAGCGGAAGTTCCCATGTCCTTGGCAAAATGGAAGAGATATGTCCTGGGTCGTTATGGCATCAAACCCGGAAGAGGCATTTATACCGACATGAATGCCTTGCGCAGGGATGAGGTTCTTGACAACCTCCATTCCGTTTATGTGGACCAATGGGATTGGGAAAAAGTGATTCGCAAAGAAGACCGCAATGAAGAATACTTGAAAGAGACCGTTTCTACAATATATATAGCGATTAAAAACCTGGGCGATTATGTAAACCGGCTGTATCGCCAGATACGGACGGAACTGCCCAACGACCTCTTTTTTATTACCAGTCAGGAACTGGAGGACATGTATCCGGAACTAGAACCGAAAGAAAGAGAAGACACTATAACCAAGGAAAAACGGGCTGTCTTTATTTCGAAGATCGGCGGCACTCTTAAATCGGGCAAAAAACATGACGGGAGGGCTCCTGATTACGACGACTGGGAGCTTAACGGTGATATTCTGCTGTGGAACGATATCCTGGAATGTGCATTTGAAATATCATCCATGGGTATAAGAGTAGATGAGGAGTCTCTTGTCCGCCAGCTTGAAATAGCAGGCGCAATGGACAGGCTCGAGAAAGAATTCCACCAGGCAATAGTCAACAAGGAACTCCCCTATTCCATCGGAGGAGGAATAGGCCAGTCCAGGCTTTGCATGTACTTCCTCAGGAAAGCCCATATAGGAGAAGTACAGGCGGCAATATGGCCGGAGGATATGATAGAAAAATGTGCTGAGCACAATATCTATTTGCTTTAATGCTTGCGAACCGAAATGAATAGAGCGTTAACGAGGGCCGTTGAGCGGATTCGGTTTTGGAGGCTGCAATGGAATATGTAAACCTGATCATCGATAACAGCAACGATAAAACGGATATGCTCTACACCTATGCTTCTGAAATTGAAGGTCTTAAACCCGGTGACAAGGTAACCGTTCCATTTGCGCGTGGTAATAAAGAGTACGACGCATATGTGCATTCCATGGCAGACGGACCGGATCCCCGCATCAAGTATAAATATGTAATCAGCAAAGATCCCCTCGTTTCTCTTCCTTCCGATGCGGTTGAAATTTGTGAATTCATGAGGCAGCGTTACTTTTGCAGGTATATCGACGCGATTAAATGTTTCGCGCCTGCGGGTTCGGCGCCGAAGAGGAGAGCGGCCACAGACCTCTTTGCAGGAAAAGAGGTAGAGATTGTTGAGTCTCCCTCATTGACGCCGGAGCAGGAAGAAGCGGTGCAAAATGTAATGCCTTTTTTACAGAGCAGGGAACATAAGGTTTTCCTGATTCACGGAGTTACCAGCAGCGGAAAGACCGAGACATACATGAAGGTCATCGAAGAATGCCTGAAGCAGCAGAGAACAGCAATAATGCTGGTTCCGGAAATTTCCCTGACCAGCCAGACAATCCGACGCTTCCAGCAAAGGTTTGGAACGGATGATTTGGCGGTTTTGCACAGCAAGCTTTCGAAAGGCGAACGCTACGACCAGTGGATGCGGATAAAAAGCGGCGAAGCAAAAGTGGTGATAGGTGCCCGTTCTGCGGTGTTTGCGCCGGTTGAGAATCTCGGGGCCGTCATTTTGGATGAGGAACATGAATCCACTTATAAGTCGGACATGTCGCCAAAATACGACACCCTTGAAGTGGCAATTCAGCGTGCCCGCAGGAGCGGGGGAGTGGTACTTTTAGGCAGCGCCACCCCCTCACTGACATCGGCTTTCCGTGCCGCAAAGGGAGAATACGAGAAAATACTCCTCAAGACGCGCTACAATAAGACTCCCTTACCCCATGTGGAAGTTGTAGATATGAGGGAGGAATTAAAACAGGGCAACAAGAGCATCTTCAGCATCAAGCTCTATGAACAGATCCGGGCATGCCTCGATGAAGGGCGACAGGTTATACTGTTTCTCAATCGCAGGGGCTATTCTACCTTCTTGTCCTGCAGGAGTTGCGGTTATGTGATGCGCTGCGAGGAGTGCGGAATTTCCATGACCTATCACAAAGCGCGGGGGGAAGTTGTCTGCCACTACTGCGGGAGAAGGACAAAAATACCTGATGTCTGCCCTGCCTGCGGAAGCAAGTACATACGCCATTTCGGCACCGGTACGGAAAAGGTGGAAGAAATTGCGGGCAAGACCTTTCCGGACGCCGTCATCGAGCGGCTGGATCTTGATACTGCAAAGCGGAGGGGGAGCATCGATGCAATCTTATCTCGCTTCGGAAAAGGAAAAACTGACATTCTGATAGGGACCCAGCTCGTTGCTAAAGGCCTGGATTTCTCCAATGTAGGACTTGTGGGCATCGTGGCGGCGGACATCTCTCTGAACATACCGGACTTCCGTTCTTCGGAGCGAACCTTTCAACTTATAACCCAGGCAGCAGGCAGGGCAGGGCGCGGAACCGTTCCGGGAAAGGTGGTAATACAGAGCTATACTCCGGACCACTATGCGATCCAGCTGGCTGCAAGGCAGGATTACGACTTGTTCTACGAAGCGGAAATCAAGATCCGGGAACAGGTGGGATATCCTCCCTTCTGCGATATCTTGTACATAATATTGGCTGCCGAAACGGAGGAGGAAGCTTCTGAAGGCGCCGAGAAAATCCGCCAGTCATTTTTGCGGAGAGTTGGCAGGGACCATGCTGTTAACGTATTGGGACCTCGTCCGGCACCGATAAACAAAGCCAGCGGGCTGTACAGGTATCAGCTTCTCATTAAATGCACGGAAGAAAATTGGGATGCCTACAGAGAGACCCTTTGGAAGATTAAGAATAAGGTGGTAAGAGAAAAGCAGAAAGAATGGACTCTATCAATCGATGTGAATCCATATGGTTTTTTATAATATAAGAGTAAGAATAGAATAAGGAGCAGTAAACATGGCATTGAGAAACATAGTGAAAGAAGGCGACGAAATACTGACGAAGCGCGCCAAGGAAGTAACCGGGGTAAACGATAGGATACGCCAGCTATTGGACGACATGATAGAGACCATGCGGGAAAACGACGGGATTGGTTTGGCAGCTCCCCAGGTGGGTGTGTTGAGGCGCGTGTTCGTAGTGGAGTTGGAGGATAAGATATACGAATTGATCAATCCGGAAATCGTCAAAACGGAAGGGACTCAGACAGTGGAAGAAGGCTGTCTAAGTGTTCCCGACTACGTCGGCACCGTTGAAAGACCCGCATACATCAAGATGAAGGGCCTTGATCGCAACGGGAATGAAATCGAAGTTGAAGGAACGGAGTTGCTTGCCGTAGCTCTATCCCATGAATACGATCATCTGGAAGGGATTCTCTTCGTCGACAAGGCTTTGGAAATAAAGGACATCGATGAGATAGAAAACGACGGTGACACCGACGAGCAGTAAAGGGTGAGGACAGTGAAAATTGTGTATATGGGAACCTCAGATTTTGCGGTTCCTGCGCTTAAAAGAATGAAAGAAGAGGGGTACGAAATCCCTCTGGTCATAACCCAGCCCGACAGGCCAAAAAACAGGGGAATGAAGGTTTTACCGATGCCGGTGAAAATTCAGGCAGAGGAGTATGGCATACCGGTTATGCAACCGGAAAGCATTTCCGATTCCTCGGAAGTTATGCGGTGCCTGCGCGAGATTAATCCGGACATCATCGTGGTGGCGTCTTACGGAAAGCTGTTGCCGAAAAGCTTGTTGGATCTGCCTCGCTTAGGCTGTATCAATATTCATGCCTCCCTGCTTCCAAAGTATCGGGGGGCTGCTCCCATCCAGCATGCCATTCTTTCCGGAGATTCAGAGACCGGAGTTACCCTGATGTACATGTCGGAAGGCTTGGATGAAGGCGATATGATAGCAAAGAGAGCCGTTCCGATAGGGAAGAAAACCGTAGGCCAACTGGAGGATGAACTTGCCGGTTTAGGTGCGGACCTGTTGGTTGAGATACTTCCCGCTATCGAATCCGGCACTGCAGAGCGTATAGCGCAAAACCACGACTTAGCCACATATGCTTCGAAGATTACAAAGCAGGATAGTCTTGTAGATTTCAATCAAAAAGCGGAAAGGATCGAGCGCCAAATCCGGGCTATGAATCCACGGCCGGGCGCATACACTTTCATAAACGGAGTGCAGATGAAGCTTTTTTCCGCTGAGGTAATGGGCGAGGATGTGAATGATACCCCGGGATTGATAAAAGATGTTAGCAATCGGGGCATTCTGGTTGCTGCGGGAGAAGGGAATCTGTTGGTTACTCGAATTCAACTGCCCGGGAAAAAGCCCGTGGATGTTTCTGAATATATAAAAGGGAATAAAATTGAAATCGGTACCGTTTTAGGGTAAAATAAATCGAAGCGGTATAACTCCGCCCCGTATGTTTATGCAGGAGGGAGTATAGGAGGCCCAAATCATGGATGATGCTCGAAAAACGGCGTATCTGGTGCTGCTGGATATTGAGAAGAACAAGGCATATTCCAATCTTGCCCTGAATCATTATATCTCAGTAGTAAAACCGAATTCCAAAGCCTTCGTCAGAAGACTTGTCTACGGCGTATTGGAAAATCTCATACTTCTGGATTATATCATTCAGCATTATTTGAAGGATCCTTCTCACAAATTGGATGCTAGTGATCGCACCATCCTGCGGATGGGGCTGTATCAGCTGGCATTTATGGATTCGATTCCTTCTTATGCTGCCGTTACGGAAACGGTAAACTTGGCAAAGCGTTACTGCAAAGGCCGGGAGGGATTTGTCAACGCCATACTCCGCAATTACCTGAGAACAAAGGATGAGATTTCGCTTCCATCCCGGGAGACAGACGAGGCCGCATATCTTTCTGTCAAGTACTCCTATGCACCGTGGATCGTAAAGATGTGGCTTGAAGAGTATGGCTCAAAATTTACTGAGGATCTTCTTGCGGCGGGCAATAAGACACCGGAAGTGGCCATACGTCCTAATTTACTTAAAATCTCAAGAAGAGAGCTTAAAAGGAGCCTGGAAGAAAAAGGTTATGAGGTCCACGACGGCCGCATGAGCAATATCGCTCTTCGTGTAAAAGGGGAAGATCTGCTGGACACCTCTCTGTATAATAATGGGATGTTTTCTGTGCAGGATGAAAGCTCCATGGTAGTAGTAGATGTGCTGGACCCACAGCCAAATGAATTTATAGCAGATGTTTGTGCCGCTCCCGGCGGTAAGACCATGTATATAGCCGAGCGCATGGAGAACAGAGGGCGCATCATTGCCAGGGATGTTTACAAAAAGAAGCTGGACCTGTTGCACAAAGATGCCGGCAGGTTGGGAATATCCATAATAGAGACCGGCACTTGGGATGCCACAAAGATGGACAGCGAGTTGGAAGAAAAAGCTGACCGTGTCCTTGTAGACGCTCCCTGTTCCGGCCTGGGCATCGTGCGGAGAAAACCGGAAATAAAATATAAAAAATGGGAAGGGGATCTTGAGGGTCTTCCCGAGATGCAGTTGCGTATCCTGACCACATCCTCAAGATATGTAAAACCAGGAGGAATTCTACTCTACAGCACCTGCACCATCAATAAGGCTGAAAATCAAGATATCACGATGACATTTTTAAAGGAAAATCCGCAATTTGTCATTGAAGAGAGCATACAGCTCTTTCCCAACATAACTGATACGGACGGATTTTACATTTGCAAGATGAGGCGGCGTTAATTATGCATCGATCGGCATGCGGAACTGATAAAGGCAATTTGAGAAAGACTAATGAAGATTCCATGTTATGCATGGATTCTATGGGATTCTATATGGTGGCAGACGGCGTGGGAGGTCACAATTCCGGCGAGGTTGCCAGCCGGCTTGCGGTGGAATTGATGAAAGACCTACTGCTTTCCACTCCGCCGGATGGCGTAGAAGAACAGGATTTGCCGGAGTTTTTTAATCGATGCCTCTGGCATATAAATGAAGAAATATATAGGAGGGCGTCCGCCGACGGTGAAAATACGGGCATGGCGACTACAGCGGTCATGCTGTTGCTTAGGAAGGGAAAAGCCTATATATTCAATGTGGGCGACAGTCGTGCCTATCTTTACCGGAAAGGGGAGCTTAAGCGCATCACCGAGGATCATACATACGTGAACGAGCTGTTAAAGAGCGGCCGTATCAGTGAGTATGAGGCCGAGGTGCACCCCAAAAGGAATATTATAACCAGGGCTTTCGGAAGCGAAGAAACCGTTATGCCTGATTTCTATCAATTTGATGTGGCCATCGGTGATCGTATTTTGCTATGTACCGATGGTCTTTATAATGAGGTCAATGACGAACAGATTCTCGAATTGATACATGAGGAACAGGATTTGAACAAACTGGTCCTGTCCCTGATAAAGCTTGCCTGTGACAACGGCGGAAAAGACAATATCACGGTGATATGTGTCGAGACTTAAATGAGCGAAGGAGAGAACTATGAGCAGCAGAGTGTTGGCTGAAAGATATGAAATATTAGAAAAGATCGGCGACGGGGGCATGGCAGTCGTATACAAGGGTCGAGACCGATTGTTGAACCGCTACGTTGCCGTTAAAATATTGAAACCTGAATTTACCAAGGACTACAAGTTCATTGAGAGCTTCCGCAGGGAATCCCAGGCTGCGGCGAGTCTGACTCACCCTAACATTGTAAATATCTATGATGTAGGGCGTGAAGGCAACATCAACTTTATTGTAATGGAACTGATCGAAGGCAAGACTCTGTCTGCTCTCATTCAGGAAAAAGGCGCATTGAAGTCCAGGGATGCGGTAAACATTGCGCGACAAATCGCATCTGCCCTGAGCCATGCCCATAAAAATCACATAATACATAGAGATGTCAAACCTCACAACATCCTGTTGACTGCCGACGGCACGGCAAAAATTGCCGACTTTGGCATAGCAAAGGCAGTGAATACGGGAACCATCATAAACGACGATGATGCTGTGATGGGATCGGTACACTACTTTTCTCCCGAACAGGCCAGGGGCGGATATGTAGACGAAAAATCCGACATTTACTCTTTGGGAATTGTTCTGTATGAGATGTTGACAGGACAGATTCCTTTCGATGCGGACAATCCCGTGGCTGTGGCTATGAAACATATGAACGAGGAAATGATCCCTCCTTCCGCCTTGGTGCCGGATATTCCTCCCGAGGTGGAGGATATCGTGCTGAAAGCCACGGATAAATACCAAACCAATCGATATAAATCAGCCGATGAAATGGTGGAAGCCTTGAACAAGGCCAATCTGAGTTCCATCGGTGTCTATGGCGGTTTTGGAAGGAACAGAAGTGTGGAATCATCCATGCCGGCAAACAACAGGCGAAGCAACGCCGGTTCGGAAGTGCCGGCAGAAGCAGCGGAGGCAGGAGTGAGAAGCGAAAAAAATGTAAAAGGCGGAAAAGCGAAAAAAGGGAAGAAAAAGTTCCGCATTAACAAGGTTAAAGCAGCGGCGATTGTGTTAGCTCTGCTGGTGGCTTTCCCGGTAAGCCAGTTGATATTAGCTGCCATTGAGAGGGGGACTGCACCGAAAGAAGTTACAGTGCCCTCTCTGGTGGGCATGACCTTCGAGGAAGCAAAGGCTGAACTTGAGGAGATCGATCTTAAAATTGAGTTGGGCGAAGAAGTTGCCAGCGCCGAGTATGCGGAAGGACTCATCGTTTCCCAGGATCCCTTGCCGGATATGGTGGTTAAAACAGGAAAAACCGTTAGAGTGAATATAAGCAAGGGAATAGAAGAAAATACCATTCCTTCAGTAATCGGAAGAACGCTGAGCGACGGAGTGTTCCTGCTGGAGAGTTACGGATATGTGAAGGGCAACGTCAGCGAGGAATTCAGTGAGATGCCCATAGGAGTGATAATCCGTCAATTCCCCGGTGCAGGCAGCGCTGCCGAAGCCGGAACCAGGGTAGACCTTGTGGTGAGTAAAGGCGAAGAAATAGTGATTACAACCGTCCCGAGTCTCTTGGGAATGACATTGGACGAAGCTCGCAGCGCGTTGGAAAGAGAAGGTTTAATCCTTTCAGGGGATATACAATACGCGCCCAGCAACGATTATGCTGAGGGGCTGATATGCGCTCAGAGCGTTGCTCCGGGATTGGGCGTTGACAAAGGCACGGCTATAACGGTGACTCTGAGCACAGGGCCGGATTTGAGTGCGGGAGCCGGTGTGGTGGACATTTTGATTTCCTACGATGAGGCGCAAAATGAAGTGTTCTACCTTACGGTAATGGTTTCCGACAGCACCGGCGTGACCACTCCTATCAATTATGAGCAGAGGATCAAGAGCAACGGCTCGGAAGTCTTTTCGGTTAGCGGCACCGGCAAGGGCTCGGTGAAGATCTACTTCGACAATGCTTTGGTAAAGGAATATGTGGTTGATTTTGACAATGGAGTTGTACTTTGATGGGAGTAACCGAAGGGACCATTGTTAAGGGAATAGGCGGATTTTATTATGTAAGGTCAGTCGATAAGACCTACCAGTGCAAGGCCAGGGGAATATTCCGCAAGGACGGGATGATCCCTTATGTGGGCGATAGGGTGGAGATTGAGCCTCTGGTTGATGAAGAGGCGGTGATAACCCGGATCTTGCCGCGCAAGAACCAGTTTATCCGGCCGCCGGTGGCCAATGTGGATTGTTTCATCATTACTGCGGCGCTAAGAAAACCGGAGCTGAACCTGTATATTATCGATACCTTCCTTGTCATGGCAGAATACCATCAAACAGAAATCGGAATCTGCCTGAACAAGATCGATTTAGCCGAATCGGGAGAAATAGAAGCTTTCAAAGAAATATATGAAGGCCTTTATCCCGTGATGTGCGTCAGTGGAAAGACCGGAGAAGGTTTGGATGAACTCAGGAAGTTCCTTGCAGGAAAGAAGTCCGCCTTTGCAGGGCCTTCAGGGGTGGGGAAATCGACCCTGCTCAATCGCTTGGTAGATGCCACTTTGGCTGAGACCGGGGAGATCAGCGAAAAACTCCAGAGAGGGAAGCATACCACCCGGCACGTGGAACTTTTCCGGTTGTCCGATGATAGTTTGATATTTGATACACCAGGTTTTACCTCTTTTGAGGTGCTTGATGCAGATGAGCAGGAGTTGGCCTTCCTGTACCCGGAAATGGTTCCCTTTGCCGGCCAGTGCAGGTATTATAATTGCAGGCACCTTTCGGAGCCCGATTGCAAGGTTCGGGACGCGGTGGAAGAAGGAAGGATTCACCCTTTCCGTTACGATTCTTATTGCAGGCAGATAAAAGAAATACAAGAAATGAGGAAATACTGATGAACAGATTGGCACCATCCATCCTGTCGGCGGATTTTTCCCGACTGGGGGAAGAAGTGAAAACCATCGAAGAAGCAGGGGCCCATATCATTCACGTAGACGTTATGGACGGACACTTTGTGCCCAATATTTCTTTCGGATCCGCAGTGATGAAAAGCTTGTTAGGCAAGACTAAGCTTCCTTTCGACGTACACTTGATGATAACGGATCCCGACCGGTATATAAAAGACTTTGTAACGGAAAATACTGAAATTATCACGGTTCATCAAGAGGCCTGCATTCATCTGCACCGCACTCTTCAGATGATCAAATCCCATGGGGTAAAGGCAGGGGTCGCGTTGAATCCCGCTACTCCTCTTTTTACGTTGGAATATGTCTTTGAAGATCTGGATTACGTGCTTATCATGTCCGTCAATCCCGGTTTCGGAGGACAGAAGTTTATCCCGTCCGCGCTGGAAAAAATCAGAAAACTGGCGGTAATGAAGGCCCAGCGCAATCCGGATCTGATTATCGCCGTAGACGGAGGCATCACATTGGAGAACGTAGAAGATGTGGTGGGCGCCGGAGCAAATCTCATAGTGGCCGGTTCCTCCGTGTTCGGAGCCCCGGATGTTAAAAAACGCGTACAGGATTTCCTTGCTTTATTGTAAACACAGATGTTTTGAAAAGTTGTATTTGGCAAAATCCGCCGGATACAATTTTTTTTTGCGCGTCAATGGAAAATAATGGTTGACATTGGAATAATTAGGTGATAATATGATTTCCAGAAAATGTAATTATATGACTGCAAGGATGGAGGTGCCGGTTTGAAGAGAGTTCGTACAGCCATCGGGTTGCTGTTGATTGTGGTTGCCATAGCGGCTTTAATCTTTTGGGAAATAAGAGGCAGGGAAGCCGTTTTACTGGACACCGTAATCGTGGCTTCTGAGACGATTCCTGCAGGCACAGTGATCACTCGCGACCTGCTGTCGCCCTCCGGCGTTTTGGAGCAGAACAGGATTGCGGGAAGCCTGGATTGGGAGTCCTTGCCTAAAGTTATTGGACAGGTTGCCATGCAGGATATCATTAAAAACGCACAGGTTTCTGAAATGTATTTAGACGATGACGATTTTTATCTTCGTAGTCATGAATCGATATTTGTGATACATCCCGAATGGATCGCCATGCGGAGCAGTTCCATACGGCGGGGGGACTGGGTTGATATTTACGAAGGAGCGGCCCTTGAAAAAATAGGCACTTACAGGGTGGCTTTCGTGAAAGATGCCAATGAAACGGAAGTGACGGACGGAGAGAGACGTTCAAAGTCCAATTCTTTAGACAGGACTGTATCTTCTTCTCCCGTAAGCCATATAGAGATTATCACAGATATCAGCGAATACAAAAAAATAGCTGAAACGGTTCGGGATAGCCAGGCAGGTTTGTTGCTGGTTCAGAAACAGGCGGTGAAAAGATGAGCAAAATGTATGCTTTTCACGGAGCGGATAACAAAACAGGGACAACCATGATCACCCAATCCGTTGCCGAGTTTATCGCAGACAATTTAAAAGACATAAAAATCATGATGATTTCCCTTCACGGCAGGTCCGGAACCGAGTATGTGGACCGGGTGGGCGAATCTATCGAAGGCTTAAAATTACATTTGAGCAACAGATTATTGGACTTCGGGAGAGTCATCGAGGGGTGCCGCAGGTCAAATAATTTCTATATGCTGGGCGGCGTAGAGAGCATAGGCCAGGTGCGAAGCTATCATCCGGATATGGCAACGTATCTTTTGGAAAGCATAGAGAATGAATTTGACCTGATTTTTGCGGATACCGGCAACGACATTGACAACGGCCTGGCAGTTGGGGCCCTTGAATTCATTGAGGAAAAGTACTGCATTATCACCCAGCAGGAATCAATTCTCAGAAGATATGAGAGAGTTCGGCCTGTTTACGAGCGTTTGGGAATCGATTTTTCGTTTTACGTCGTGAATAAGTATGATGCCCAGGATCCCTGCGACTTGCGTTACATTGCAGAGCGCTTGTGTTTATGTCCGGAAAAGCTTATGAAAGTGGAAGCGTCAGGTTACGAACGTCAGGCCGAATTAGATCGCCGTACATTGTTATGTTACAAGAACGAAGCATATTGCAAGGACATAAAGTCAATCGCAAACCGGATTCTCCAACATGCGCAGATGGATCCCATTCGGTCGGAAAGGAAGAAAAAATGGACACCTTTTATCTAGAGGATTATATAGGCGGGAAAACCAATACCGGGAATGTCCCAAACATGAGTTTCGAAAGGCTTTGTGAGGCTATAAAGGATGATTTTATCCAGGAATGGGACAGGGACGGGGAAGATGCACACGCCACGTTGGAACTGCAGAAAAAAGCTATTATCGGATATTCCAACGAAGTGGCATTCTTTAAAGAGAAGATCAGGTCCAGGTTAAAGGATTACAATGCTGACAATATCTCCTTTCCTCCTTGGTACGAATCGGCGGTGGACGGTATCTATCACGAGAACTGGGGGCTCGCAGGAGTTGCCCAGTGGTTTTCCGAGCCCTACAGGCAGAGCAGTTCCGCAAAGATAATCGGCGACAGGATTTATTTTATGAAGGACGGCCGCATGAATCTGATGCCGCAGACTATCGATAAACACAGGCGAGAGCAGCTGGTCCGTGCATTTTTGCTTCTAACGCCCCAGGAGCGCCTGGATAAAAACTTCCATGAAATATACCTGTTGGACGGTACCAGGGTAACCATCTTTGGAGGGGAGATGACCAAACAAGGACAGGATGTAATTGTATTTCGAAGATATGTGGTTCCCAGCTACACTTTTGAGGAGCAGGCAAAAAGAGGAACCATCCCGGAGGATGCAATTGAGTTGTTCAAAGCCATGGTGGAGTTTGGCCCGAATATAGTGGTGGTGGGGCAGGTTCGCTCTTCGAAAACCACGTTTCTGTCTACTTGGCAGAGCTACGAAGACCCTGCGCTGGAAGGGGTAATGGTGGAGACCGATCCTGAGATTCCGATTCATCAGTTGATGCCAAAAGCGCCCATCGTTCAGCTTATCGCCGACAATGAGGAGTTGAGAAAGATATCGAAAAACCTGCTGCGCAGTGACGCGGACTACTTCATTCTGGCGGAGGCTAGGGACGGTAATGCGCTGGAAACTGCCCTCAAAGTTGCGTCTAAGGGAACTAGGAGGATGAAGCTTACCTTCCATTGCAAAAACCCGCTTGATTTCCCCTACGATGTGGCATGGGAAATCGTGAAAGCTACAGGAGGGAATTTGGAAACCACCGCTCAAAAAGTGGCAGCAAGCTTTGACTACGTCTTTCATTTCGTCCAGCTTGCAAATAAAAGTCAGAAAAGGTTGCGGGGCATCTATGAGCTGAATTTGGATCGCAAGACCGGGGAAATAAGGATGGTGCGGATATGCGCTTACGATTACCAAAGCGACAGCTGGCGGTGGAGATATCACATTGAAAAGACAAAAAAGCAGTCCGCTGAAGAGGAGAATATTGAAGCTTTTAGAAGGTTTTCAAGGCAGTTAAAATTACTGGCTGAAAAGTATCCCTTTAAGGACGAGGAGGAGGATTCATGATGGGGGCGGAAACGACGATTACGGTTGTCTCTTTTAGTATATATTTTCTCTTGGGAATCGGAGCGTTTCTATTATTAGCCGATTTCATCCTTTCTACTTTGGAAAGAGTAAGAATGATTCGGCGGCTCCGGGCCAGGCGCAGGGAAGCTCAACCGGAAAGTGAGATTTTAAGGCGAATGGGTCAATGGCTGTTGACCGCATTCGGACATCCGGTATCTCCGGTTACATTCCTGACTTTTATTGCCCTTCTGTTCCTGTCAATTTTATATGTGGGGGTTCGATCCGTAGGCATTTCCACAGCCTTGGCCCTGTCCGGGATGACTGCTTCTCTCCCTTTATTATTGCTATGGATACGGGTAAACAGCCTCCGGCGCAGGGGGAGTCATGAAGGAGAAAGGTTAGTTTCAGAATTCCTGCGTGAATACAGAATAAACAATTTCAATGTATATGAAACTATTGAAAAGGTTATTCAGTCGCCTGCTGACATCAAGGTTACAAGAAAATTGCTGAGCAAGTTGTTATACAACTTGAGGAACACGGGTAATCCTGAACAGATGAAGCAGGCGACGGATGCCTTCGCTTACGGCATCCGCACTAATTGGAGTTTGATGCTTGCCCATGATATATACCTGGCCGCAACGAAAGGAACAAATATCGCTTTAGCCGTGGAGGATATATTGATCCAGCTGAGAGAAGCGAGAACGGTGGCTGAAGAACGGAAAAGACTGAACAGCGAGGCTATAAG
This sequence comes from Eubacteriales Family XIII. Incertae Sedis bacterium, assembly GCA_012521055.1. Classification (GTDB taxonomy): domain Bacteria; phylum Bacillota; class Clostridia; order Peptostreptococcales; family Anaerovoracaceae; genus UBA1426. Next base: position 24,040 of record JAAYNC010000026.1, read on the forward strand.
GATGACCTTTTATATGGTGCCCCTGATCTACTGCGTAACTGTTCTTATGGCAATAAGGTATCTGGATGTTCCCGTAGTAAAACTGATTCAGAATCAGTTTCATACGCCGGAAGGACTGATTCTATTCCTGTTCATTCTGTTTATGTTCGTTGGAAATATTGCGCTCATACAGTTGGTGATCAATCAACGTTTTGATTATTAAGAGGTGGAAAAATGGCAGCTTCTTCCCTTATCTTTTACATTATTTGTTCCATGGCCGTTGCCGGCGCAATCCTTTTACTGCTGGAGCGATACCGGTTAAGAAGATTGCGTGCCCTGCGCTGGCGCATGAGACTTGAGAGGGTGGACTATAGAAAATTCCCTGTTGCGAGAATGGTTTTGGACGCCAAGGAAAGGAGCAAGCATGAAAGGACGGATATGGAAATCTACGAGGCCATTTCGTTTTTAAGAAACATTACTGTCCTCGGAAAAGGCGGGGCTCTCAGCGCCGATGCCGTATTGGAGCAGCTCATTTCCCACAGGGGAAGCTTGTCTCATGTCTATGCTAAAACGCTGCGACTTTTACGTCAGAATCAGAAAGAGGAAGCCATTGCGTATTTCTCTGATGCTGCCGCCACGGAGATCAGCAAGGACTTTGCCCGGCTTTTGATCCAATGGGATGAGATCGACCCAAGGCAATTGCTGGAGACTTTACTTTCGCATCAAAAGAATATCAGGGAGACCAGGATGACGGTGCAGAAGCGACGGGACGAGACCGTCAGCGATCTCATCTATCTGCCCGTAGTCATCAATGTAATGCTGGTTTTTATCAATTTCATATATGTAGGCTACTTTATCGATCAGAAGGAAATGCTGACGATATTGCTATAGATATTGCTATAAAAGTTTAATCACGCGCAATAAAAAATTGAAAGGAAGAGAGGAAAATGAAGCAGATAATAGTGATGGTAGCTATGATTGCTCTTGGTGTGGCCATTGCAGGTTTTGTGATGGGTTTTGGCGAGTCCGCCGAAACTCTGGCCAACGCGTCAATGGCGGAGATTACTTATGAAAACATTATAGGAGAATGAGTGTTGTCTAAGTAAGGAGGATATAGTGAAGCAGATCATCGTGATGGTAGCCATGATTTCGCTGGGAATTGTTCTTTTCAGGTTGATCGCGGGAACCGATGACGGCTCCATGTTAAGCGTAATGAAGGGGGTATGGGAGCAGGAGATCGAAATGAGAACCGGCTCGCCATAAAAGGAGGATTGTCTTGAAACAGTTTATAGTATTGACAGCCATACTGCCTCTCATGTTGATTTTCATGGCTCAGTTTGCCCTTGAGCAAAAGAACAGCGGCGCAATGAATGTTCTGCAGCAGCAGGTCTATACGGCTAAAGAGCAGGCAAAGCAGGAAGGCTGTTTTACTCCTGAGATCATAGAGCAGTTAAAAAGGGATATCAATGCCAAATTAGGTGTGCCGGAGGAGGATATTCTGATTGTTGCCACGGAATCTCCCCAGTACAGGATCAACTATTTCGATCCAGAACACAAGCGGGGCCTGATTCACTACAGCGTGTCCGTTCCCATAGAAAAGATAATGGCCGGAGGAAATCTGTTGGGCATACCTTCCGAAAGGAACAGAGGTGTCTATACAGTGGAGGGGACTACCGCAAGCGAGAAACTGCCGGATTGATGTGGATATGAGAGGAGAGCCTGACAGGGATGAAAGTGTTCATAGTATTTATTGCACTGCTGATAGTGAATATGACATTCATTACGTATCAAGGCGATTTGAACCGTTACGTACGGTTGCAGACTTTCATGAAGGCAGTTGCGGAAGAAGCGGCGGCGGGAGCAGCCCTTTATTACGATGAGGTTGCATATAGCAACGGCTCCATGGTTATAAACAGGGAAGAGGGTGAAAAATACATAGAGTATTTGCTCACCCGAGCGGAGCAAACCCTTGATCTTAAAGAGGGTGAGAGCCTGACGGCAGAAATGGAAGTGATGGATGATGGGAGCGGCGCTACGGAGCAGGGGGTTTCCCCCTCTGTGACGGTGACCCTCCGTCTCACCTTCGCAGACCTGTTCCGCCTTCCTTTCCTTTCGCGGGAACAGGTAGTCCGCAGCGCCAAATACGAACTTGCCGATTACTAGCCCGGATGTTAGAATTGGACTTGTAAAAATGTGGCTGAAAAGTGCTGTAAAAGTGTCTGGCGCTCTTTACAAATCGCAGACACTTTGCAAGTTATACATAGGACAACGGGAAAGGCGTAGCATATTGATGAAATACAATCGCCTCTATGACGAATACAGCGGGATAAGAATCTGGGAACTGGATTTCCTTCGCGGCTTTTGCATCCTCCTGATGATTATGGACCACACCTTATATGACCTGGCTTATATTTTTCGGCATCGCTGGTTTGGAGGGCAGGAAGCAGCCGGGTTCCTATATAAATTGACAGAGTTTGCAGCCAAGGAGTATTTTTCTTGGTTCTTGAGAGATGTGGGATGGTGGATAGCCGTATTCCTCTTTGTATTCATCTGCGGCATCAGTTGTTCCTTCAGTCACTCTAATTTAAAAAGAGGATTGAGACTGGCAGGAGTTGCGCTGCTGTTGACCCTTGTCACCTATGGCATGGACTGGTATATGGCGCAGGAAAATCAGTTTACCATTCGTTTCGGCGTCCTTCATATGCTGGCCGCGTCTATCCTGTTATATTGTTTGCTGAGTAGAACCGGCCCACTTTTCATGTTGATATTAAGCTTTTTTTTCGTTGCCATTGGCATTTATTTTCTGTATTTTCCTCTGGAAAGTACAGTGAGCTACAGTGCAATGCTTGTGCGCAGCACTGCCGATTTTTACTCGGCGGATTACTTCCCGCTGCTTCCATGGTTTGGGTTTTTCCTGGCGGGAGCTTCCTTAGGACCGTTGCTTTATAAGGAGCGGAAATCCTTCTTCCCTCGGGGCGGAACATCTTTCTGGAAGAGGCCTATCCTTTTTGTCGGGCGCCATTCGCTGGTATTCTACGTGCTACACCAGCCCGTAATCTATGGCTTGCTGATCTTGATCGGAAAGCTGTTTGTCAACAATTGATTCCTGTTATAATGTATTTGTTTTTTATTGGCCGTTCTGTGTTTTTTAAAAGTTGGTGAATGCATTCGAAGGCGGGGTTTTGATTGACATTTCACCGGGTATCATTATAATAAAATTGTAAAAAATAATAACGCCAAATGCGATGAAGAGGCTACCACCTCGGAGCAGCGCCCGATGAGGGTGGCCGGCGGGTCCGCGATCCGTCGTTATTTCAATGAAGAACTCGTTTGGGTGGAACCGCAGAATATGCCCCAAGCATTGTATTTACAATTGCTTGGTTTTTTAATCTATAAAGGTATTACAGAAGGAGAAAGAAGAATGGAACAACAAGCAATGCAGGAAAATGTGCAAGAATATAAAATTTTCGAGGAGGATCCTGAAAGCAAAGCCTTTCGACACACCAGCTCTCACGTACTGGCCCAGGCCGTAAAGCGCCTGTTCCCGGAGGCCAAGCTTGGCATCGGACCCGCCATCGACTACGGATTCTATTACGATTTCGACCTGGAGCATAAATTTACAGAAGAAGATCTGGCCGCCATCGAAAAAGAGATGAAGAAAATCACGAAGGCCAATATTCTCCTTGAACGGTTTGAGCTTCCGAGAGAAGAGGCTATCAAGTTCATGGAGGAGAAGGGCGAGTCCTACAAGGTGGAGTTGATAAAAAACCTGCCGGAGGATGAAGTTATATCTTTTTATAAGCAGGGAGAATTCGTCGATCTCTGCGCCGGGCCGCACGAGGGCTCGACGGGTGCCATAAAAGCCTTCAAGCTTACCAGCGTGGCAGGAGCATATTGGAGAGGAAACGAAAAGAACAAGATGCTCCAAAGGATTTACGGCACCTCCTTCCCGAAGCAGCAGATGCTGGAAGAGTATCTTCGTATGCTCGAGGAAGCCAAGAAGAGAGACCATCGCAGGATAGGAAAAGAAATGGACCTCTTCGCCATCATGGAAGAGGGTCCGGGATTCCCCTTCTTCTTCCCAAAGGGCATGGTTATCCGCAATGAGCTGGAGGCTTTCTGGAGAAAGTCCCATGTAGAGCGAGGTTATGAGGAGATAAAAACCCCGTTGATCTTGAATGAAGAACTCTGGCATACATCAGGCCATTGGGATCACTATAAAAACAATATGTATTTCACCAAGATTGACGAGAACAATTATGCCATCAAGCCCATGAACTGCCCGGGGGCCATGCTGGCTTACAAACGCAAGATGTACAGCTACCGCGATTTCCCCATGAGGATCTGCGAGCTCGGACAGGTGCATCGAGACGAACTCTCCGGCGCCCTTCACGGCCTGATGCGGGTGAGGACCTTTACCCAGGACGATGCCCATATCTTCATGCTTCCGGAGCAGATGAAGGATGAGATCGTAGGCGTTATCGATTTCATCGATCATGTGTATAAACTCTTCGGTTTCAAATATCATGTGGAACTCTCCACCAGACCGGAAAGCTTCATGGGCACTGAAGAAGAGTGGGACAAAGCCACAGACGCCCTAAGGGAAGCGCTTGAAGACAAGGGCATGGATTACATCATCAACGAAGGAGACGGAGCCTTTTACGGTCCCAAGATCGACTTCCACCTGGAGGATTCCATCGGACGGACCTGGCAGTGCGGAACCATTCAGTTGGACTTTCAGATGCCCCAGCGCTTTGATCTGACCTATGTGGGCAGCGACGGCGAAAAGCATCGTCCCGTCATGATTCACAGGGTTATCTTCGGCAGCATTGAACGGTTTATAGGTATCTTGACGGAACACTTTGCGGGCAAATTCCCCTTATGGCTGGCGCCGGTCCAGGCCAAACTGCTTACAGTAACGCAAAGATTCAACGATTATGCATACGAAGTGGCAAAACGCCTCACAGATGCAAGTCTTCGCGTCGAGGTGGACGACAGGAACGAGAAGATTGGCTACAAGATCAGAGAAGCGAGGATCCAGAGGGATACCTATATGTTGATAATCGGTGAACGGGAGCAGAAGGCGGGCACTGTATCGGTCCGCTCCATAAAGGAAGGAGAACTCGGGGAGATGTCCGTAGAAGATTTAATTGCCAAATTGAGGAAGGAAATTGATACAAAGGCGTATTAAGATATAACAGGAGAACAGTATAATAAGGCAATGGATGGACATGGCAGCTTTAATCGGCTCCCATGTCCTTTTTTATTTATTTCGAAATTATCATGTATATATGGTGTTTTCCCAATATATATTCGCGTTCTGATCACATACTAGTTTATAAACGTCACTGCTCCGAATGTGTGTCCACATGGAAATGTTTAATAAAAGTGTTGACAGTGTACTATGTCTTATAGTACACTTAGAACAATTAATTCTCTCACATTGTTGCCTTAGCATAGAATGTGAAGCAGGAAGGGGGTATTGCGGTATGTTTCAATTGGATTTGAAGAGTAGAACGTCTATCTACGAGCAAATCGTTGACAACATCAAGGAACTTATTCTGGCCGGAGTGCTGTCGGCTGAGGATAAGCTCCCTTCTGTTCGCGAACTTTCCAAAATGCTGACAGTCAACCCCAATACAATTCAAAAGGCTTACCGGGAACTTGAATACCAAGGATTCGTCTATACTGTAGCGGGGCTTGGCACCTTCGTATCTGCCGCATCAGAGCGGAAGGTTGATGAAAAGAGAGTAGGCGAGGTAATGGAGGATATAAGACGAAGCATTAGGGAACTGCGATTTCTGGGCTTGTCGCAAGAACGGATTTCTGAGTTGTTAAACGAGTTATTGGAGGAAAGAGGTGGTTTGGCATGATAAAAGTTCAGAATATAGACAAATCCTTCGATGGGTTTAAAGCTCTACACAATCTGAATCTTAACATTAGAAAAGGATCCATTTACGGCCTTGTAGGGAAAAACGGGGCCGGTAAAACGACGGTAATAAAGCACGTGACAGGAGTTCTCAGGCAGGACGCGGGTAGCATAACCATCGATGGAGAACCAGTGTATGAAAACCTTGCCATAAAGCGGAGGATGGGGTACATCCCCGATGATCTGTACTTTTTTGCCTCCTATAACTTGAAAGAATCCGCCAGGTTCTATAAATCCATTTATCCCAACTGGAATGAGGAGCGCTACCATCGCATGGTAAAGCAGTTTCAGCTCAACGAAAAGCGAAAGTTCTCCCAATTTTCGAAAGGCATGCAGAAACAGGCCGCGTTTGTTTTGACCATGTCCTCCATGCCGGATTATTTGATTTTGGATGAACCCATCGACGGTCTCGATCCCATTATCCGAAAGCTGGTTTGGAAATATATTGTGGAGGATGTGGCGGAACGGGAGATGGCGGTGCTGGTCTCTTCCCATAACCTGAGAGAGATGGAAGGCATCTGCGATTCCATAGGAATTCTCAGCGAAGGAAAAATGATGATAGAAAGAGATTTGGACGAATTGAAAACCGATATTCATAAGATACAGGTAGCTTTCAGGGAGCCGACAGAAGATGCTTACGCCGGCCTAAACGTGCTGCATAAGGAGAGTCGCGGCACCGTTGATCTGCTCATCATTCGAAACCGCAGGGAGTTGGTGGAGAAAGTGATTTCTCAGGGAAATCCCGTGGTGTTTGACATGCTTCCCCTGTCTTTGGAAGAAATATTTATCTATGAGTTAGGAGGTGGAGACAGTGAGATCGAAGGCATCATATTTTAGCATTTCACTACCTCTGATAAAGGAAAACATGAGGAAGTACTGGCCCGTTTCAGTTCTTGCCTTTTTGGTCTATTTCCTTTCGGGGGTCTTCCCGATCCTCATGTCCTACAGAGATCTGACTCCCCTGGCACCTTATATACAGATGTCTCTCCACAATTTACAGCCGTTCTTTATGGGAGCTCATCTCTTTGTGCCGGTAATTACAGCTGTGCTTTTGTATCGCTATTTGCAGAATTCAGGCTCCGTTGCCGTGATGCATTCGATGCCTTTCACCCGACCGAGGCTGTTTAACAGCGGATTTGTGTCGGGCATAATACTGGTCTCTTTACCCATTATATTGAACGGCATAATTTTACTTCTTCTGAGCAAACCGGTTTACCGCCAATGGGGTTACGGCGAAACCCTGACGATTTCCACGGAAAATGTGTTTGCCAGAGCAGAAATATTCAACTGGATTGGAACGTCTCTGCTGATCGTATTAGTGCTGTTCAGCGTAGCCGTCTTTACCGGTATCGTTACGGGCAATAATCTGATGCACCTGCTTACCTCATACTTTTTCATATTCCTGATACCGCTGCTATACGCCGTATTCAATAACTATTTTTCCGAATTTCTATATGGCTTTGATCTGGCCGGCAATTGGCTGGATATCTGCTTGTCCATATCGCCCTATACGGGAATATTGAACAGCGGCGGTTATTTCAGTTTGTTTGAGGTGCTCTACTACATCGGAACCGTTATTCTGATGCTGGTTGTTTCAGCGATTCTATATAATAAGCGGAAGCTTGAGAGGGCTTCCGACTCCCTGACCTTTGGATTTATGAAGCCGATCATCTGTTATATAATCGCATTTTTGGGAATGACCATGCTGGGCTTCTATTTCCAGGTTCTCGGCGAAGGAAGGCTGTACTTATATGCCGGTTTTGCTGCAGGAACGGTGATCTTCTTCATAATCGGTCGAATGATTGTGACGAAATCCGCCCGCATTTTTAACAAGGAAGGACTTAAGAGCTTACTGGTTTATGCTCTCATTGCCGTAATTTTCATCGTCGGCCTTAATGTGGACGCTGTAGGCTTTGAAAAAAGGGTTCCGGATCCGCAGAAGGTGAACAGTGCCGGTTTCAGCTTCCCCTTCCAATGGATTATGTGGAGAAGCAATGTTGATGAGCCCATGCTCACATCTCCTGAGAATATAGAAGCCCTCGCAGCGTTCCACCGGAGCATTCTCGACAACAGATCCCGATTTGAGCAGGATGAGAGTAATTTGTATGCATCCTCTGTGAGAATACAATATGACACGCCGGGATTGTTCGACATGAGCCGGCAATATACTATCGACTACTTATTCTGGGCGGAAAGTCCGGAGATGAAGAGAATTTTTGAGTCTGCGGAATACAAGTCCAAAAACTCATTTTACAGTGTAAGGGCGGATTCCTATACCCGGGCAACTCTTTATACGGACAGGCACGAGAATAATTATGAAATAAGCGAACCGAATCTGGTGGAAGAGCTGGTTGCCTGTATGGAGAAGGATTTTCGCGCCATGAGCTTTGAAGAGTATATAAGCCTGCGGCCAAGCTATGCCAATATAGAGATTCAATACACATATACAGCTGAAGGGGTTGTAGGCGGAAGGGGTGAAGCCGGTTATATGACTTTTCACGTTCCTTTGAGCGCAGAAAATACGATCAACTGGCTCAAGGCCCATGGCTACAATTTAGATCTGACCGCAGACATGGTGGAAAAAATCGATATCTATGGGCCGGAATCGCAGGATACAGGCGGTGTGGAAAGGGTGGAAGTGCCATGGACCAAAGATGTTGACCGGGGTAGAGTTCCGATGATGACGGTCACCGATAAGGAAAAGATAGAGAAAATCCTGCAAAACTATCACACTTCCCGCATCGATTACAACAATAGTTACGAGATAAGGATTTACTATACTCCAAGGTTCGATGAATCGGAGGAACCGGATTATGATAAGAGGGATTATGAAAGGGGAGAATATCAGATTTTCGGGTATTTAAATCAATCCCTTGATTTCCTCGATTGATACGACAATAATCAGGGTATAATAACATTAATAGACCGACGAGATCTATTCAAGCAATAGTCAAAAGGGATTCATATATATAGGAATGCGGCGAGGATAATCCCCGCCGTATTTTTTCAAAAAATCAAAAGGGACAGTCCCTTTTGATTTTTGCTGAGGGTTATTTCGAATCTTCAGGATCCGGCGGCTCATGGGGGCCTTCGTCCTGAAAATCTTCCGAAAGTATGGGGGTTGCCACGATAATATTCCGGGCATCTTCGAGAGTTTCTTCCGGTACATAGAGATCGATAGGATAGCTGTAAGTGCTGCCCATGATGATTTCCATGGCATTGCCGGCGCCTTTGTATCGTTTAATGGATGGGATGCTCTCGGCTCGGAGCTTTGATTCCAGAATGTCCGCTTCCAGGGAATTCATAGCCGTTGTAAGGTACACACCACCGCGCCATTCCTTAGGCGGTTCTTTTTCAAACATGGCTGCCTCCTGTGATTTTTTCGTCAGCTTCAGTATAGCATATGAAAGGGGAGAATGTTATAATTACATATATAAGCAGTTAGAATAGAGTTAACGGCCTAAGGGGGAAAAAGCAGTGCCTGTATTGGAAAATCCCGTCAGCACCCGGCTTGAAATATTGAGGACTCTTTATACGCTCTCGGACAAGCGTCCGGGAAAGATAGTTAAATTTTATGCAGCCCAGATCAACGGGGGATATTACAGTGAAATCAATTATCAGATGCGATTTTTGCAGGAACGTGGCCTGTTGGAGTATAGCAGGAACATTATCAGCAAACAGTTTTCGGCGGCTCTTACGGAATCGGGCATTGCATTCATGGAAGACGCGTATCAGGCTTTGAAATTTGACGAGACGGAGAGGGAAGCAAGACTGGAAGAAATATTTGCCAGGATAAAGGCATAAATCAAACTGCGGACATTGGAGGATTGAACATGAAAAAGCGAATTTTACCGTTGTTATTGGTAGCATTAGTAGTATTGAGTTCGGTTGTTATGGCAGTGGGTACGGAAAGAAACATCGTGCCTGACATGAACTTTACGGGCGATGCAATTCATCTCTCATTAGATGAAGCCATCGAAATAATGCAGACCAAGGGAAGCCGGGCTGAAGCTGCGGCTTTAAACAAAGCGTCGGATGAGGCCATTGCAAAAGGCCATAAGGAGAGCGCAGAGACCATTTCGGAATATCTAAGAAACCTTGAACAAGCGATAGCGTACGACAAGGTTACAATTTCGGAGATTGCAGCAGCAGAAGCCGGCGGAGCGACGAAAACTAACGAGAAAATAATGAAGTTGAGGCGGGACTTTGCAAAGGAGCAGGTGGAAGCCAATTACCAGGCGGAGCTCAATGAAATAGAAGCCATGACCATTCAGGTCTACTACGGCGTTCTTCAAGCGGAAGAGAACCTAAGGGTGGCAAAGGAAAATCTGACCAACCAGAAAACCATTTATGACAATACCATAAAGAAGTACCAACAGGGGACCGTTGCCAAAGTGGATACCCTCACAGCTGAAACCCAGGTGCTGCAGGCGGAACAGCAGGTTGCCCTGGCCGAAACCGCACTGAAAAACGCCAAAATGAACTTCAATCTGCTGCTGGGATACGATCTCATGCAGGAAGTCGTTCTTACGGATAAGCTTGTAATGGTAGATGAACCGGAAGGCACATTGGTGGAGTTTATCGAAAGCGCTCTTGACAACCGCAATGAGATTAAAGGTGCTGCCCTTGGCGCGCAGGTACAGGAGATTTTATTTACCGGACTGGAATACCGCTATCCCAAAACTTCTTCCACCTATTTGAAACAGGAGGTGGCAACGTTGCAGGCACGGAAAGCGGCGGCTGATGTGCCGGTCCAGATAGAGATGGACATCCGCGTCCGTTACATGGACCTGGCGGATAAGAAACGGGCGGTGGAAGTTGCCGAAGCGTATCTTGCGAATGCAAAGGAAGGGTGCAGGTTGGCCCTCATAAGCTACGATGTGGGTATGAATACTTTGACGGACGTTCATGAGGCCCAGATCGCTTCTTACCAGGCCGCATTAGGGCTGGCAAAGGCCATAACGGATTACGATCTGGCAGTTTACGAATTTAAACATGCCATTGGGGTCGGAACCACCAGGATACCGCTATAACCGAAAAATCAAAAAGAAAATCAAAAGGAACTGTTCCTTTTGATTTTTTGATTAATTAATAAGAATTTCGCAGACATAGCTTATGGGAAACCTGACGTCTTTGTGGACCAAGGACAGGATGGCATCCACATCGCTGCCGGTTTTTTGCGGCAACGGCAACTTGCTGAACAACCTGCCGATAAGGCTGTCGTCTTTATAGCGGATATCGTAGAGAAGGGCATCGCCAAGGTCGTAGGTGTCTGCCATATGGCGGACAGCTTCATTGTAAGTGGCAACCCCGTCTATAAGATCGACTTCCAAAGCCTGGTTCGCCGTATAGATCCGGCCGTCTGCCAATTCTCTGACCCTGTCTATATCCATTTGCCTTTCCTCGGTCACTATGTTTACAAATTGATCGTAAGCTTCGTCTACAAGGGATTGAAAGATCCGGCGCTGCTCATCGGTAAGAGGGTCGACTATGCTTCCCATGCTTTTGTTCCTGCCGGAAGCGATGGTTACTGCTTTGATGCCGTGTCTCTCAAGAAAGCCGGACAGATCGTAGAGGGTGCCGATGGTAACACCTATAGAACCGGTCCAGCAATTGCGGTTTGCAAAGATCATATCCGCAGGCGCAGATATGTAATACCCGCCGGAAGCGGCCATGGATCCCATATAGGCATAGACGGGGCGTTTTGTCTTTTCTTTGTATTCCTTCAATTTCAAGTAGAGTTCATCGCTTTCATAGATGCCGCCCCCCGGAGATTCCACATAGATTATAAGGCCTTTGTTATTCCTGTCCCTTATCAGCTTATCGATAGTGTTGATAGAAAAATCATGCTGATATCCTATCGCGCGTCCCCAGGTATCCACATTATTTTTTGCTATAACACCTTCTACATAGAGGACGCCCACATAGGGTAGCTCGGGAGGAGCAAAGGCGGAATCAGGGACCAGCGCGTTTATTGCCAGGCTAACGATGACGCCGAACGTAATGACGCATGTTATGACTATGATCCATATTTTCAATCCCTTGCGGCCTTTTTTCTTTTCTTTTGGCGGCGATTCCAGCTTATAGAACTGCTCCAATCTCTGATCCTGATTATTGTTTTGATCCTGCATATATTTCTTCCTTTCAAACAGAGTGAATATCTGTTATACTTCTATTTTCACCTTTTTTCGACATGCTGTCCAGCATTATTTTTTGGAATGAATTGTTGGCACCGCCGGTTTCTGCTATTATAACGTGGAAAGGAGCTATATCGTCCTGCCGGGGTGGGGCAAGCCGGCAGAATAATTTTCTTAAGTCGAAAATTTTCTGTCTATGCGCTATAATATGATGTATATTGCAGGAGCAGAATAAAATAAAAAGGATGCATGCAAGATGAACAAACCCATTGTAGCAATTGTCGGAAGACCGAATGTTGGGAAATCCACTTTCTTTAATAAAGTACTGGGAAAACGCCTATCCATAGTAGAAGATACACCCGGTGTTACCAGGGATCGGATCTACGGAGAAGCGGAATGGAGGGGTATTCCCTTTATCCTCATAGACACGGGCGGAATCGAACCGGGAACGGATGATATCATTCTGGCTCAAATACGGGAACAGGCGGAAATTGCCATAGAAACCGCCCATGTCATCCTTTTTCTCGTGGACGGAAAAGAAGGCCTTACCTCTTCGGACCGGGAAGTCGCTTCCATCCTGATGCGAACAGGAAAAAAAGTCGTGCTCGTAGTTAATAAGGTGGATACGGGAACTCTTCCCGACCACTTCTATGATTTCTACGAACTGGGGTTGGGAGAACCGGTAGCCATTTCTGCCGCCAATATGCTCGGTCTGGGAGATCTTCTGGATATAGTAGTTGATAATTTCCCGTCCGTGGCAGAGGACGATGAAGAAGATGACAGGATTAAGATCGCCGTAATAGGCAAACCCAATGTAGGAAAATCTTCTTTCATCAATACAATTCTGGGAGAAAACAGGCTCATTGTCAGCGATATTCCCGGGACCACAAGGGACTCGGTAGACTCTCCCTTCTTATGGCGAGGAGAAGAATACGTGCTCATCGATACTGCCGGTATTCGCAGGAAGAGCAAAGTAACCGGCGACATAGAAAGGTACAGCGTTATCCGGGCCATATCGGCCATCGAAAGGAGCGATGTTTGCCTTGTGATGATCGATGCCACGGAAGGCGTGACGGAGCAGGACAAGAAAATCGCAGGCATAGCCCATGAGGAAGGCAAGGGAATCGTCATCGTGGTGAACAAGTGGGATCTTATAGAAAAAGATACTAATACCATGGATGAATATCGCAAGGACATACAGAAGGAGCTGGCCTTCATTTCCTATGCGCTCATCGTTTTCATATCCGTGCTTCAACAACAAAGGCTGGACAGGGTAATGGAACTGGCAAAGGCCGTGTCGGAAAACAGGGCGAAGCGGATTCCTACGGGTCAGCTGAATTCTCTCATTATCGATGCCACCATGATGAGACAGCCCCCTTCGGATAAAGGGAAGCGGCTGAAGATCTATTACGCAGCGCAAATCGGCGTGAAGCCGCCGCTTTTCTCCTTCCAGGTCAACAGCCGCGAACTGATGCATTTTTCCTACTCCCGTTACTTGGAGAACAGGATCCGGGAAGGTTTCGGCTTCGAAGGGACCTCTATCAAATTCGTATTTCGCGAGAAGGGAGAAAAAGAGGATGTTTGATTTTTCTTCAATGGATGGAAAGATGATTGTTATATGGATTGGGGCATGCGCAGTTGCATATATGCTGGGAAATCTTTCTCCCGCTACGATAATCAGCAAGGCTTCCGGCGTGGACATCCGTAAAGAGGGAAGCGGAAATCCCGGTACCACCAATGTGCTTAGGGTAATGGGGAAAAAAGCTGCTCTTTTTACCCTGTTGATCGATGTGCTGAAAGGCGTTGCTGCAGTTTTGATCGGTAGACTCCTCGGAGGCGAAACTCTTGCCGTTTTCTGCGGATTTGCCGCTTTCCTGGGTCATATTTTTCCTGCTTTTTATAAATTCAAGGGCGGGAAGGGGATAGCCACGGCTTTTGGCGTCCTTCTGACCATTCATACAGTCATGGCTCTTATCTGTCTGGCAATCGCCGCTCTCGGATTCGCCATCAGTCGCCGTGTATCCGTAGGCAGCCTTATGACGGCATTATCCCTCCCTCCGGTGGCGTGGTTTTTTATGCCGGATTACATAGTAATATACATTGTAATGGCCGTCATCGTATTAATAAGGCACAGGAGCAATTTTCAACGGCTTATACGGGGAGAAGAGCCCAAAATAAGCTTTAAGAAATAATAAGGAGACAAGATATGGAGCATAAAATAGCAGTGCTGGGAGCCGGAAGCTGGGGAACCGCCCTTGCGGTAAGCCTGGCCGGCAAAGGATATTCCGTTCGTATCTGGGATGTGGACAAAGATCATGTAGATAGCTTGAGAAGGGACGGGGAAAACAAAAAATACCTTCCCGGTGTGAAATTTCCGGAAACCATGGTCGTAACCGACACATCGGAAGAAGCCATCGCAGGATCGGAAATGGTAGTTTTCGCCGCGCCGGCGCAGCATTTCAGGAGCGCCTTGACAAACGCATTGCCCTTTCTCACCGGTGAAATGGTTCTTGTAAATGTGGCAAAGGGCATAGAACAGAAAAGTCTCAAGCGCATGTCTGAAATTGCCTCCGAAATACTTTCCGGTGCCAGGTATGTAGTGCTTTCCGGTCCGTCTCATGCGGAGGAAGTGGGGAGAGGGATGCCTACCACTGTGGTATCCGCATCGGAAGATATCAAGCTGGCAGAATTCGTACAGGATATTTTTATGAGCGAACGGTTTCGGGTTTACACAAACACAGATGTTGCCGGAGTGGAATTTGGCGGAGCTTTGAAAAATACCATAGCCCTCGGAGC
>JAAYNC010000079.1:0-17995 GCA_012521055.1 Eubacteriales Family XIII. Incertae Sedis bacterium
GACACTTTTTACAAGTTTCGTAACTATAAAGGAGACGGCGGTTGCCGTCTCCTAATTATTGTTTCGTATAAATCTTCGCTCACCGGTCGGGGACTATTCACCATCAGAGAACCGGAACAACGCCCGTTTCTTCTTCCTCATCCTCCATCACCGCACCGGCCGCAGACTCCGGATTAAGCCTGTTCAAGTAGTCCTCAAGCTCTCTCAGATATCTGCCGTAGGAAGCCCAATCGCCTCTCTGCTGGGCTGAAATCGCATTGTTATAAGCTTCTACGGCTCTGCGGATTAGCGCGTCAGTATCCAGAATTTCTCCGCCCGGCGTATCCGACGGATCCTCACCCGGTTGCGGCGCCTCTCCGTTCAGAGGCGATCCTGAACCGGCACCGAACATGGCATCCAAGGCCTGGCCCAGCGACGGCTCATAAGCGATCCTGTCGTTGTAGTAGATAATGACCCTCTTTACCTCAGGCAAACTGCTGTTGGTAGCTTCCAGGTAGATGGGCTCCACATAGACCAGGGAATCTTCGATGGGAATTACGAACATATTGCCCCTGTTATAGCTTGAACCCGCCGAGTTCCACAGGGAGAACTCCTTGGAGATCTCCGTTTGCTGGTCGATAAAGCTTTCGATCTGCATAGGTCCGTAAACGATCTTGGACTTCGGAAGCCTGTAAAGCATCAGCTCTCCGTAATGATCCCCGTCGTTTCTGGCTACCAGAAGCGCCATCATGTTTTTCTTTCCGTATGGAGTATAAGGAATGGAGTTGATAAATTCTTCCTTTTCCTCTCCCGGCAGCTTCATGATGTAATAGTTGGGATGCATCTGCTGCGGCTCTGTTCCGTAGATTTCCTGGGAAATTTCCCATCTGTCTTCATCCAGGTAAAACACCTTTACATCGTTCATGTGGTATTTGGTATAGATGCTCGCCTGAATAGAGAAGAGCATGTTGGGATAACGGATATGCTTTTGCAGGGATTCCGGCATCTCGTCAAAATCTTTGAACAGCTTCGGATAAATCTTCTTCAAAGTATTCGCAATGGGATCTTCATCATCTACCAGGTAGAAATTCGTATGTCCGTTATATGCATCGATAACTACTTTGATGGAGTTCCGAATGTAGTTGACCCTGGTGTCCGGGCTGAAAGGTTCGGAATAGGGGTAGTAGCTGCTATAAGTATAGGCATCTATCATCCAGTAGAGCTTCCCGTCGGCGACAACGATGTAAGGATCCGCATCGTAGCTCAGGAAAGGAGCGATCTTTTCCGCTCTCTCCCGGATGTTCCTGTAGATGTGAATCTTGGAATTGCTGTCAATGTTGCTGGAAACCAGTATCTTCAAGCTCCGCTCCCTGATGGAGAAGAGGATGCGGTTGAACATATTCAAGGGAATTCCCGCTTCACCCTCATAGGTGGTGTACACGTTGGTATCTCCGCTGGGATAGTCAAATTCCTGCTCATCCGTATTGGTGATAACGTACTTGTATGTCAGTTCGCCGAAATAGATCTCCGGACGCTCGATGGTGATTTCTTCAACAGCGGACTCGGGCGGAATGTTCTTGATGAGCATATCCGGCTGCCCGCTTTCCGTAACTTTATCCACCCTGGAAAGCACGATGCCATATCCGTGAGTATATTTCAAGTGTTTCGAAAGCCAGGGCTGATCCATGATCAGCGGATTCGTCTCATCAATTTCACGAGCGGAGAGGAAGGTCTGGGTGTACTCCCCGTTGATCATGTAACGGTCCACATCCACATCGTTGAACCTATAATAGGTTCTCAGGTTCTGCGCCTGATTGTAGAACTTCTCCGCAGGCTCAAAGTCGTTAATGCGGATATTGGAAATGGTGCCCATGTTGTTAATGATGTCTTCTTTTGTGAGCGTATTCGATGCCGCAAATTCCTTAGTCACAATATCCTGCAAGTCATAGGCATACTGGGTATAGGTGATGTTGTTCTGCAGGTACGGATATTCCTTGTTGATTTCATCCGGCGACACTATGAAGTTCTGAACCGTCATTGCTGCGCCGCTTCCGGCAATGGAGAGGATGATCATAATCAGGGGCACCGCCAGCATCATCTTGGGTTTTCTCTTTTGGAATCCCACGACAAAAGTAACGGCTGCCACCACCGACAGCGCAATCAGCGCTCTGTATACCCAGAGAGTAACGTTGATATCCGTAAAGCCGGCTCCGTACACCACGCCGGTGCTTGAATACAACAACTGGTATTGTTTGAGCCAGAAATTCACACCCACCATAAGGAAGAAAATCACGCTCAGCACTTTAATCTGCTTGGAGGCGATGGCCAACAGCTGTTTCAGATTATCCTTGTCAAGCTGTGTTGACCCTCGTCCCGGAGGGTTAAAACCTTTGAACATGCCGCCGAACATGTCGTTTATGTTCTGGCCGAAAGCACCGAATCCTTGTGAGAAGTTTCCGGTGTAGCGCTGCTCGCCGTTGGGACCATATTCGAATTCGCCGCCCTCTTGGCGTTCAAAAATCCTCGGTCTCCTCAAGGAAAGCAGAAGAGAATAGAATATGAGCGTAAGGATCACAAATGCTATAATGACCCCGATGAGAATCTGGCTGGCATGGGTGATCAGCTCCAGCCGGAAAATGTAAAAGGAAATGTCCATATCGAAAATCGGATCGGCTATTCCGAATTCCGTGCTGTTGGCAAACTTTAGAATCTCAAACCAGAGCTTGGTCACCGTCGTCAGCGTTATGAGAATGCCGAATATGGCGCTGATTCCCAAAGCGATGGAATTCAGGGTCTTTTCCTTTACTCCAGGGTTGGGAGCGATCTCAACCCGCTTGTAATATCCTCTCTTCAGTCCCATCAAATAGAGGTAGAACAGTATCGTAAGGATGATGAAAGTGGGAATTCCCAGCTTTAACTGTGTGAAAAGCTGTTTGAAGAACACGCTGGTATATCCCAGCTCTCTAAACCAGAAATAGTCGGTAATAAAACCGATCAGCGTCCAAAAAAGTCCCACTAAAACTACTAAAATAATGAGGATCGCGGTAAGCCCGATTCGTCTCTTGTTCAAAAAATCACCTCTCTCTTGTATTGCTGCTTATTTCAGCAGCCCTTTGAGCGCAGCTAAAGCTTCGTCGGGAAGCTGGTCCCGTCCTCCTTTTAATTCTTTCAACGAATTCAGGAAGTTAATCCTGTTTTCTATACTATTCTGAAGAAGGTCTATGTAGTCTTTGTCATTGAAATCAGGTACAAAGCCTTCTACATCCATGGTCTTAAGACCCTTATAGTTGCCAAAATCCTTGAACTGAGCCGTCTCATCCACGATCTGCTCAATGATGTCGATGGTCACCTCTTTTGGTATTTTGCGGTCGAGGAAATGGCCGGTGTTGATGATATAGCATGCCACTCCCCGCTCTTCAAAAAGCGCTTTGAACTTATAATAGTCGTCCTTCAGCGCATAAGTTCTGAAGGGGTTTGCGTAGGGTTCAAAGACCAGGGCATCTTTGTCAACGCCCTTTAAAAGCTTCTCCGCCGTGGTGCGCTTGGTTGCCAGGCAGGCTCCCATAACCGATGCCAGCACGGGATCCTCGATCTTCACCACAGGAGGAAGGGAATGGTCCTTCATGAGCCATACGATGGTGTTGATGGGTTCCTCCAATTTGTCCACCCGATTGGCAGCCCAAAGCTTTGATTTTATCGCGCGGCCGTTTCCGTTGCGAATGTCCTCCGTTACGGGAACCAATTTGCCTTCCGAGTCAATGGTTGCTCCGCAGTTCTGCATGGTGATCAGGTACTTGTTATCGCCGGAAGTGAGGGGGTAATCCTGAGTTTTGTCAAAATATGAAGGTTCCAGCGCCACGGAAGATCCGTTTTCTGTAGAGATGATATATGCATCGTCGTGAAGAACCGTCACATCGTATTTGCCCTCATGCTTTGCGTGGGTCAATGTGGATTTACCCGAACCTGAAAGGCCAAAAACCCCCATGACGTGCTTCTTTCCATCCTTGCGGACCATGCGCTTCAGGCCGCCGTGACAGGAGGCATAGCCGTTGCGGTTGGCCACGCCCCAGGCAAGGGTAAGGGTACCCTTCTTATGCTCACCGAAATAGCGAAGGCCAAGAAGCGCCGCACAGTTGTGTTCAGGGTCAAAATAGGCAAGCCCGTTGGGATATCTTTCATCCGTCCAGTCGGGATCCGAAAGGATGTAGATGTCCGGCTCATTGCCTATGGGCTTTGATTCTGCATACATTTTGTTGTAATAATCGTTGATGTACTGGAAATTTAAGAGCCAATTGTACAGGGTGTTTTCGTAGGTTTCAGGAACCAGCAGGTTCGCCTTTATGATAAAGTCATTATCAAGACCGATATATGCCTGGGTATGGAGCATTTTCTTGTACCTGGTCTTATAGACGGCTTCTCTGAGGATGGCTGCATAGTCAGCCTCTACCACACCTTTTTCCCCCAGTATAACCCGTGCACCGGCAAATCTTCCTACAGTTTCGCCGTCGTTAAACAGTAAAATTTTCGCATCTTCGGGCAGGCCGATCTCTTCCGGTTTGTACACAGGCATGTCCAGTGTAATGGTTCCCGGAGATTTCCTGGCCATATGATACGCTTCTTTTAAATCCAGAATTTTTCTGACGTTGTTGCCATAAAAGGCCGGTTCAATGGTTGTGCGGGAGGGAGAAAATGCGATGTTGCCCTGACCGATCTCTTCCCTCTTGAACATTGATTTTGTCGACATACTTACCTCCAAAGCTGCTTTTTATTAGTATTATAATCTCGCCGGGTTTCGGTGGTTTTCATTTTTCTAATATCGGCTTCACGTGTACCCGACCGGGCTAGTATTATTATTCTACCCGAAAAAATTAGTAAATCTACAGAACAAATAAATTCGCAGGCTAAATTTATAGAATTAATGTGGAATTAATATCTATAGTAGTTGGTAATCTTCATTTTTCCGTCAACCGGTTCCAGTTGGTAGATCCAGTTGTATTTCTTAATTGAAGTGTTGCCTCCCTGGACCTCTTTGATCTCCTCATAGGTCCAGGCGTAAAAACCTTGTTTCCCTTCACGTATCTCTCCTATTTGCAACAACAGGAAAGTCTGTTCCACCTTTCCCACCTTGGAGAAAGTGGCTACGTTATTATATGCCTTGCTTCCTTTTTTGGTAAGGTCGATTACGTCATCACTGCCGCCGTTGACATAATCAACCCATTTGGAATCGAAATCTATGAGTGTGGCAACGATTTCCCGGTCGTAATAAAAATGCTTCCCGTTTGCGTCCGTATACCAGTGATTGTTTTCAATGGGTTTCGAATTCTTAATATCGACAATGGCGTAATCCTTGCCCGACTCCCAAGCAAGGTTATCGTTTGCCTCTACCTTGCCTATATTTTTATTCAGACCTGACACAGCGGAGATGAGTGCATTTTTATCTGCCGCCGGTGTGGTATCCGGCTCCTTGTCTGTATCCTCTTCCTCCTCGTGCAAACCGGGCTGATCGTCTTCCTCTTCTTCGGGAAGAATTGGAACTTCTGCTTCTTCCTCGCCGGAGCCCTTGAAGAAGTTCACGGTCTTATCTTTCCACTCCGTCAGGGTCTCGATTACTGCCGTATTGATTTCTCCGGCTTTTTTCGCTGCGTTGCTCTCAGGCATAAAATATTGGATGCTCAATATGATTGCTTCCGCCAGCAACGCGGCGATAATCACTACAAGAATGACTCTGCCTATGTAACCTCTTCTTCTTACTTCTACCTCTTCTTCTTTACTTTCAAACCAAAGGGGGGCAAGTTCCTGATCTTCCTCCGCCGTATCCTCGGTTTTTTCCGGCGTCTCCTCTGCGCTGTCTGCCGTTGGCACTTCTGCATTTTCCGGCCGCAGCGTCTCCTCTTTTTTATCCGAAATGTGGTCTTTCGACCCCGATATATCCTCTTCTCCGCCGGATAAATCTTCTTTCTCTGCAATAAGATCGGACGTTTTCTCGCCCGGTTCCGGCACTTCTGCTTCCATATCCGGCATGTCTGCGTCCATATCCGGCGCTTCTACGTCCAAGCTCGGCATATCCTCTTTTTGGCCAAGCGCTTCCAAGCCCTGATTGCGCGCTTCTTCGCGAGCTGCCTCGTGCGCTGTTTTGCGAGCCACCCCGTGAGCTGCTTCGTGCGCTGTTTTGCCCACCCATATTACTTCGGGTTCTTCTTCCTCTTCGTCAATGAAAATCTCATCGTTTTCCGCAATAATTTCCACCTGATTCTCTTGATCCTGATTTCCCTGATCTTTATGTACATTCATGGATTTAAGCACGGTTTCTGTTTCTGCCCGCTCTTGCCCCGGAAGCCGGAATTCAGGCGTTTCTTCTTCCTCCGAATCAAATGACGAAGGAACTCCTTCCGTCGGATTAAATGACGAAGAAACTACTTCCTTCGATTGAATCTCTTCCAGATTAAGCCGGTCCGTTAAATTCATCCGCTCTATACGGGGATGTTTCTCCGTAGGTTTGGAGTAATCTTTTATTTTTTCGTATTTTCGATCCAGAAGTTCCTGGAAATCCTCTATGCTTTTATCGAAGGTAAAATGCCGATCCAACTCACCTGTCAGATCCGGCGCTGACTCATCGGAGACTTGCGTTAGTCCTATATCATCACCATTTAGGTTCCAACGGAAATTCACTTCTTCTGTCTTCCTCGGTTTCGGGAAACCGCTCAAATCCCATTTAATGTGCACATCATCGGATGCCTCCGCCGCCATATCTTGTTCAACAACTTCCTCATCCGTTTTTTCCGACTCGCTATTTTGCTGCTGCGGTCCGCTATTTCGCTGTTGCGGCTGGTGATTTCCCTGTTGCACCTTGTTATTTTCCTGTTGTACGCGGATGTCAGTGGTTTCTACCGTCGCTTCTTCCGCTCCGGTAATTTCAGATCCACATACATGACAAACTTTTGCCCCTTCGCTCAGTGGGCTGCCGCATATTTCACAGAACATAGTGCCTCCTCTGCAGTTTTCCATGAAAAACAACTTGAATTAACCCCTAAAGATTATTCTATTATTATAATACAGCCCCCAATATATAGCAATTATTTGTTTCCTTACAAGATCGCTCATGTCGTGATTTTACAACCTGTTTGCGCTTTTGATAGCAGAAGAGGATCTTGCTTATTTGCATATTCGGATCCACATGCGTACATGTAATCGAAGGCTTTTTGTCTTTGCGAGCGAAAGATTTCACCTTTACATGCAGAACATGTGAACAATTTAGTCTCTGCCAATAGCTGATGTCAATTTAACCTTTGGGATTTAACATTTTGTACGAGTACCTATACGTGGGATTTTATGAAATTCGCCATATATTGCGAGGTCAAGATTTTTAGACTTAAAAAAGAGTGGACGGGTCTAACCCGTCCATATAGTAAATGGAGAGATTTGGTGCGGAAGGCGCTGCGCCTTTTGGCAGGCGCAGTCGCTCCACTTTTGCAAAAGCTTTGTCGAACTGTGGCAGAACTAGTACTCTCTTCTTTCTGTGCACTGATCGACTCTGTTTGTTTGTCTGGTCTGATCTCCCTGATTTCTCTGCTCGGCCCGTTGCCTCTGAGTTTTATTTCTCGCCTTCTGTGTCTGTTCGTTCCGAGCTTTGCTTCTCTGCTGGTTGGTAAGATCGGACCAATCGTTGCGGTTATTTGCCATTTTTAAATCCCTCCTCGAGCATTATTTTGCTTCAAAGGGATTTGTATTATTAGCGGAAATTTGAGGAACAAAAATTTTTTTACGGCGGAAACTGCAAGTCTTTAATAACTAATTGTGCAATATGCGCATAGATGAACTGGACTGTGCAAAAAGTGGAGTTATAGTGGAGTTGTGTAGTGTAGCTTTTGCTAAATGATCCATTTTAATACAATATACCGGGTATAACTAACGAATAACACACGTTAATTTCCAATATATGATAAAAATTCCAATGCCGTCACACAAAACTCCACTTTTTGCACAGCCCAGTTCCCGGCCATCCCGAAAGTATGCAAAAAATTAGTTGTAAAAAGTGTCAGACACCAAATACAACAGACACTTTTTACAAGTTTCAAGTTTCAACTTTTTTGTTGACAAGTTATTGTCTCGATGCTAAAATCTAATATGCGCCAAAAAGCCTATAATATGCTTCGTTAGCTCAGTTGGTAGAGCACCTGACTCTTAATCAGGGAGTCCTGGGTTCGAGTCCCAGACGGAGTACCAAAGCAAGAATCCGCAGTGCAGCGGGTTCTTTGCTTTTTCAATTAAGTTTAATAAGTTGTAAAAAGTGTCTGACAACAAATGCAACTTATTTCCAAGGGGCAACGTTTTTGGGATTTTGGAGGAAATGCCGCTGCTCTATTTTGAAATAAGCTACGATGATCTGGGTCGGATATGCTACCCATAAAGTAGACAGATGAAATAAAAAACAGTCTATGAGGA
The DNA here is from genome assembly GCA_012521055.1 of Eubacteriales Family XIII. Incertae Sedis bacterium. Lineage (GTDB taxonomy): Bacteria > Bacillota > Clostridia > Peptostreptococcales > Anaerovoracaceae > UBA1426. Next base: position 8,422 of record JAAYNC010000079.1, read on the forward strand.
AGGGAGCATATGAGATGAAAATCGTAAGGAATTTTTCAGCAGAGGAAAAACGAAAGAATTGTGCCTATTATTTACTGGCCTGTTCGTTCATTTCCATGCTATAATGGAAATGTTGATCGTCATTATATTATTTAACGGAAGATTATTTTTATAGAAGAGTTCATCAATAGGAGACTTGTGTATGAGCATTCTAAAAAGAAAAATCGTGAAAATACCCGTAGCTGAAGTTATTGGAATTGATGAACTTTTTGGCCGCATGATGAACATCGATATGGAAAACATACCGGCTAAATTTCAGAAGACCTTCAACCAGACCAGAGAGCTGGCCTATCGGCATTTTACTATGGAATGTCTTTTTGAATCCTATGAGATCGAAAGCATGGACAAGGAGAGTATCCGGCTGAAAAACGGCATCGTTTTAGAGTCGGAATTGCTGCCGGATATATTTGGCCGCTCTTTTGAGCTGGGTTTCATTGTTGCCACTCTTAAGGGCTACGATGAGCTGGACGCCGCCGAGGAAAATATGCTGAACAAGCTGTTTCTTGATAATTGGGGCACCGCATTCATCGAACGCGCCGACAAGTGGATAATGCAATCCATTGCAAAGAATTTGGAGCAAGACGGCCTTTATGTCACAAATTCTTTCAGCCCCGGACAGAACAACATCCCCATCGAGATGCAGACGCTTATCTTTGATGCGCTGGATCCGGGAGTTATCGGTGTTACACTGAGTGACAAATTCATGATGCATCCCAAGAAAAGCGTGTCAGGCATATTCGGTATTCAGAGGGAAAAGGACGAACGAAGTATTAGACCTTGCGATCTGTGCGAACGAAGGGATACCTGTCCTACAGCTTATGCGTAGGTGCTATGCCAACTGTCCCATTTGATAGCAGTTCGACATTAAACGATAATTTGCCCGGCCATCGTCCGATCGGGCACTTTTCTTCAGATCAATTAAGCGGTTTCGTATCCACGTTAGGATCCTTTAGAGGCAAATCGATCCTCGGATTCCAGAGGTAAAGATAGGTCCTTGGATTCCATAACTAGACCCTTGGATTTCAAGGATAGATCTTTAGAGTCCAGTGTTTTTAAAGTGAACAAGTGGACACTCACGCATACCCCTATCACAAACAGGGCGGCGCGAATATGCCAATTGGCGATGAGAAGAATAGATATGGACAGGGTGAGCCATAGGAAAACTATGGCTCCTATTTTTGTTTTTCTCGGAACGGCCCTGTGCTCCAGGTAATTGTAGATATAACATCCCAAGACTTTATGGTGAATGAGCCAGTTGTACATTCGCTTTGAACTTCGCAAATAGCAATAGGCCGAAACCAAGAGAAACGGAGTCGTAGGCAGCACGGGAATGAATATTCCGATGAGCCCGAGTACAAGGGTTATGGAACCTGCGACTAATAGTGCGTATCTTATGACGGCTCGTGACATATGTGGCGTTACCCTCTCCGCGTGTGGATATCAAATCTTTGTATCGTCTATTTGCGATTGACAATTATGTATAAAAAGCACCTATTTGTCTGGTGTTTGTATTTGGTGTCTGACATTTTTTACAACACTTTTTACAACTTTCTTGCCAGCCGGAACCAAACTGTGCAAAATTTCAGGTTGTACGTAGATTTGCTCATGATAATTTCCATTTTTCAGGGTATTCTGTGCAAATTTTAAGATTGTACGTAGATTTACATGAGTATTTTTCTTTCTACGTACGTACAATCTAAATTTTTGCACATCTAAAGGGGATAGTTGCAGCAATAAATATTATGCACAAGCGGTTCCATTACATTAGATTAAGTGCCTATTATATTACTTAGTTTTTCAACTGTTATCGCAATATCTTTTTCACGGCCTTTTGAAGACCAGTTTACGATACCCGTAGCTAAAACCTTTCCGCCCTTTGTTTCGCATATTTGCTTAAATTGTTTTATGGTACTGTTTCCGCCTAGCCAGGCAAAAGGAAACATATGGGTTACAAAACAACCGACTTTCTTGCCTTCCAAAGGCGGCAACTGCTCAAGATATGCCTGCATCACTGTGGAAAGCTGAAATCCCCACACCGGTGAGCCAAACAGCAAGACGTCATATCCATCCACAGTAGGAGCGGACTTGAACTCCATCGGCGGCTTCGCTTTCAGATCATCCCTTGCCGGAATCACTCTCAAAAGCTCCGGATCATGCCCTTTCGCACCCAATTCTTCCTTGAGTTTTTCCGCCACGCTCAACGTGTTGCCGGTTCGAGAAAATACAATTATCCCGATTTTCATTGATATCCCCCCATCCCGTAAAAGACGGCTTCCATCGATAATAACTGAACTGTTATGCTTGTCCGAAGTATTCCATGTCGTCCCCATCTAAATATAAGTGAAATAAGAATGGCTGTCTATCGAAACTTATCTACATATTCTTCTTGTAAATTTCGAACTCTGACGATTCGACAAAATCCAAATTGCCGCTACCGCCTTTTCGCTGCAAGCTTCCCATGCATATAACACAGATTGCGCACCCTAATTGTAATATGGTATTATCTGTACATGAATCGCCCAATTTCGACAAAAGGAAGGTGAATGTCGTGGAAGGTCTGAACGGAGAAAAGCAGAGCGATCCTCGATATAAGATAGGTATGCGAAATATCAAAACTGCTGTGGCAGTAGGTATTTGCCTTGCCTTTTTCCAGTTAATCGGAATCAGCGACGGGATCCAGGCTGCCATTGCCGCTATTATCTGCATGAAGTCTTCGTTGCAAAACTCCTTGCAGACCGGCATTGAAAGAGTCACCGGGACTTTCATCGGCGCTGTTTTGGGAATCCTGGCCCTGCTTTTGATCGAGCAAATGACATTCGAAGTGTCCACTTTGTTGGCCATAAGCGGCGTGGTGCTGATCATTTACCTGTGCAATATACTAAAAGTAAAGGCCAGCATCGTTATCAGCCTGGTGGTTTTCTTGATAATACTGATAGGAGAAAAAGATGTCCCTCCGGTGTATTACGGTATCTTCCGGCTCATTGAGACAATTTTCGGCATTGTCGTTGCCTATTTGGTCAACCGCTTTTTGGATCCGCGACATATTCGAAAACTGAGAAGAAAGCAAACGGAAACCACGCCGGAAATCAGAGCCGCCGCTCTAAACGATCTTCCGCAAATTATGTCCATCTGGCTCAGTTCCAATCTTGCATCCCACCCCTTTATCGATACGCTCCGCTGGCATACTATTTATGATTCCGTTCGCGCCAACTATAGGGACAATGCAAGGATTTTTGTCTATGAAACCGACGGCAAGATAGCCGGATTTATCAGCATATTGAATGACATGGAAGTGGATGGCTTACACGTAATTGAGAGCAACCAAAAACAGCAAATCGAAGAACAATTGCTGAGTTACTGCCAGGAACTGTTCCCCTGCTTGATAGCAAAGGTATATACAGGCAATAGAAAACTCGTGGATATTTTGCTGAAATCCGGCTTTAACATTTTAGATGAAACGGAAGACGAGCCAACCGGCGCAAAACAGTATAACATGGAGTGGTCAAATAAATCGGAATAATAAATCATCAGTATAACCTATGACATAAATATATGATCAGAGATGACCGAAGAGGCACGTTACATAATTGACCAAGACCAAGGAGATAAACAATATGGTCAGAGATGGCCACTTACTGAACCCATAGAAACCCTAATCCAAACCAGATAGCATAAGTAAATGGGTAGAAATGGCCGGGTCGGCGTGAATTGAGCTTACAGTTTTTAACATCTCAATAAAGTGACGCTTGCTCAAAGAATCCCTTGAAAGAAAGACGCAGCTATGCTAAAATTACTACTGCTGAATTGCGGACATGAATTTTAATTCATTCCATGCAGCAATCCCAATAACATGCTCCCGTAGCTCAGTGGATAGAGCGTCGGTTTCCTAAACCGTGCGTCGGACGTTCGAATCGTCTCGGGAGTGCCAAATGCTAAAACCTCGGCCATGTGCCGGGGTTTTTGCATTTTACATTTGCTGAAACAAGAAGTTCTGTTTTCTGAGACGCTTTGTCTACAGTCTGTAATGGTTGCATTATGCAACCATTACTTTCATATTATTCTGATATTTCAAAAATTGCCGTAAAACATAATCTTGATAAGAGTTGCAAATCGGAAACATCTTGTTGCGATTTTGCAACCGCATAGCCTGGTTTTATGGTTATGTCTCGATCGTGCGATATATAAATTTATTAACGCCTTAAAGTTTGATATACCAGATTTTATATTTGGGATTGGCGATCCGCTCTGCTTCCAATTAGCTGATCATTATAATAAATAAATTTAACGGCAGGATGTTGCACGCCATTATATTATACTTTGCTTACAGGCAGGTCAGCGGCAAAATAAAAAAAGACCTGGCGTGGCTGGAAGGGGAAAGTCTTTCAGATTATCTCCATGATATGGCGATCATGCAGAAGTACGCTTCCCTCAATCGCAAGGCTATCGCGCTCGATATATTGAAATCCATGGGATTGTGGCAAACAGACATGGAGTCTTTCGAGGCAATACACAATTACATCGATATCGGCAAAAGGATTATCAGAAAAGGAGCCGTATCCGCAGAAAAAGATGAGATTCTTTTAATTCCGATTAATAATATGAGGGATGGCAGCCTGATATGCAGGGGCAAAGGCAATGATGAATGGAACAGGTCAGCTCCGCATGGCGCGGGAAGGCTGATGAGCCGCAACGAAGCGAAAAAATCATTCTCATTGTCCGAGTACAAAAAATCAATGGCAGGAATCTACACGACATCCATCAATCCATCAACCCTGGATGAGTGCCCGATGGCATACAAACCAATGCAGGAAATTATCGATAAAATCCAGGATACGGCAGAAATTCTCGGCATTATAAAACCTGTCTACAATTTCAAGGCCGCTGAATAACATAGGAAATTAGACTTATACATGATTTTTCATTTTATCCGTGATAAAATGAATTGATAGCTGTCTATTCCATCCGATAAGGAAAGGGGCTGTATATGTCTGCCCGATCAATCAGACCATTTTTACAGCTCATTTTTTCCGTACTCAGTACGATAACTTTGGTTATGGTATTGTTGTATCCTTGCGAGAAATTATCGATACTGTTTCTGATGACGACATTGGCAACATTGCCTTTTATATTTTTCAAAGTTAACGAATCAGAGTTCTTTCTGCGTTTGTGTAAGCGTTGCTTACTTTGTTCAAATCACATCAACCCGGCTTCAGATTCAAGCCGGCAACATGGATGGGTTGATACAGTTTACGCAAAGCTACAATATTTCTGCAATCAACGGCATCAATATGCTCGGTTGGACTGTGTTTTACGGGCTATGCAGCCTTGCGCTGGGGCTTTCGTTTGCAGCGGCAAGTCCACGCGTACTTTACGCATTGCCTGTTTTGCTAACGCCATAATCATGTTTACCGGATTTGTGGGCTATCTCCTGAATAATTTCATGATATTGGTTTGCACGATGAATATCGGACTTGGCGGAGCAGGATTGTTAATTATAATCTGCTTTATCAAATATTTTAAAAACTATAGTATGACCAGTTTAAGCGGTAAGTGAAAAGCATAAGTCCGACCCGGAGAGGCAGGATATCCTCCGGAGCGCGCATGTTTAATTATGTTGTTGAAGGGAGAGATCCGTATGGTTACCGCACCGAGCAAAGGTTTGGAACAACTCGGTATTGAAGAACTATCCGATCTGTTTGACAAGAAGCAACTGTCCCCCGTCGAATTGACCGAATATCTGTTAAAGTATATAGACGAACGTAATCAACCCATTAACGCTTTTGTGGCCATGACTCCGGAACTGGCCATGGAACAGGCAAAAGAGGCTGAAAAGCGAATGTGCGGCGGGGAACGGAAGAGCTTTTTTGACGGCATCCCCTTTACCGTAAAGGATATCATTTTTATAAAAGACGCTCCCACGACGGCAGGATGCGATCTTTACAGGAATTTCCGTCCTGCGAAAAACGCATTTGTAGTGGACCGTCTCTTCGATGCGGGCGGTATCATGCTGGGAAAAACAAACACCGACCAGTTTGCGCTATTTCCAACGGGTGATCGATCCTGCTTCGGTCCCACACGCAATCCCCGAAACCTGAACAAGATGTCCGGCGGCTCAAGCAGCGGCTCCGGAGCTGCGGTGGCTGCCCGTTTCGTGCCTGCCGCAATAGGCACGGATACCGCCGGATCGGTTCGGATCCCCGCTGCCATGTGCGGCATCGTCGGCATGCGGGTTACCCACGGGTTAGTCAGCCTTAACGGCTGCTTCGAAGTTTCCAACCACCTGGATACGGTCGGCCCGATAACCCGCAGCGTAAAAGATAACGCTTTGATGCTGAATGTCATGTCCGGTTACGACCCTCGCGACCCTTTTTCACGGAAAGGTTCCGTCACAGACTTTACCAGTTTAATCAACAAACCTTTAGCCGGAATGACAGTGGGGATTCCTTACTCTTACTTTGAAAGTAAAGTAGATGTCCGCGTCGTGGATATGGTGCCGAATGCCGTTAAACTGCTGGAGCAGGCAGGCATGTCGGTTAGAGAAGTAAGGCTGCCTGGCGATCTGAAAAAATACCTGGCGGCCTCGAACAGCCTGATTCACTATGACAGTTACAAGGCAAGAAAAGTGGATATCGACAATCATCCCGGCTTGTTCCACCCCGAAGTGCTGGAGTTCATGGAAACCGGCTGCAGTTGGGAAGAATATGAAAACGCACTCAAGCTGCAGAAAGAATTTATCGCGCTGATTGCCGAACATCAAAAAGAGGTTGACCTGATGGTGCTGCCCACCTTGGGTACGGTCGCGCCCGACATAAATTCACGGCGGATAATCCTGAACGGCAAAGAATACAATACCCTCATACCTATTATGAGTTGTTGCTGGCTTGCATCTTTGGCAAAATTGCCTGCCATATCCATACCTTGCGGTGTCCTGGACGAACTACCTGTGGGGCTGCAGCTTATCGGCCGTCCGTGTAGCGAAGATCTGCTTTACCAGGTTGCGCACTACTTGGAATCTGCGCTTGAGTAAGTGCTCCGTTGTTTTTAATCGTTTCAAACAGAAGGCAAAGCAGAAAACCTCGATCGCAATGTCGAGGTTTTCAAGTTCCGTACTTGTCTAGAACGAAAGCTTCCGCCCTTCCATATTTGCTGATAAAACGATGCTATTGCCGCCTTTCCATTTACCATACAAACCGGCCGTCCTCCACGGTCAAACGGCCCTTGATAAAGGTGAGATATATATTTTCCGCGTTATACAGCACATCTGTGCTCTTCGTAGGATCTTTTCTCACCACCAACAGGTCGGCTTCTTTGCCTACTTCCACCGTTCCTATCTTATGGCTCATATTAAGCGCCTCGGCGGAACCCATCGTGGCCGCGCGAATGGCTTGCGGCACCGTCAGCCCGCATTCCACCAACGCTTTAAATTCCCTTGCGCTGTATTCGCCACACTTTGTCAGGGGTTCATACACGGTATCCGATCCGAGGGCTATTTTAACGCCTTTTTCAACGGCCAGCTGGAAACTCTCTTTGGCTCTCTGGCTTTCAAACTCCCCGTCCTCATCGCTGGGCGGCACATCTCTGTGCAAAAACACGTCGGGCCGTATCTTTTTGGGAGCCGCATCGCCGGTGGGGACGAAGTCTTTGTGCCAGTTAACGACCAGTGCCAGGGTGGGAACTAAGATGACGCCTTTCTTTGCCATCCTTACCGCAAGTTCCTCATCCAGATCCTCTCCGTGTTCTATGGTATCGACGCCCGCATCGACGCACATGGATATGGATTCTCTGTTCTCCGCATGAGCGCATACAAAAGTACCTTCTTGCCTATGGGCCTCTTCCACGCACATTACGATCTCTTCCATTGAATAATGCACATCACAGCTGCGGTCATTCGGCCAGTTATCACCGCCGCTGGCCCAGATTTTGACCTGATCCGCCCCTTCCCGCAGCACCCTCCGCACGGCCTTCCGTATCTCTTCGGGTCCGTCTGCAATAATGCTCCAAAATCCGTTTTCCCTCACGTAATCTTCCGTGTATTGATACAAATCCGCATGTCCGCCCGTCCTTGATAAGCCGGGCCCGCATGCGATAACCCTCGGCCCCGGCAAAGTATTGTCTCCGAAGATCCTCTTCAGGTAGAGTCCGTTCCAGGAAATATCGCGAACGGAAGTAAAACCGCGCTTTAACACGGCCTGAGCCTCATAGACCGAACGCATGGCTCTCACCAGCTTATTTTCGGCTATCACTTCCATTTCCTGGTATTCCATATCGCCCCGACCCCCGGCCAGGTGCACATGGGCATCTATCATTCCCGGCATCACGTAAAAACCGTCCAGGCTCACTTCCTGCACGCCATCTTCTTTCTTGTAATCCTTCATGTGGCCGATCCAGTGGATGATGCCGTCCTTTACGATTACTGCTTTGTTCTCTTCCGGCCAGCCGCCCTTGCCGTCTACGACCGAAACGTTTAACAACGCGAATTTACTGCCGATTTCCATAACCGCGCCCCTTTCTTTGTCCGTTTCATATCCCGAGAATCTGTAATCCGATGTTTGTTGTTAAAGCCTTCGAATCTATTTTTCTGTTGTCTTGCCGTGAACGCAATAAAATAAATATCCGTTGCTTCTAGTTAATCCCATTCCGCGGGCCCAGTCAATCCCCAGATTTCTTTTCTGCATCCGGGCCGGCAGTAGACAAAAACAACTCAAGATCCAGAACTGCCGGGTCAAATAAATGATGAAGCGGCATGAAATTCATAAGTGAGAAACGGTGTAAAACAGATCGGATTTGGAGTAAGCAAATCGGTTTTTATGGAATCCGAATCGACACAACAGCGAAAGATAAAAAAGTGTGCTTTAGAAAGGAGGAGGGCGGCAGTCTGTTGCTGCGATTTAACGACTGCCCAAAACTTTTTCAATGAAAATATCAACTATATCCGGGTCAAATTGTTTTCCTTTATTTTTTATCAGTTCCTGAACAGCCTCGTGTTTATTTAAAGATTTTTTATAAGATCTTTGGTTTGTCATCGCGTCGTAAGCGTCTGCAACAGCTATTATTCTTGAAAAGAGAGGTATTTTCTCTCCCATTAATCCAGCCGGATAGCCCCGCCCGTCAAACCTCTCATGATGGTATAAAACAAATCTGGCTATCTCTTTCGTCTTTTGTGACGAACTCAATATTCGATAGCCGGTGGTTGGGTGCATTTTTACCTGATTCCATTCTTGTTCCGTAAGCGGACCGGATTTGTTTATAATGCGATTGTCTATTGAGTTTTTGCCGATATCGTGAAGGAGTCCGCTGATTCTGAGCTTGTTTACTTCCGGTTGGGACAATCCCATTGCAATTCCTATAGCTTCGCATAATTTGCTTACTCTCCGGGGATGGGTGGCTGCTTCTGGTGCTCCGGTACATTTTACGTATTCAGAATAGCCAACTATATTTATTACGTTTCTTTCTCTGTTTCTATGTATATCGATTACTTTATTATTGGCCATATAGTAGTCAACACCTTATTGCTTCCTTGCTTCGATTTTTCATA
>JAAYNC010000059.1:0-13941 GCA_012521055.1 Eubacteriales Family XIII. Incertae Sedis bacterium
AATTTGTCCGGCGCTTAAAAATGATTAAATTAACATAATAAGAAGGTATAGTATGAAAGACATATCGGTAAAAGAAATATTTGATGCTCCAAATAATTATGCGGACAAGGAGGTGCAGGTCAGCGGATGGGTGCGCACGAATCGCAGCTCCAACCGGTTTGGATTTATCGAACTGAATGACGGCAGCTGTTTCAAATCCATCCAAGTTGTGTATGAAAAGGAGGGTATCGAGAACTTTGACGAAGTCTCGAAAATTACAATTGCCTCCGGCATAACGGTGAAAGGGATTTTGGTTTTGACTCCCGAAGCCAAGCAGCCCTTCGAGATTAAGGCCGCACAGGTTTCGGTGGAGGCAGGCTCCGCAATGGATTACCCGTTGCAGAAAAAACGTCACAGTCTGGAATTCCTGAGAGAAATTGCACATCTTCGCCCCAGGAGCAATACTTTTTCAGCCGTCTTTCGTGTCCGATCCTTGGTTGCCTATGCGATTCACAAGTTCTTCCAGGAACGGGGGTTCATCTATGTGCATTCTCCTATAATCACCGGCAGCGACGCGGAAGGAGCCGGCCAGATGTTCCGTGTCACTACCCTTGACCTGGAATCCCCGCCGCGAACTGCTGACGGAAAAGTGGATTACAGACAGGATTTCTTCGGCAAATCCACAAACCTCACCGTGAGCGGACAGCTTGAGGCGGAAGCCTTTGCCCTGGCTTTCCACAAGGTATACACATTCGGTCCCACTTTCCGCGCAGAGAATTCCAATACGTCGAGACATGCTTCCGAGTTCTGGATGGTTGAGCCGGAGGTAGCTTTCGCAGATCTCTCTGACAATATGGATCTTGCGGAGGATATGATCAAATATATAATTAATTATGCCATGGAAAATGCGCCTCAGGACATGGCGTTCTTCAATGAGTTTATCGACAAAGACCTCCTTGACCGTTTACAGAATATAGTGGATTCTGATTTTGAGCGGATCAGCTACACGGAAGCTATCGACCTTTTGAAGAAATCAAAAGCAACATTTCAGTATCCTGTGGAATGGGGAATGGATCTGCAGACGGAGCATGAGCGTTATATAACCGAAAAGGTATACGGCAAACCCGTATTTGTGACCGACTATCCCAAGGATATCAAGTCCTTTTACATGCGTCTGAACGAAGATGGAAAAACCGTTGCTGCCATGGATTTATTGGTTCCCGGAGTGGGAGAGATTGTGGGAGGAAGCCAAAGGGAAGAGCGTTACGATCTCCTGCTCAGCCGCATAAGGGAAATGGGACTGGAGGAAGAAGAGTATAAATGGTATATGGACTTGAGGAAATATGGCGGTGTCAAGCATGCAGGCTATGGACTGGGCTTTGATCGTATCATCATGTATATCACAGGAATGTCCAACATTCGCGACGTGCTGCCTTTCCCAAGAACGCCAAAATCGGCTGAGTTCTAGTGCCATTCGGCAAAACTATTATGGAGGAATTTGATGAATCTTGCGATTCAAACAATAAAAATCGGCTTTATCAAAGCCGTTAAAACCACCCTCACTCTAATGAAGGTGGTTTTACCCGTTTATGCTGTGGTAGTGATTATTAAGTATTCTCCGGTCATGTCATTTCTTGAGAGGATCTTCGAGCCGGCTATGAAAATTTTCTTGCTTCCTGGAGAAGCGTCGATTCCCCTCATATCCGGGTTCTTTACAGATGAGTATGGAGCTATTGCGGCTGCTACTCAATTTGGGTTTACTCCCGTGGAGATTACTACCATTGCTATGGTTAATCTCGTATTTCATTCTATTCCCGTGGAGTACGCCCTGAGCCGGAAGATCGGGCTTCCGGCAGGAAAGTTCGTCCTTTACAGGGTTATTGCAGCTGTTATCGTAGGCTTGATAGTTTCGCGGATAGGGGGTATTTTTCTATGACAGCTTCATGGGCGGTTATAATAAATGAATTTTTGACCGGAAGCTTTTCCACGGTCATCAGTATGTTGAAGGTGCTCATTCCTCTTATGATATTGATCGAATTCCTTCAATTGTTTCACGTCATGGAGAAGCTTTCGAAAAAGTTGTCAGCCGTAACAAAAGTGTTGGGACTTTCTCCGCCGGCCATACTTCCCCTGTTGGTGGCAACTGTAATGGGGGTAACTTACGGTGCAGGCACCCTCATTGAAATGAACAAAAAGGATCCTTTGCCAAGAAAAGATTTTATACTGATTGCCGTCTTCTTCTTTATCTGTCACGGCATTATAGAAACCACCGCGATTTGGGCAACAGTGGGGGCCAATGCATTTATGATCTCTGTGGGACGCCTTGCTATTGCCGGGATATTTACAATGATAATCGCGCGACTTCCATTTTTGCTGAACCGAAGTATGTAGAAGTTAGCGGTGAAGAAAAAGCGGAAGAGAAAGATTCGGACCGGAGCGGAGCATAATTTTCTTTGCCATTTATGCCGCGGAATGGTATACTATTTGCAAAACGTATGGACCCGAGAAGGAAGAACAGCATAGACGCTTGGAACGGAATTCCATTCAATATACTTATAAACAGGAGGGTGCTTTAGATGAAAGGCTACACAAGCAATAACGTTAGAAATGTGGCTCTTGTCGGGCATGGAGGAAGCGGAAAGACCACGTTTTTGGAAGCCGCGCTTCTTGCTACGGGAGTGATAAATAGGCTTGGAAGAGTAGAGGACGGAAACACTGTATCTGACTACGACAAGATGGAGATAGAAAAAGGATATTCCATTAATTTATCCATCGTGCCCGTAGAATACAATAAAAAGAAGATTAATTTCATCGATACACCGGGTTATTTTGATTTTGTAGGCGAAGTGAACAGCGCCTTGAGAGCCTGTGAAGCTGCCGTTATTCTGGTAGATGCTTCCGCAGGTATCCAGGTGGGAACGGAAAAAGCCTGGAACTCCTGCAAAGAACATAATATCCCCACATTTTTCCTTATCAACAAGATCGACAAGGAAAATGTAGATGTAGACAAGATCGTGGCAGATCTTAAAGCCAAGTTCGGTACTTCCCTGGTAGTTTTGACAGAGCCTATTGAAGGCGACGTGAAGGAGGCTCTCACAGAGGCGGTAGCCGAAAGCGACGAAGAGCTGCTGGAAAAGTATTTCAGCGGCGAAGAGTTTACCGATGAAGAATTTACAAGAGGTTTAACTAAAGGTATCGCTTCCAGGTTCATTATACCTATCATGACCAGCTGTGCGCTGGACGGCAGAGGAGTTAAAGAATTCTTAGACGCCATTCTTAAATATGCCCCGACTCCCGGGGATCATCCGGGCTATGAAGGTACGGATGAAAAGGGCGAAACCGTGACGAGGAAATGCGATGCCGGCGAACCTGTTTCCGCCTTCGTCTTTAAGACTCTTGTGGACCCGTTTGTAGGAAAGATTTCCTTCCTTAAAGTCATAAGCGGTAAAGTGACGCCTGGTATGGAGCTCTACAATGCAAGGGCTGAAAGAGCGGAGAAATTGAGTACACTCTTCCATTACAGAGGAAAGACCCAGGGAGAAGTTTCCATCGTTGAGGCGGGAGATATCGTAGCCGCCACGAAACTGCAATATACCCAGACGGGAGACACCTTCTGCGATAAAGCCAGTTACATTCAATATCCGGCTATCGAATTTCCTGAGCCCTGCCTGTTCATGGCGGTTCAAGGAAAAGCGAAAGGCGACGAGGACAAGATCGGTTCCGGTATACAGAAACTCATGGAAGAGGATCCTTCCTTTACGATAGTGAGAAATAACGAAATGCATCAGATCCTCATCGGCGGGCAGGGTGATATACAGATAGGGATTATCACCGCCAAGCTGAAAGAGAAATACGGAGTTGAAGTGGAACTTGTGGATCCTAAGGTAGCATACAGGGAGACCATTAAAGGAAAATCCGATGTGCAGGGTAAGCATAAGAAGCAGACAGGAGGAGCGGGCCAATACGGCGATGTGCACATCCGCTTCTCGCCCAGCACAGAAGTCTTCGAATTCTCTGAAGAGATTTTCGGAGGAGCGGTTCCCAAAAACTATATACCTGCTGTTGAAAAAGGCTTGAGAGAGAACATGGAGAAAGGGCCTTTGGCAGGTTATCCGGTTGTTAATATCAAAGCGGTGCTGTATGACGGGTCGTATCACGACGTAGACTCCAACGAAATGGCGTTTAAAATCGCCGCTAGCCTGGCATTCAAGAAAGGCATCGTGGAAGCCAACCCTGTCCTGCTGGAGCCTATAATGAGGGTGGAGATTACCGTGCCTGAAGAGTACATGGGCGATATAATGGGCGATCTGAACAAGAGGAGGGGTAAGATCTTGGGAATGGAACCCCTGCCGGACGGAGGCCAGAAAGTTATTGCGGAGGTGCCCCAGGCTGAGATGTTCAAGTATGCCATTACCCTGCGTGCCATGACGCAGGCAAGGGGAACCTTCACGATGAAATTTGAGCGGTATGAAGAAGTTCCGCCTCATATAGCAGAGAAAGTTATCGAAGAAGCAAAGAGAGAGGAACAGTAACTCGATTTACATTTTTTATCAAAGAGAAACTCCACTGTGCATCCGTATGGTGGAGTTTTTATTCACTAAAAGCGGTGCGGACGGTGAATATGTCCGGTCGTGCCGGGGAACGAGGTAATGCATGGGAAAGAAAGGAACCACTGTTTTTGTATGCCAGGAATGCGGCAACGAGAGCCCTAAATGGATGGGGCAATGCATCTGCGGTGCCTGGAATTCCATGGTGGAGGAGAAAGTTCTACCAGCCTCTGCTGAAGATAAAAGGCGCAGGGAAGCTCAGGACAGAACAGTTAAAGCTGTAAGGCTGGATGAGGTAAAATCGGGGGCCGAAAGCAGGATAGATACTGAGATCGGCGAATTGAACCGGGTTTTAGGAGGCGGCTTGGTGACAGGCTCCCTTACCCTCATTTCGGGAGAGCCGGGCATCGGCAAATCCACGCTGATTATTCAGGCGGCCTCCAAAATCGCCTCCAAAGGACAGCCCGTGTTATACATAACAGGAGAAGAGTCTTTGGAGCAGATCCGGATGCGGGCGGATCGGGTGTGTAAAGGAAATATGGAAAACCTGTACCTGCTTTCGGAGACCAATATGGAAAATGCCCTTGCGATTACGGAAGAACTGAAACCCTGCTTCTTGGTAATAGATTCAATTCAGACCATGTATTCGGCGGAGCTGGAATCGGCGCCGGGCAGCGTGTCTCAGGTGAGAGCTTGCACCAACGAGCTGATGCGAGTAGGCAAGGAGAGAAACATCCCTGTCTTCATCGTCGCTCATGTAACCAAGAGCGGTGATCTGGCCGGACCGAAGATCATTGAACATCTGGTGGATTGCGTACTACATTTTACGGGAGAACGGAACCAGGAAATCCGTATCCTTCGGGCTTACAAAAACAGGTTTGGGACCACCAGCGAGGTGGGAGCCTTTGAAATGACCGGAGAAGGACTTGCAGAGATAGAAAATCTATCGGGAAGCTTCCTCGAAGGCATGGAAGACGGCGTGGAAGGCTCCATAGCCACAGCGGTTTATGAAGGCACCAGGCCTCTTCTCCTTGAGGTTCAAGCATTGACCGCTCCTACGCATATCGGTTTTGCCAGAAGGACTGCCATAGGAGTGGAGCTCTCACGGCTGAATATGATTTTGGCCGTGCTTGGCCGCAAAGCCGGCATCTCCCTAATCAACGAAGATGTATATGTAAATATCGTCGGCGGGCTTCGCCCGGAAGGCACTTCTACTGATTTGGCCGTAGCATTGGCGATTTTTTCTGCCTACAAGCGCATACCCTGCACGAAGAGAACCTTGGCTATGGGAGAAATAGGGCTGACAGGCGACCTGCGTTCCGTGCAGAATGCGGAAAAGATCGTTAAAGAAGCTGCACGGATGGGTTTTCAACGGATCATTCTTCCAAAGAAAAATGCCCGCCGCATGACGGAGATTGCGGAAGGTATCGAATTGCTGGGTGTTAAGAGCCTGGCGGAAGCTATAGAAGTCATATAACATTCATTGATGCATCAATAAAAAGGTAGTGAGCAGATGAAGGAATGTACAGATTACGCCTATGAGGTGGGTCCTATCCGGCCCCCCAGCGAAGCGGCAAGTTTACTGTTGAGGGTTACGAGAAATTGTCCGTGGAACAGATGCAAATTCTGCGGTGTTTATAAAAAGACGAGATTCAGCGTCCGTCCCAAGGAACATGTGATGAAGGACATCGATTCGATAAAGATGTGGACGGATTTGCTTAAGGCGGCCGAAGCAGCCGATGCACAGGAGTGGAACGGCATGATCAGCCGATTTAATAAGTCGGATGAAGAACAGTTCTGGGTTTACAGTTCGGCTGCCCATTGGTATCGAAACGGCATGAGGTCGGTGTTTTTGCAGGATTCGGACAGTCTTGTGATCAAGCCGGACGACCTGGCAGACATCCTTATTTATATAAGAAAGCAGTTTCCTGAAATAGAGCGGATCACCTCTTATTCCAGATCCGAGACAGTGGCCAGAATCAGCGATGAGAACATGAAGCGCATTGCGGATGCGGGATTGAATCGAATCCACATCGGCATGGAAACGGGTTCCGATGTGGTTTTAAAACTGGTAGACAAAGGGACGACAAAGGAAAAGCATATAATTGCAGGCAGGAAGGTGAAGGCCGCAGGAATCGAGCTGTCGGAATATTTCATCCCGGGACTTGGGGGAAACGAATATTCAGAGTTAAATGCCATAGAAACGGCGGATGCGTTAAATAAAATAAATCCCGATTATATTCGAATCCGGACCTTGGCCGTAACCCAACGGGGTTCTCTGATTGAGGATTACAGAAAAGAGATTTTTACCAGGGCTAATGACACCAAAATGATTGAAGAACTCCTTTTAATGGTAGAAAACCTAGAAGGGGTTACCAGCACAATAATAAGCAGCGATCACATTATAAACCTGCTTCCTGAAGCCGGCGGACGTTTACCCGATGATAAGCAAAAAATAATTTCGGTACTGAAAGGTTATCTCGAGTTGCCGGAAAATGAGAAGATTATCTATCGGATCGGACGCAGAACAGGGGTGATGAGTTCGATAAAGGACCTTGATGATGGGGACAGTAGAGACCATGTTTTGGGTCTTATAAATAAATACGGTATTAACAGCGATAATGTAGACGCGTTTGTTGATGATCTGATGAATCGATTTATATAGAAGAAGGAGAAGGAAAATGGCAGGAACAAGGACAGATAATTTAGAAGGAGATGTTCTGATTTCCTATGATCCCAGCAACGGGGAGATGATCGGAACAGTACGAAAAACAGACATTGATGAACTTGGAGAAAAGGTGCGGGCAGCCAGAGATGCACAAAAAATATGGTCGGCGCTTACGATAGATGAGAGGATTGACTATTTAAATAAATGTGCCGATGCGCTGCGCGGGCGGGCCGGCGAAATAGCGGAGCTTCTCAGCAGGGAAATGGGAAAGGATTTGAGGCGTTCCACCAATGAGGTCATGAGCTGTTGCGATGATGTTTCTTTTAAAACTGCAGAGATAAAAGAGGCGCTTAAGACCAGGGTAATAGACGGCGATGGCATGGAGACTCAAATTCAGTATAACCCTCTGGGAGTTTGCGCGGTAATCGCTCCGTGGAATTATCCGGTATCCATGGGGCACTGGCTCATCATCCCGGCTCTCACTGCAGGGGATACGGTGATCTACAAGCCATCAGAAGAAACGCCTCTCGTGGCCGGCGCTTACGTGGATGCCTTTAACGAAGTTCTTCCGGAAGGCGTTCTCCAGACCGTCTACGGCGACGGAAAGCTGGGCGACGCATTGGTTCGTTCGGAGGTGGATCTCGTAGCATTCACAGGATCCCGGGAAACAGGAAAGAAGATCATGACCAGTGCGGCTTCCGGGTTGAAGAGGCTGGTTATGGAGATGGGCGGAAAAGATCCGTTGATCGTACTGGAAGACGCTGATATTGAGAGGGCCGCTCGCTTCGCCGTGGCCAGCAGCTTTGAAAACGCCGGTCAGATGTGTGTCAGCACGGAAAGGATATTGGTTGACGAAAAGATTGCTGACGAATTTGAAGAGCTGGCGGCAGCCAATGTCCGGCGGTATAAGATCGGCCCCTGGACTGACCCGGAAGCCAACATAGGCCCTATCATCAACGATAAACAGCGCAACAAGATCATAAGTCACATAGAGGATGCCGTCGCAAAGGGCGCCAAAGTTTTGGCAGGCGGCACAGATCATCCGCCGAGATACGTTCTGCCCACAGTGCTCTCAAATGTTACGCAGGATATGTTGATCTGGCAGGAGGAGACCTTCGGGCCCGTAGCGTGCATCACCAGGTTTAGAGATTTAGATGAAGCCGTAAGGTTGGCCAATGACAGCACCCTGGGGCTGGGCGCAGCGGTGTTCGGCAAAAAGGACGCGGAAGAGGTGGCTAACCGCCTGGAGGCGGGCATGGTGGGAATTAACAGGGGGCCCATCGGTATCGGAGATTCTCCCTGGGTAGGCGCCAAGCAGAGCGGAATCGGCTATCATGGCTCGCCGGACGGGCACAGGCAGTTCACCCAGGTTCGCACCATAACAAGACGAAAATAAGATAAAAACAAGGCTGACCTCCATAAGGCGGGTCAGCCTTGTTTTATCGGTTACAGCGAATATTTATGCTTAGGTTTCTATTCAAAACTAATTTATTCCGCCGATCCGGCCTTTACGCGCTTTAGGCGGGCAAACCTGGGAAGTCCGTTTTCAGTGGGACGGTCCACTTCCCCATTAATCAAGGGCAGGGCATAATCTATAAACGGTTGAAGCACTCCGTTTCCGGCTTCGTTAATCCACTCTCTCGGAACCTTTTTCTCAGCATTGGCAACTTCCACTAAATCCACCAGGCCGGTTTTGCACTTATATATTTCGCCGGGTTCTCTCTCAAAGGTTATCATTTTATCCGTAACGCCTGCTTCTGCGGCCTCAAATGCGGCTTTTCCTGCCATATAAGCTTCTTCCACGTCCGTGGCAGAGGCCAGGTGAGCCGCGCAGCGCTGGAGCAGACTCAATTCTATTCCTCTGACCTTGGCTTTGAGCTTAGCGTTTGCATATTCTGCCAGGTTGGCGGCAAGCCCTCCCATTTTGGCGTGGCCGAAGGCGTCTTTCTCTTTGGTCTGGTCGGAAAAATATGAGACGATATATGTGCCGTTTTTGTCTTTTATTCCTTCGGATACAGCTACCAGCACATCGCCCTGTTCCTCGTATACGCGGGAGACATCCGAGAGGAAATTGGACATATCGAAGGGGACCTCAGGCAGATAGACCAGGTCAGGACCATGATCTTTATACTTTATTCCTGCCAGGGCAGAGGCTGCGGTGAGCCAACCGGCGTTTCTGCCCATGACTTCGATGACTGTTATGGAACCTCTGTCGTATACTTTTGCGTCCCGGCTCACTTCCATGAAGGTGGTGGCTATATATTTCGCCGCGCTTCCGTAACCCGGACAATGGTCCGTTATGGCCAGATCATTGTCGATGGTCTTTGGGATGCCGATAACGCGACATTCATAGTCGTGTTGAGAAAGATAACTGCTGATCTTGCTGCTGGTATCCATGGAATCGTTTCCGCCTATGTAGAAGAAATATCTGATATCGTATTTTTTAAAGATGTCCAGGATGCGTTTATAATCCGTATCATCCACCATGAAATCCGCCAGCTTGTAACGGCAGGAACCGAGGACAGAGGATGGTGTGTATCGCATCAGAGATAATTCGGCGGGATCTTCTTGAGTCAGATCGTAGATTTCGTCGTTAAAAGCGCCTTTGATTCCGTGAGCCGCTCCATATACCTTGGTTACATTGGCAGAAGCCATGGCGGTTTCAATACATCCGAGAGCACTGGCATTGATTACGGAGGTAGGCCCTCCCGACTGCCCTATCAACACAGCTCCGACTAATGCTTTCATAATAAACGCCTCCCCGTTATAATATTCAGGAAACCCAGGTTTTCTGGTATGTATCCTATCACACTATCACGCTATAGAATACCATTTTTAAGCTTGGATAACAAGTCCGGCGCTGACCGAAGGACAATTCCGTGCAGAAATAAAATTTATCAGTAGTATTACCGCGGTTACTTTCCGTTTTGGACCCGGACAGAAATGACCCGGTAACTTGGCCAATTTAATTATTGACATAACAAATACCATGTGATAGACTATCCGAATGCTTTCTTGACATAACCTCTCAACTTCGATATACTTAATACTATTAGGGAGGTTATGTAATGTTTTCAGTCGGCGATAAAATCGTATATCCGATGCACGGCGCCGGTATTATCGAGAAGATCGAGAAAAAGAAGATACTAGGCCAAATACGGGAGTACTATATCCTCAGGGTGCCGTGCGGCGATATGAAGATCATGATTCCCGTCGACAAAACGGAAGATATCGGTATAAGACCAATTATACCGATATCTCGTCTGCCTGAAGTATTTGCTCTGTTGTCTGCCGAATCTACGGAAATGTCCTCCAACTGGAACCGAAGGTACCGGGAAAATTTGGAGCAGCTTAAATCGGGAGATATTTGCAAGGTGGCTGAAGTGGTGCGCAACCTGGTTCGGACGGATCGTGCCAAAAAGTTGTCGACAGGCGAGAAGAAGATGCTTATAAACGCCAAGCAGATTCTCATCAGCGAGCTTATACTGGTGGGTAAAATGACTTATGAAGAGGCAGATCAAGTCATCGAAACCGCCATTTAGCGGAGCGTTAATTTGTATTAACGCAGTATTACTATGTCATCAAAAGCGAAAGGGGGTGAGAAATGCATGATAAAAAAGTTAATAAGAGGTATCATTACGCTATGTGGCGGGCTTCTGGGCTATGGTGTTTCTTTTTTATTCCACGGATTGATGATAGTGACGAATCTGGGTGAAGTCCTGGTTCTCACCGATACACAAAAGTCCGTTCTCAGCATTATATGTGCTGTGCTAGGAGCAATTATTTTTTTTACTATCGCACCGGGCATCCAGGAACGCAGCCAAAAGGTAGCGAAGGGTATAGAGTCAGATCTGCAGAAAATTCCGTCGGCGGATTTTGTGACAGGAACCTTTGGCTTGCTGATCGGTCTTTTTTTGGCTTATCTGATCAGTCAACTCTATATGGGCATTGAATTGCCCTTCGTGGCAACGGTGCTCTCTGTGCTGACTTACCTGCTTTTAGGTTATTTAGGCGTATTCATCGCAACCAGAAGAGCGAAAGATATCCTGATGGCATTGTCTGCCGGTCGTCGCGGTGCGCTGGGCACAAGATGGAGAGGAAAAAGCGGGGATGCCGCGCCTAAGATCCTTGATACCAGCGTTATTGTGGACGGCAGGATTGCCGATATTTTAAAAACCGGATTTCTGGAGGGAAATATAATTATCCCCGAATTCGTCTTGGTAGAGTTGCGGCATATTGCCGATTCTTCGGATAACTTAAAGCGAAACCGTGGGAGAAGAGGACTGGATATTCTTAATCGCATTCAGACAGAATACGGAATCGAGATCTACAACACGGACAGAGACAAGTCTTTGGAAGAAATACCGGAAGTGGATGTGAAGCTTTTGAAACTGGCTCAAAATCTGGGCGGAAAGGTGGTAACAAACGACTTCAATTTGAACAAAGTAGCTTCCATCAAAGGGGTGGAAGTGCTGAATATAAATGAGCTTGCAAACATGCTGAAGCCGGTGGTATTGCCGGGAGAAGAAATGGAACTATTTCTGGTCAAGGAAGGTAAGGAAAGCAACCAGGCAGTGGCTTATCTGGATGATGGGACTATGATTGTTGTCGAAGAAGGAAAGAAGTTTATCGGCCAAACTATCGATGTCATAGTGACCAGCGTGTTACAGACCGCTGCCGGGAGAATGATATTTGCAAAACCCAAAAAGGGGAAGTAAAAGGATGTATGGCGACAAGAGGATTGCTGTAATAATTGCCGCTGCCGGTTCGGGAACCAGAATGGGTAGCGGCATTTCGAAACAGTATATCAAAATCGGGGATGACATGATTCTGGAGAAAGCCTTAAAAGCTTTCTCGGATCATCCTTGTGTCGATGACATATATCTTGTTGTTAAAAAAGAGGACATGGAGTTTTGCCTGAAAGAGTTTGTCGACAGAAAACAAATACCTAAGATCCGCGCCATTATATCAGGCGGAGAACACAGGCAAGCCTCCGTATACAATGGTTTAAAGGTTATTTCTAAACTGGGCGAAGAAAGAGGCGAAAAGGTCCAGCCGGAAAACGAGATTTCAACTCCTGATTACGTGTTGGTTCACGACGGGGCAAGACCTTTCGTTTCGGAAGATGAAATCAGCCGGTTAGTAGAGGCCGTGGATGCATGGGGAGCCGCCACCCTGGGAGTTCCTGTAAAGGATACCATAGCAACGGTGGAAAGATCGCGGATAAAAGAAACCCCGGACAGAAATCTCTTTTATGCCATACATACCCCGCAGGGCTTTAAATTCTCCAAGCTTTTTGACACCCATAGGCAAGCTATGAGAGAGGGGTTTATCGGGACGGATGATGCGGGACTGGTGCACCGGTTAGGACACCACGTAGCTCTGGTCCCGGGCAGCTACACCAACATCAAAATTACCACCTCAGAAGACCTTCAATTTGCCCGGTCAATTGTGGTATCGGCCAAGGAAAGCCCGGTGAATTCGGCTATGGGATGCTACGTGGCTAAGGAGAATTCTTCGCGGGAGACGGGGTCACCTATGGCAAAAAGGGCATCAACAACCGGCTGGAGAATAGGAACGGGATTTGATGTCCATGCTTTTGCTCCCAATCGACAGCTTGTCCTGGGAGGAGTCCGTATTCCGTGGGGACTTGGACTTCAAGGCCATTCGGACGCAGATGTGCTGGTCCATGCCGTCATGGATGCCCTGCTGGGGGCATGCGGCCTGGGAGACATCGGAAAGCATTTTCCCGACCACCGGCCGGAATATAAGGATATCTCCAGCCTTTACCTGCTCGAGAAAGTAAAAACAGCCATAAGAGAAACTTGCTTCGAAATCGGGAACGTGGATGCGGTGGTGATGGCGGAAAAGCCCAGGATCGCCCCTTACATAGCAGAGATGAAAAAGAACATAGCTCAAGTATTGGAAATAGGCTGCGAAGATATCAATATCAAAGCAACGACGACGGAAGGACTGGGCTTTTGCGGCAGAGGAGAAGGGATTGCCGCCATGGCTTCCGCTGCAGTCTACAGAAAGACAGCCGACGAATAATATTCTGCTACAGGAGGAACTACATCTATGAGAATGACTAAAATGTATCTGAAGACTTTGAGGGAGGTGCCTGCGGAAGCTGAAATTCCCAGCCATATTTTATTGCTTCGTGCCGGCATGATCCGCAAGCTGGTATCCGGCGTCTATGGCTTCATGCCTTTGGGCAAAAGGGTATTGCAGAAGATCGAGAACATAATTCGGGAGGAGATGGACGAAAAAGGCGCGCAGGAAATACTCATGTCCGCCATTCAGCCTGCGGAGCTTTGGCAGGAATCGGGACGGTGGTATGCTTACGGTCCTGAAATGTGGCGCCTTAAAGACAGAAACGGAAGAGACTTCTGTCTCGGGCCGACCCATGAGGAAGTGTTTACGGATATTGTCCGAAACGAAGTGGATTCTTACCGTCAACTGCCCTTAAACCTATATCAGATACAGACGAAATACAGGGATGAACAGAGGCCGCGCTTCGGACTATTGCGCAGCCGCGAGTTCATCATGAAGGATGCCTATTCCTTTGACAAGGATTGGAAAGGCCTGGATGAAAGCTATCGTCAGATGTATGACGCTTATGAAAAAGTCTTTACCAGATGCGGGCTCACCTTCAGAGCCGTGGAAGCGGATACTGGCGCCATGGGAGGAAGCGACTCTCATGAATTTTGCGCTCTGTCCGAACACGGAGAAAGCGAAATCGCATAT
>JAAYNC010000133.1:0-16012 GCA_012521055.1 Eubacteriales Family XIII. Incertae Sedis bacterium
GTGTTTTTCATCCTGCTTTTCTCCATGTCATCCATCGACCAGGAGAAATACAGGATGCTGGTCAGGGCTTTTACCGCAGACAGGGAGACTATCGAGCAGCTCTTGAAGTATGAAAGCGAGCTGGGACAAGGTGAAGATGAACTGATTGATTATGATGAATTGGGCGATATAGAGCTGGAGGAAATCGATGATCTGGATGAACTGTACGTTTACCTTCGAGGCTATGTGCAGGAGAATGGTTTGGAAGCATCGGTGAAGGTGCATAAAGGCGAAAATGTCGTCTATGTGAGATTCATGTCCAACTTGTTCTTCGAGCCTAACCGGGCAGTGCTGAAGCCGGGAGGGCGAGAAATACTTGATCACGTGGGAGTAGCGCTGGCGCAGGTCGAACACATCGCCAGATTTATACGTATCGACGGGCATACTGCCGAGGCGAGTCCCGGCAACGATATTGTGAACAACAGGGATCTCTCTACGGAGAGAGCCAACGCGGTGCTGAAATATTTAGAAGATAATTACATTAAAGACCCTGCCAAGCTCTTTGCCGTAGGATACGGGTTGCACAGGCCCGTTGCGCCCAACGATTCTGAAGAAAACCGGGCGAAGAACAGGCGGGTGGAGATCCTTGTAGGCAAACAGGATCTGTTGCAGGAAGAGCTGGAAAAATTCTATGAAATGACCGATTTTTAATCGATTAGATAGATTTGACGCAGTAGATAGATTTGACACATAGGAGATTACCATGGCTGAAATTCTATCACAAAGCCAAATAGACGAACTTCTGAGTATTTTGACCCGGGAAGCGTCGAAAGCCGACGCCATTCCCGATGTTGGCGGCAAAAAAGTTAAGGAGTATGACTTCCGGAGTCCGAAGCATTACACCAGGGAGCAGCTGAAGCTCTTGTTAAGCATTTACGAGAACTACGCGAGAATTGTCTCTTCTTATGCTACCGGTATCCTGCAGACATATTGCCTTGTTGAAATCGTTGAAGTTGAAGAGCAGAGATATTACGAATTTAACAACGCCCTGCCGGATTCGGTGCTCATGGGAGTGGTGGATCTGACGGTGAAAGAAACGGACAACGGTGAAGACCTGATACTCATGGATTTATCCAAAGACATCGGATTTTGCGCCATTGACAGACTTTTGGGCGGAGAAGGCGTTCCGCTGACGGTGGACAGGGAGTACTCGGAGATTGAACTTACCCTTTTAGAACATTTTATGAAGGGTATGGCTAACTTAATGAAAAATGTCTGGTTCGATCAGGTGGAGATGTCTCCTCGATTGCTGAAGATAGAGACGAATTCCCGGATTCTGCAGGGAATAAATCAGGACGAAAATGTGGTAATCATTGTCATGAACTTCATGATCAATGAAACACAAGGAAAATTGAATATATGCGTGCCGGCGATTACGCTGGACAAGCTGTTTAAAATAAAAGCGGCACAGAGCAAGAAAACGAAGAAGAGCGATCAGGTTACGGAAGCCCAGAGAAAAACGGCTATCATAGACGAGATCAGCAAATCGGAACTGGAGATTACCGGAGTATTGGGAACGGCAAATGTGTTGCTTAAAGACCTGATGGAATTGGAGGTAGGAGACATTATAAAGTTGGATAAACCAGCGGATTCACTGATCGACCTTGTTATTGAAGACACCGTCTGGTTCAGAGGAGAGATGGGAGTATTCAATAAGAAAAAGGCTAGCATCATACGAGAAACTTTTGAGAGAGGAAGGGACCCGATACGATGACGAATTTGAGCAATTCAATCAACCTAACAGAGATGGAAGCGGATATCATCGGGGAAGTAATGAACATCAGCATGGGCTCGGCTGCCACAGCCATGTCCTCTATATTGGATCAAAAGGTGAGCATTACAACACCCAGGGTGAGCGTGTCAAAGGTAGAGGATTTCGAATTCTCACACCTTGAGCCTGTCGTGGGTGTGTTGATCAGATACATAGAGGGGATCGGCGGTTTCAACATGTTATTGCTGAAGGTGGAAGACGTAAAGTTAATCCTTTCCCACCTTTTGGGAACCGATCCAAGCGAGCTCAACGAATTTGATGAGATCAGCATGAGCGCCATATGTGAGATCATGAATCAGATGATGGGGGCGGCATCCAGTGCATTGGCTACTTTTCTGGGTATCAAGATCAACATTTCCCCGCCGGAGGTATTGGACACGACGAACGTGTCAGACGTAAGGCAAAGATTTTCTGGTTCAGGAGACCATATCGTATGCATTGGATTTGATCTCGATGTGGAGGGCCTTGTAAAGAGCGAGTTCATAAGCATCATGGAACCTCAGTTGGCTAAGAGGATTTCGGCAATGTCCCTGGGAGATACGGATATCCTCCACGAGACGGATCAAATCCCGAAAGGAGCGGATCCTATGCCAAAACAACCCGAACCCACGGTACCGCCCGGCGTTGTCCCGCCGCAGGTACAGCCGCCTCAACCGGCACCACCGGTACAAACGGCACCGCCGGTACAATCCATGCCGCTGGTTCAACCGGTGCCACCGGCACCGCCGACACCGCCGGTACAACCGGCTCAACCGGTACAGGCAGCCCAACCTGCTCAGCCGGCGCCGCCGACTCATCCAGTGCATCCGACCCAGACGGTGCAGGCGATACCTTACAACTACAAGCCTCTTGAGCCGGAAACACATCAGGAGCAGCCCGCTGCAGCGGCAAATACCGGCGCGGCGGCGAGCGCCGCGGGTACCGGAGACGGAAATCTGGATCTCATCATGTCGGTGCCGATCCAAATCACGGTGGAACTGGGCAGGACGAAGAAGAAGATTAAGGACATAATCGAATTCGCTCCGGGGAACATTGTGGAGCTGGACCGGCAGGCGGGAGATCAGGTGGATATCGTAGCTAACGGGAGGCTCATTGCCAGAGGAGATGTGATTGTGGTAGATGACAACTACAGCGTCCGGATTACGGAGATCATGAAGGCAAGGGACGGCCTTTTAAATACAAAATGATTTATCACTAACAGGGAGAGGTACGCAGAATGTCTAATAAAATCTTGATTGTAGATGATGCAGCATTTATGAGGATGATGATAAAGGACAACCTCAAGAAGGCCGGCTATACGGATTTCGTGGAAGCCGGCGACGGTGAGCAGGCTGTCTTGAAGTATGAGGAGGAAAAACCCGGCGTCGTACTGCTGGATATAACCATGCCGGTAATGGATGGGATTCAGGTGTTGCGAACCATCAAGCAGCTTGATTCAAACGCCAAGGTGATAATGTGCTCCGCCATGGGGCAGGAGGGCATGGTTGTGGAAGCGATAAAACTAGGCGCGCTGGATTTTATAGTAAAGCCGTTTAAACCGGAGAGATTGGTTCAGACCGTAAAGAACGTTCTCGGATAGCAAAAGGAGCCGCGCAAGTGATAGAAGATATTTTTTCTGTGTTTCTCGCCATGGTGGGCATAATCTGCGTCATCATACTGACCTATTATGCCAGCAAATGGTACGCGAGAAGAATGGGCACTATAGCCGGCGGCAAGCACATACGCATCGTCGACCGGCTGCTGGTTGGCAAGGCCGGCGCCATCCTGATCATCGACGTGGAGGGCAAACAATACCTGATAGGCGCGAACGATCACAACATTGAACTGCTGAAAGAATTGGAGGAGCCCATCGAGCTGCCGGACCTTGAACAGAAGATGGGAGAAAAGGCTTTCGGAAGTTTCAAGTGGTACCTGCAAAAAGGTCATAAGGGAAGAGACAATGATTGATATAGCCATCAACGGAGCAACCTCCGACGTAGTAAAATTAATCGTCATTTTGACCTTGATTGCCGTAGCGCCCTTCATGTTGCTGATGATGACCTGTTTTGCCAGAATCATTATCGTATTTTCTTTCATGCGCAACGCGCTGGGACTGCAGCAGACACCTCCCAACCAGGTGCTCATCGGTCTGGCGCTCTTCATCACTTTTTTCATAATGGCTCCCGTGGTGGGCCAGATCAACGAGACGGCTTTCCAGCCGTATAACGAAGGGCAGATAGAAACCCAGGAGTTTCTGGACCGTGCTTCCATCCCGCTGAAGGAATTCATGCTTAAGCAGACCACCGCTGCGGAAGTGGAGCTGTATAAGGGGCTTTCAACTACACCCAACGTGGAGAACTTACAACCTCATGAACTGCCCATGAGCATAGTGGTTCCGGCGTTTATTACAAGCGAATTAAAGAGAGCTTTCATCATCGGGTTCCTGCTGTTCATACCGTTTCTGATCATAGATATGATCGTGGCCAGCACCCTAATGTCAATGGGAATCATAATGCTTCCTCCGGTGATGATCTCGCTGCCGTTTAAAATCATGCTGTTTGTGGTGGTGGACGGATGGGGGCTCCTGATCAAATCGCTGATTATGACTTATAACTGAGAAAAGAGGAATCGCATTGAATACGATGCAGTTGACGGAAATCTTCAGAGACGCGGTAATTACGGGACTGAAAGTCGGTGGGCCCATATTGATCGTCAGCATATTGGTGGGCTTGTTCATCTCCATCATTCAGGCGGCCACATCTATCAACGAGCAGACCATGACTTTCGTTCCCAAGCTTGTGATGATCGCCATAATGCTCATCGTGGCGGGCAGCTGGATGCTTCAGCAGCTGGTGGATTTCGTCCACAGGATGTTTGAATTTATCGCGGTTACGGTATAGGGGGCATCCATAGGGAGCGTCTTTGAAACCGGCCGAGAAGGATAGGAATGGTTAGCTTTGACTTCAACGACTACATAGTGTTCTTATTCGTAAGCTGCAGGATTGCGGGAGTTATTTTCTTCAATCCCATATTCGGAAGAAGAAACATTCCCGGAATCGTAAAGGTGGGCCTGGCCATGGGGATTTCCCTCAACGCGGCTTACGGTTTATTGAATGTACAGGTAGCTCATTACACCGCCCTGGAGATGCTGCTTGGCATGACCAAGGAGTTCGCCGTAGGGTTCGCCATGGGGTTCATCGTACAGCTCTTCCTCTCCATCTTCCTCACCGGCGGAGAGCTGATGGACCTGCAGATGGGCTTGAGTATGGCATCCCTCTACGATCCGAACACGGGCACCCAGGTGTCCGTGACGGGAAACATCGTTACGATCATGTTCACGCTGTTGTTCTTCATCACCAACAGCCATATAAACCTCTTAGGCATTGCGGTAAAATCCTTTGACGTGGTGCCCCTGGGACTTTCGGCCATCAGTCCGAAAGTGGGAATATACATGATCGAGCTGTTCGGGTTCATACTGGTGTATGCGGTCCAGTTGGCCCTTCCGGTCATCGTCACCCAGATCGTGGTGGAGGTGGCCGTGGGAATCCTGATGAGAGTGGTTCCCAACATCAACGTTTTCATAATAAACCTGCAGGTCAAGATGGGAGTGGGAATCCTGGTGATCTTCTCCATCATACCTGCCCTGGTAAATTACCTGGAAAAGCTGAACTCCATCATGCTGACAAATATCCAGGATGTACTGAGGTACTTCATGTAAAGGGGGGATAAGCTGTGGCAGAAACGAATAGGACAGAAAAAGCGACCCCTAAAAAGCGAAGGGACGAACGAAAAAAGGGTAATGCCTTTCAAAGCCGGGACATTATCAGCATCGTCGTCATCATCGTCGGTTTTATATTAATCAGCAAATTAGGCGGCTTTATCATCATGCAGATAGAGCAGCTTTACATAAAGCAAATGGTCAGGCTTGGAGGACTGTACGAGGTCAGCATTGCTACCACCATGCAGATCTTCCGGGACATGGTCCTGACCTTCTTCATCGCGGCAGTGCCCATCATGGCGGCGGTGGCCATGACAGGAGCCCTGATGACGGGAGTGCAGACTCGATTCCTGGTTTCCGGCGAGCTGATCAAGTTCAAGTTCAGCCGGATCAGCCCCCTCCAGGGCTTCAAGAGGATGTTTTCCTTAAGGTCGGTGGTCCAGCTGGTAAAGTCCGTCATGAAGGTGGCGGTAATCATATGGATCATCTACACCAGCGTGAAGGAGCTTCTGGTCATCACCCCGGACATACTGGCTACGAGCATGGACAGAAACATCGAATTCATGCTGGAAAAGACCATGTCCATGGTGTATAAGATATGCCTCTTTTTCATAACCGTAGCCATTCTCGACTTCTCTTACCAGAAGTACGATTACGAGAAGAAGCTGCGGATGACCAAGCAGGAGGTAAAGGACGAATACAAGCAGACGGAAGGAGATCCTCTGATTAAGAGCCGGATCCGCGAGAGACAGCGGAAGATGAGCCTCAACCGGATGATCCAGCAGGTGCACGAGGCCGATGTGGTGGTCCGAAACCCGACTCACTATGCGGTAGCCTTGAAATACGACATAGACAAAGACTTTGCTCCCATGGTGTTGGCCAAAGGACAAGACCACATCGCCATGCGAATTATACAAGAGGCAGAGAAACACAAGGTGCCGATTATGGAGGACAAGCCCCTTGCGCAGGCGCTGTATAAGGCGGTGGAACTTAACGATTACATACCGGTAGAGTTTTATCAGGCAGTAGCGGAAATCCTTGCCTGGGTATATAACAGCAGAGGGAAAGGCACGAGGAAGATATGAAACTGTTCAGCAACGTAGTCGTAATATTCATAGTAATGATAATAGCCTTTATTATCATTCCTTTGCCTGCGTTTTTCCTGGACTTTATGTTCATCGTGAGCATTTCCGCTTCGCTGATTATATTGCTGACCACCATGTTTATCAAAGGCCCCCTGGAGTTTTCCATCTTTCCTTCTATGCTTTTGATTACAACCCTGTTGCGGCTGGCGTTGAACATTTCATCAACCAGACTGATTTTGGGCAACCGGGGCCAGGCGGGGAAGGTCATTGAAACCTTCGGAACCTTCGTACTCGGCGGCAACGCCGTGGTTGGATTTATAGTATTCGTCATCATATTCGTGGTTCAGTTCATCGTCATCACGAAGGGAGCCGAACGTATAGCCGAAGTATCCGCCAGGTTCACCCTGGACGCCATGCCCGGCAAGCAGATGGCCATCGACGCCGACCTCAGCTCCGGACTTATCAGCGAGGATGAGGCAAAGGAACGGAGAAAGACCATCCAGAGAGAAGCTGAGTTTTTCGGGGCCATGGACGGTGCTACCAAGCTGGTTAAGGGCGATGCCATTGCAGCTATCATCATTGCTGTGGTGAATCTCATAGGAGGCACCATCATTGGTATGGTCCAGGGGGGCATGGAGTTTTCCCAGGTGCTCAGCGTCTACTCCATCGCTACGGTGGGTGACGGGCTGGTCTCTCAGATACCCGCCTTGATGATCTCCACATCGGCGGGCATGATCGTAACGAGAGCCGCTTCGGAAGGCAACCTGAACCAGGACGTGAGGCAGCAGTTTGCGGCCCAGCCCAAGGCCCTCATCATAACCGGAGGAGCGGTTATGGCCATGAGCATAATACCCGGGGCGCCGGTACTTCAGATCATAGTGCTGGGCAGCCTTTTAATCGCCATGGGCATTATATTGATGCGGGCGGCAAGCACCAAACAGAGGCTGGCGGAAGAGGAGGAGATGCAGCGCCTCATTACCGACGAAAAGAGCGAAGCAGATTATTATCGCAATATCGATAACGTCTACAACCTGCTTGGGGTTGAGCCTATAGAAATGGAATTCGGTTATTCCCTGTTGCCCCTGGTGGATGAGGCCAGCGGCGGCAGCTTTATCGACCGGATCGTAATCTTTAGAAAGCAATTTGCCATGGATATGGGCGTGGTGGTGCCCACGGTAAGGCTCAGGGACAACGCGCTGATCAACCCCAATCAGTACGTGATAAAGATTAAAGGAGAAGAGGTAGCCAGGGGAGAAGTGCTTGTGGATTACTACCTGGCTCTCGACCCGGGCAATGTTACCGAAACCATCGAAGGCATCGATACCATAGAGCCGGCCTATGAAATACCGGCCAAGTGGATTACGGAAAGCGAGCGGGAAATGGCGGAAATATACGGGTATACGGTAATCGATTCCGTTTCCGTCATCGTAACCCACCTTTCGGAAATAATCCGCAGGCATATACACGAACTCATCACCAGGCAGGATATCAATATGCTGCTGGAAAATGTAAAGAAGGTAAACCCGGCCATCGTGGAAGACGTCATTCCGGATATCATCAGCCTTTCGGATCTGCAGAAGATCATAGTCAACCTGCTGAAGGAAGGGGTTCCAGTCCGGGATATGGAAAGCATTTTGGAGACCATC
The DNA here is from genome assembly GCA_012521055.1 of Eubacteriales Family XIII. Incertae Sedis bacterium. Lineage (GTDB taxonomy): Bacteria > Bacillota > Clostridia > Peptostreptococcales > Anaerovoracaceae > UBA1426. The sequence goes on from JAAYNC010000133.1 coordinate 8,239, forward strand.
GGGGAACACGGGACTACCATAAAGGACACGGATATGCTGACGGAACACGTGCGGCAGCGGCTTAGGAGGACCATTACCAGGAAATACACCGACGGCAACAGCATCAAGGTGGTGACCCTGGATCAGGAGATAGAGAACATTATACTGAACGCGACGAAGAAGAGCGAATACGGGACTTACCTGGCCATCGAACCCCAAATGGCCCAGAGGATTGTGGAAAGGGTTACGGAGCAGGTGAACAAGCTGAAGGAAATCGTCAGCCAGCCTGTGATACTCACGTCTCCGGTGGTCCGGATCTATTTCAAAAGACTGATCGAACAGTTCATACCCAACCTGACCGTGCTGTCGTTCAATGAGATAGATGCAAATATTCAGATACAGAGCATCGGGGCCATTCAGGTGAAGGAATAGACGGGAAAAGGCGACTGGCGAGGAAATCTGCTGCAGACTACGGACCAGAGCAGGCAGTAGGAGGGCAGAAGAATGGAAGTATCCGCTAACAATGACCAAAAGCAGTTAGAGGATCTATGGAACCGCTATAAAACAGATAGAAGCGTCGAACTGAGAAACGAAATCGTGTTGCAATATACATGGCTGGTGAAGAGAATCGTACTCCGGTTCAAGGGGAGCTACAGCAATTTCGGCCAGCTGGACGACATGGTGAACCAGGGGATAATCGCGCTGATCGATTCAGTGGAGAGATTTGATCCGGATCTGGGCAACAAGTTCGAAAGCTTCGCCTCGCTGAAAATCAGGGGAGCCATCATAGATTTCATGAGGAAGCAGGACTGGATCCCAAGAAATCAAAGGAACCTGGCGAAAGAACTGGACGAGGTTTACGGCGAGCTTTATGCCCAGACGGGCCGTGAGCCTACGAGGGAAGAGCTGGCGGAGAAGATGGAGATTTCTCCTATGCACCTGGATAAGATCCTGCAGCAAAGACACAATGCCTTCGTCTTATCCTATGAGGAAATGATCCATGAGAAAATGATGGCCGCGTCACCTTTAGTGAACAACGCCGGGGAGGGGAATTCACCGGAACCCGAGCTGTTATATAACGAACTGAAGTCCCAGCTGATGGAAGCCATCGACTTGCTCAATGAGAAAGAAAAGCTCGTTATAACCCTATACTATTACGAAAACCTGAAGCTGAAGGAGATTGCAGAAATACTTGGAATTACGGAATCAAGAGTATCGCAGATACATTCCGCATCCATCATCAAAATGAAGCATCGTTTGAGCAATTATTAGGAGGAGGAAGGAAATGGTAAGAGGATTCTATTCGGCGGCGGCGGGAGTGCTGTCCAGGCAGAAAGCCATGGACGTAATCTCAAACAACATAGCCAATGCTGCCACGGCAGGCTATAAGAGCCAGGCCACAGCTGAAATGAGCTTCGGCGCCCATCTGGTTTCCAGGCTCAGCGCTTCACCGGCCAACTCGCAGGTAAATATAGGCCCCGGCGCATTCATGACGGTCAATACGGGAACCTACAGCGATTTCACCCAGGGAATGTTGGAAAGCACCGGGAGAAACGTGGACATGGCCATTCAGGGGGAAGGCTTCTTCCTGGTGGAAAGCGAAAGGTACGGGGAAGTGCTCACCCGTAACGGTCAGTTCGAAATAGACGAGGACGGGGATCTGGCGCTGCCCGGTGTGGGAAAAGTGCTCAATGACCGGGGCAGGGAAATCAACATCGAGGAAAGCAATTTCTCCGTGGGCGCGGACGGTACCCTCTACGTGGACGGAAGGGAGGAAGACACCCTGTATATCGCCGTGGCCGAAGAGGATTCCCGGATGACGGTAGTGGGCCCCGGCGTCTACGTCAGTGAAGGCGGTTACAGGAGAGCCGATGAGGAATCCTTCCGCATTATACAAGGCTACATTGAGAAGGCCAACGTGAATATGGCCAAGGAAATGAGCAACATCATCGCAGGGCAAAACCATTTCCAATCCTGCGCACAAGTCCTCAAGATTTACGACAGGATCAACGAGCTCAGCGTAAATAGGGTGGGAAGTATCGAATAAATAAAAAGAAGCAATAATATCAACATTTTACAGTCAAACTTCTGATAAATACAGGAAGAAAGGAGTAGAGAAATGATCAGAGGATTTTACACAGCAGCTACGAGTTTGGTGGCGCAACAGACTCACCTGAATGTGATCGCCAACAACGTGGCAAACGTCAGCACCACTGGTTTCAAGCCGCAACAGGTTGGATTTGCATCGCTGCTTCACTCCAACATCAACGGGGGAGCCGCAAACACCATCCAGATGGGGCACGGGGTCAGGGTACAAAAAACCGGTATCAACTTCGTGCAGGGAGACCTAAAGCAAACGGATATGCCCCTGGACTTCGCCATTATGGGAGAAGGGTTCTTCGCAGTGGAGAACGCTGTGGACGGAACCATAGCTTACACACGGGACGGAAGTTTCCAGGCAAGCATCGACGGGCGCAGAACCTATCTGATAGACGCCCAGGGCAACTATGTGCTCGATTCCAGGGAGCGCAGGATAGAGCTTGACGAGGATTTTAATCATAAGCAAATCGGCGTATTCAGGTATGCAAATCCCTACGGATTGGAACTGATAGGCGGCAACCGGTTCGTACCTACAGAAGCATCCGGGGATCCGGAAGATGTGGACGAGCCCGATATTAAAGTGGGCTATCTGGAGAACTCATCCGTACAATTGTCCCAGGAAATTGTGAAGATGATCGAAGCCTCCAAGGGATTTTCTCTTGGATCAAAAGTACTGCAGGCAGCGGACGAAATGGAAAGGACGATCAATCAACTGAGATAAACCAGAGCATTGAATCATTCAATAAAGTTTAGGAGGATGATTATGGACCTGCAGACCAACTCGGATGCCAGCAAAGTGGATCTGAACGACCTTCTCGAGGTAATTGTCAGCGATGACAATATGACCGGTTATATCTTGCTTAAAAAAAGGCAGAGAGAAGAAGGCGCGGATGGGGAACAGCCTCCCGCTCCAGTGATCGTCACCGCCGAGCAGATGTTGCAGGCTCTTGAGAAAGAAGGTATCGTCTACGGCATAAAAGAAGACACGATTCGCAAGTTGGCTATGAGACCGGTTTACGGGATTAAAATCGAAGTGGCCAAAGGGACGGAATCCGTGGACGGTGAAGACGGGTATGTGAATTTCTTCGTCAAGAGAGATTCGGAGTACAAGCCTGAAATAAGTGAAGAGGGCGTTATCGATTACAAGAATTTGGATTACTTCCAACAGGTTACGGAAGGACAGGTTCTCTGCGAAATAATCAAGGAGACCGAGGGCACGGACGGAATAAATATTTACGGAAATCCGGTGCCGGCGAGAAGGGGATCCCCTCCTGCTTCCCCCATGGGAAAGAACACCGTTTTCAACGAAGACGGCACGAAGCTCATAGCCGCACGCAGCGGTGTGGTCCGGTTTATAAAGGACTACATAGATGTTAACGAAGTGCTCTATGTCCGGAGCGTGGATCAGTCTACGGGCAACATCAATTTCCCCGGTGATGTGATCGTGGATGGGGATGTAAATTACGGCTTCTCCATCAAATCCGGCGGTAACGTAATGGTCAAGGGCGTGATAGAAGGCGCTCGCGTGGAAGCAGCGGGAAACATCCACGTCAGCAGGGGCATCAACGGATCCGGAGGAGAAAAAGTCATAGCAGGCGGCAATCTGCGCAGCGGATATATAGAGAGCGCAGACCTGATAGTAGAAGGGGATATTATCTCCGACTACATCTTCGACAGCAATATAGTATGTAACGGCAATATAACCCTTTCGGGGAAGAACGGATGCGTCATCGGAGGCTCCATCAAGCTTCTCGGCGAGCTTTCGGCAACGTGCATCGGCAATGAGAGGGAAAGGCCCACCAGGATAGAGTTGATGGGTATTGTCTATGCCGATACGGAGGCCATTGAGCAGCTGAAGAGGGAGAAGGAGGAGTGCGAGAGCAGCTACTCGAAACTGGTGGAGATACTGGAGCAATTCAGTAAATTGCCCGGATATGACGACGAGGACAGCGAACCGGAGGAGCTCCGTGTGATCAGGCAACAGGCGGCGCTGTTGAAAGGGCATATTGACTTTGTTACGCACAAGATAGACAAGTTGGAGAAGGAAATAAGAGTGGAATACCCGGGGGCGGTTCTCTGCAAGAGAAAGCTTTACCAAGGCGTTAAAATATATTTCGGGAACCAGATGTTCCACTTTGAATTGGATAACTTAGAACGGAGCAGGATATTCTGGGCCGATGGAGAAATCATTCACGGAACATTATAACGTTATTATGTATTAAGTTATTGGTTGTTTGAGATTACTGACAGCAATAAAAAAACGGTTGGCAAAGGAAAGATATGGGGACAAAGTCTGGCTATAAGAAAATCGAGGTTGTAGATGGTGACAATAAAACCATTCTTAAAGCTACGGAATACAGCGTAATGGGTAACCGGCTCATTCTGCACGGCGATAATTTTCCGCTTCTTCCTTTGAATTCAGTGACGGCTATCATCGGATTTGCGGAAGACGGAATCGTGCCCATGAATGGGATCGTTACCATGTCCACGCAAAAGCAGCTTAATGTTACTGTGACCGAATTTGACGAAAAGACGGAGAGGAGAACTTACGTAAAAGTCAGGACCGACGTGAAAGCGACGGTGCTCAGGGCGTTCATGGGACGAAGCGGAAAGTGCTTTAACTACAACATAGAGATACAGTTGAGAGATATAAGCGTAGGAGGAATCGGCTTTTTCTCCAACCAGGTCTTTTTTGTAAATCAGAGGTTGTACATCGAGCTGCATGAAATACGGGAAGATTTCGTTTTGAAGGCTGTCGTTTTACGAAAGCAGAGGGAGCCCTATACCTCCGAATACCGTTACCGGTATGGCTGCAAGTTTGTCGAATTGGACAATGTAGACGAGAGGATACTCTGCGAATTCGTGTTTAAGACAGAGCTTGAGAACTATCAGAAAGAGTTGGAAAAGGACTTAAATATATACGACGAGCCGGAAGAATAGAGGTTTTGACGAGTTTGATGTTAATGGATTATGGCAAAGTGACGGATTCCGGTGAGAAGACATATTTAGCCGGTTAACGAGTTTGGCGGTTAACCTGCTTCGGTGAATTAAAGAACGGGAGGCGAATTCATGGCTAAAACAGTCGTAATAACGAACCAAAAAGGCGGAGTAGGAAAAACATCCACGGCGAGCGCTATCGCAACCGGATTGCAGGAGAAAGACTACAAGGTGCTGGCAGTGGATCTGGACCCGCAGGGCAATTTGGGTTTTTGCCTTGATGCGGAAATCGATGACAGCCCTACCGTATATGAACTGATGAAGGGCACCGCAGGAATCGAGGAGGTCATTCAGAGCAAGAACGGAGTCGATATCATTCCGTCCAACATTCTACTCAGCGGTGCGGAGCTGGAATTCACGAAAATGGGCAGGGAATTCCTTTTAAGGAACGGAATCGAGCCTGTTTTGGACCGCTATGATGTGGTGGTCATCGATACGCCTCCGGCATTGAATCTTTTGACGGTAAACGCTTATACGGCGGCGGACTCTCTCATCATCCCTATGATACCGGAGATCCTGAGCCTTCTGGGAATCTCCCAGCTCCGGGAGACCATTGAACTGGTCAAAAATGTGTATAATCCAAGAATCGAAGTTCTCGGCATCCTGCTCAATAAATACGACAAACGGCGACTTCTTACCCGAGACGTGGAGGACATGGCGGAGATGATTGCGAGAGAGCTGAAAACCAGGGTTTTCAGTACTAAGATAAGATCATCGGTGGCCGTGGCGGAAGCGCCGGCTCACGGCATGAGCATATATAAGTATTCTCCCAGATCTAACGCGACTCGGGATTACAGGAATTTTATCAAAGAACTGATTTCTGAGAAAGGAATGAAGTTAGATGGCAAAAAAAAGCAATAAGACGGAGCAGGTGTTAAAGCTCATTACAAAAGAGAGAATAGTGGACTCCGATGATGCGGAACAAGTAGAAGAAACTGAAGAGAAGGCGAAAGCAAAGAGTACCCCGGCAAAGAGTAAGCCGGAGGATGTTGCCGCGCCTGCAGATTCGGAGACACCGGAAGTAGAGGTGGACGTCAAGCCTGCAAAATCAAAGGAATCAAAAGTAGAGACCAAATTAAAGATAGAAATTGAGCCTGAAATTGAGATAAAAAAGCAGCAAAAACAGCAGGAAGAGTTGCATATTAAAGTGCCTGTAGACGCTGATGAGGTACAGGCGGCCCAGGAGGCTGCGCAAGCAGCACCGGCAGCGCCGGCCCCGCAGCCTGCACCGGCGGCGGCCCCGCAACCCGCACCGGCAGCGCCGGCTCCACAGCCCATGCAAGCCGCACCGGCCCCGCAACCCGCACCGGCAGCACCGGTCCCACCGACAGCAAGCGCTCAGGCCGCCCCGGCTCCACAGCCCGCCCAGGCAGCTCCGGCGGAGTCAACTGTGGAAACGCTGGCCAAGGCAACGGAGGAACCCGGCAAGAAACCTTCGACCTGTCTCTTCAATCTGACGGAGCGGTTGGCCAGGGAGAAGGTAGAAGAAGTGATGGAGAAAATCAACGTATGCGATTGTCCTACTTGCACAAACGACGTGTTGGCATTAGCGCTGAATTCACTGCCAAACAAGTATGTGACTACGGATAAGGGCAGGCTGCATTTGCTGCTTGAAATATATAAGAAACAATACGAGACGGATATCATTGCGGCATTGACCAGGGCAAGCGTCCGGGTGAAAGTATCGCCGCGGCATTGATGAATTTGCCGTAATTCAGATGTAACATTAACGCGCTATTGATGGCCAAACCGGAAGTTGGGCAAACATTACCGGGCACTGAAGGTTATTAAAGTCCGAAAATATACAGACATCACGGAGGATAATGAGAGAAGGTGCTAAAAAATTACGAAGAGTTAAACGAAGTCCATATCGATGTTCTGCGGGAAATCGGGAATATAGGTGCCGGAAACGCGGCTACCGCCCTTGCGTCCATACTTGACGAAAGAGTGGAGATGAGCCTGCCCGTTGTCAGGATCACCGATTTCGACACCGCCATTAACGCTTTGGGCGGCGCGGAGGCCATGACGGTGGGAGTCCTGGTGAACTTCTATGGCGAAGCCAACGGGATGATCATGTTCCTGATGAAAATGGAGGACGCGCAGAAAATCCTGAGCATTTTGCTTCAGGGTTTTGATACGGAAGAAGAATCGGAAGAAATGACGGAACTAAAGCTTTCCGCCATAAAAGAAATCGGAAATATTCTCGGATCTTCTTACATAAACGCCATCGCAACCCTGACGGGACTGCAGATCAACCTGTCCGTTCCCTATATCGCCATCGATATGGCAGGGGCCATCATGAGCGTGCCTATTATTGAATTCGGTTCCGTAGGCGATAAGATCATGTTCATCGAGGAAGTTTTTTCCGGCAGGGAAAACGATCTCAGAAGCAACGTCATAATGTTTGCGCAGATAGAAACTTTAAAGCTTATTATGGAAAGATTAGGGCTGAATTTATGAGTCAAACACTTGTTGTAGGCATTTCGGATTATCGCATATCACGGAAACCGAATATTTTAGTTACATATGCTCTTGGTTCTTGTGTAGGCATCTGCTTGTACGATAAAAGGCTGCAGGTCGGCGGCCTTGCCCATATCATGCTGCCTGACAGCACCCAATTCCAGCATCAGCATCAGGAGATCAACCGGATGAAATTTGCGGATACGGCCATCGTCGATGTGGTAAAAGAGATGCAGCA
>JAAYNC010000016.1:0-28333 GCA_012521055.1 Eubacteriales Family XIII. Incertae Sedis bacterium
AAATTTTTTCACACGCAGTGTCCGGAAGGAGTTTAACACGGCAAGGAAGGTCACTCCCACATCCGCGAAGACCGCTGCCCACATGGTAGCCAGCCCGACCCCGCTCAGAATCAAAACCAGGAATTTGACGCTGATTGCAAAAACCGTATTCTGACGGGCGATATTTAGCGTATTTTTGGCAATGCCTATGGCAACGGCCACTTTCGACGGTTCATCGGTCATGATGACGATGTCCGCAGCTTCGATGGCGGCATCGGAACCTAATCCGCCCATGGCAATACCGATGTCTGCCCTGGCTAAAACAGGCGCATCATTGATGCCGTCGCCTACAAAAACAAGCTTTCCTGTCTTCGTCTTTTGGCCGAGGAACTCCTCCACCTTCTCTACTTTATCCGCCGGAAGCAGTTCGGTATGAACCTCATCCATTCCCAGGGTTTCTGCAACTCCTCTCCCTATGGATTCCGTATCGCCTGTGAGCATAACGTTTTTCTTGATATGTAACTCTTTAAGCCGGCTTATTGCCAATCCGGCGTCTTCCTTCAATTCATCGGCAATCAGGAAGAATCCGGCATATTCTCCGTCTATGGCAACGTGAACCGTGGTCCCGTCCCAATGTTCTTCGGAGTAATCAACGCCCATGCTCTCCATCAGTCTGAAATTGCCTGCTGCCACCAACCTGCCGTCCACACGAGCCTGAACACCCTTGCCGGGGATTTCCTTGAGCTCGGAAATCCGGCTGTTGTCGATGCTCTTTCCGTAAGCCCGCTTCAAGGACTGTGAAATCGGGTGATTCGAATAGTTTTCCGCATGGGCTGTCAGCTCCAGCAGCTCTTCTTCGGGAATTCCCTTTGAATGGATTTTCTGTACCTCAAAAACGCCTTTGGTCAGAGTCCCGGTCTTGTCGAATACAATGGTTTCCGCCTGGGCGAGGGACTCAAGATAATTCCCGCCTTTCACAAGAATTCCGGCCCTGGAAGCGCCGCCGATGCCTCCGAAAAAGCTTAGCGGAATGGATACTACAAGGGCACAGGGGCAGGATACAACCAGGAAGGTCAGCGCCCGGTATACCCACTGGCTGAACGTAGCGCTGTCAAACACCAGCGGAGGCACAATAGCCAGCAACACTGCAATAAACACGACTACCGGCGTATAATACCTGGCAAACTTGGTAATGAACTTCTCCGAGTTAGATTTCCTGTTGCCGGCGTTTTCCACCAAGTCGAGGATTTTGTTTACTGTGGATTCGCCGAATTCTTTTGTGACTTCCGCAATTATTACTCCGTTGATATTGATGCACCCACTGATCAATTCATGATCCGCCTCCACTTCACGAGGCACAGACTCTCCCGTAAGGGCTGATGTATCGATCATGGACCGGCCTTCCAGCACCTTGCCGTCAATAGGAATTTTCTCTCCCGGCTTAATGACGATGACGTCGCCGATCCGTATCTCCTGCGGATCCACCGTCACGATTTCATCGCCTCTTTTAACATTGGCGTAATCGGGTCTGATATCCATGAGATCCGAGATGGATCTTCTGGACCGGTTCGCCGCATAATCCTGAAAATATTCGCCGATTTGGTAAAACAGCATGACGGCAACGCCCTCGGGATATTCGCCGATTATAATTGCTCCGATGGTGGCAACGCTCATTAAAAAGTTTTCATCAAAAACTTCCCCTTTGGTGATATTGCCCATTGCCCGCATCACTATATCTCCGCCCACAATTAGATAGCTGATTAAGAAAACCGCCGGCTTAAGCCATATTAATTCGGAATTTATGAAAAGCGCTATGGCAAAAATAACGCCGCCCAATATGATTTTTACTAAATGCTTGTCTATATTCTTGTCCATCTTACTCTTTCATGTCGCTCCTTTTGTTATAATGTCATGCTTCTTTAGTCATGCTAGCTTCATTGCATCCGGGCTTCATCAAACATTAAACATTATCTTCAGTGGTATGAATGAGTCCCTGATCCAAAATGAGTTTGACGTGCTCGTCTGCCAGCGAGTAATACACCACTTTTCCTTCTCTCCGGTTTTTCACCAAGTGAGCCTGCTTCAGCACTCTGAGCTGGTGGGAAATGGCTGACTGGGTCATGTTCAGCAGATAAGCAATGTCGCAGACACACATTTCGTCTTCCTCAAGCGCCCACAGTATCTTAATTCTCGTGGAGTCGCCGAAGACTTTGAATAATTCCGCCAAGTCATAAAGAATCTCCTCTTCCGGCATTTTATCTCTGACCTTGGCCACCACGTCTTCATGTATGACATTGCAATCGCATTTTTCAACCGGTTGCAGATTCCTCGCCATGTATATCCTCCTTTGTATTATTGAACAATTGAACAATTGTTCATTTGTTAATTTGATTTTATGCCCGCTTCTCTTTTTTGTCAATAAATAAAAAACAATTTTTTTTAAAAAAGAAGACCCCGCGAGAGCAGGGTCAACATTCTACATTTTAAGTCCTTTACGTCTTAACGCCTCCCATCATGATATAATCACCATCGTAAGTGCCGCCTTGGATGGGCTTGTATTCGGAATTAGTGAAAACACCCCTTGTAATGGCATCCTCTCCAAAGCGTTCCCGTATCTTATCTACCGCTTCATCCAGCTTTTGATTCTTTTCCGATGTTTCATCGTCGAAGAGTGAAAGCTGGACACATTCTTCCTCTCTTGAAAGGTTGGAAACGGATACGCCCAATAGTCGCAACGGCTCTCCTTTCCAACATTCATCAAAGAGCCGGCAAACGTGATCGTAAATTTCGCTGGTAGCGTCGATGGGATTCTGCAGTTGGAGTTGGTGGCTGTAGCGGATAAATCTGTCCGTCTTCAGGGAAACGGATATGAGAGAAGCTTTGCAGCATGCTTTACGAAGCCGCATTGCAACCTTTTCCGTCAACGCCAAGAGCACCTTACAGGCTTCCTCCCGGTCGGAGATATCGTACTTTGTGGTGGTGCTGTTTCCGATTCCTTTTTGGAGTATCTGGTCGTTGGGAATCACTTCAGAGTCGTCTATGCCGTTTGCATAATTCCAGACTAAAAGCCCGTGGCTTTTTAGCAGAGATTTTATGTGATGGGGATCAGAACGGGCAAGGTCTCCGATAGTATTAACGTTGATTTTCTTGAGTTTTTCCGCGGTAGCCCTTCCTACCATGAAGAGTTCCCTCACGGGCAGCGGCCACATCTTTTCCTCAATCTCCTCGGGATAAAGCGTATGGACCATATCCGGCTTCTTTAACTCTGACCCCATCTTGGCCAGGAGTTTGTTGCACGAAATGCCTATATTCACCGTAAACCCAAGCTCTTTCTTCATACGCTCTTTGATTTCATAAGCCACTTGCAGGGGAGGTCCGAATTTCTTCACGGACCGGGTATAGTCCATAAAGCATTCATCCACGCTGTACCGCTGTATTTGCGGGGAATATTGGTAAAGCAACTCGTACATGGCATCGCTGCATTGCATATATAGATCGTAATCCGGCGGAAACACCCGTATGTTCGGGCATTTTCTCCTGGCTTCCATGAGGCTTTCGGCCGTGCGAATTCCATAAGCTTTTGCCGGAATCGACCTGGCCAGTATGATCCCATGGCGGTTTTCCGGATCTCCCGCAATGACGGCAGGTATCTCCCGGATGTCCGTAGGATACCCTTTCTCCAACAGGTCAACGGCCGTCCAACTCAAGTAAGCGCTATTCGCATCGATGTGAAAAATGCTTCTCATGGCTCTGCCCTTCCCCCTGTATGCACATATTATCAGAACATACGTTCCGATTCAAGCCGGAAGTTGTATTCGGTGTCTGACACTTTTTGCTGACACTTTTTACAACTTTCAGTGCGGAATCAACGATAACCGGTTCCGAAATTAAATCATCGATGCTTTTTCTTGACAGAGTCAACGAAATCTCCACCCGTAGCAAAATTATCGATGCTTTTTCCCGGAGGAGGCAGCGATGGCTTTAATCGAAACCAAATTTTCGATGCTTTTTCTTGACAGAGTCAACGAAATCATCACCCGGAGCAAAATCATCGATGCCTTTTCCCGGAGGAGGCATCGATATTATTAATCAAAACCAGATCATCGTTGCTTTTGGAGCGAGAGTTGCGCTCCGCAACTTCGGCTTCCCTTGGGCTTTCCGAGTAAGGTTGTTATAATTGAAGGAATAACTTGTTTACTGAGCTTGCAGATTCAAGTATACTTAAACCTAAGATTATCTAAGTAAAAATATATAAGAATCTACTTCGAAATACTAGCCGCAGTTCAAATTGCAATAACGGAGGAAGCCATGCATACCGATCGCAAGACGAAGAACGAAACCTTGGACTATCTACAGCCTATAGAGATCGCCGAAGGTGTGTTTTGGGTAGGTTTTGCCGACACCAATCTGAGGCTCCGCTGCAACCCTTATCTGATCGTAGACGGAGACGAGGCCGTGCTCATCGACGGAGGCAGCCGGGGAGATTTCAGCACGGTGATGATGAAAATCCTGCGAACGGGCGTCAATCCCCGCATGATAAAACGCCTTATATACCAACATTACGATCCGGATTTATGCGGAAACCTGCCCCATCTTGAAGCCGTTATCAACAATAAAGATCTGAAAATCATCTCTCACAAGGAAAATAACATATTCATTCATTTCTATTCCACCGCGTCGAAAAAACTATGCGTTGAAGAAATGAACTTCTCCTATACCTTTGGAAACGGCCGCCGGTTAGAGTTCATAATGATCCCTTACGCTCATTGTCCGGGGAACTTCATGACCTACGACTGCAAAACCAAGACCCTGTTTTCCAGCGACCTTTTCGGAAGCTACGATAACATCTGGGAGCTTTACCTTCGGAACATGGATGAATGCTTCAATTGCAATCCGCAGGACGAATGCCACGTCCGCAATCGGAAGTGTCCCATACGGGGAATTATTTCCTTCCATCAACGAGTCATGAACTCCGCCGCATCACTTCGATACGCATTGGAGCAGGTGGAAACCAAAGATATTGCTTTGCTGGCGCCGCAACACGGAAGCCTGATCGATTCACCGGATGTCAGGAAACTAATATCCCGACATCTGAAAAGCCTCGAACATGTAGGTTTTGATTACTATATGCACAAAAAAATGCAGGGGAAAGTCAAATGAACAAAACGATACAATCTTTATGTTCCCAGTTTAAATGCGAAATTGTAACGCCGGAGCTGATTAACGCTACTCAACTCCTGCTCAGCGATTTCGCAGATAAAGTCGATCTTCAACTTCAAAACGATTTGATGTCGGATATGATGTACAAGTATACGGAGCTTTCCCGCAGCCTTGAGGAAAGCAACCGCATCATTGCCCAGCGGGAAATGGAATTGAAAAAATACAATGAACATTTGGAGGAACTGGTGGATGCCAAAGTCCGGGAGATATCCGACGCCCAGATAGCCACCATCTACGCCCTCGTAAAGCTGGCGGAATCCAGGGACGGCGACACGGGAGCTCACATCGAACGAACCGCACAGCTTTGCCGGCTCCTTGCCGAAAAGCTCAGACAACTTCCGGAATTTTCGGAGATCATCGATGATGAATACATTGAGAATATCTATCGTTCCAGCCCTCTCCACGATATAGGGAAAGTAGGAATTCCCGATGCCATTTTACAAAAACCGGGGAAACTGACCCCGGAAGAATATAAAATCATGATGACCCATGCAGAAATCGGAGCAAAGACTTTAGAAGACGTGGCAAAACAGTATAAGGGCAATACATTTATTAAAATGGGCCTGGAGATTGCCAAAGGACACCATGAAAAATGGGATGGTACCGGATACCCCAACGGTTTGTCGGGGAAGGACATCCCACTTTCTGCAAGAATTATGGCTATCGTCGATGTCTACGATGCTCTCCGAAGCAAGCGTTCCTACAAGGAAGGCTTTTCCCACGAAAAAAGTGCGAATACCATCGAAGAAGGAATGGGAACCCATTTCGATCCTCTCCTCGTAGGCGTCTTCCTAAGATATCAGAATGAGTTCAGGGATCTTTACGATTCTATAACACATTCTTATCTATAACTCTTGCTTATCCTTGTTTCTTTCATAAAGAATCCGCAGACCCCATAGCATAAGATGCTTATCATAGATAAGCTCTCTCTTGCAATAGGGGATAATTTCGTTGATCAGCCCGCCGGTAGCGATTACGGTGGGCATTTTTCCAAGCTCTTCCGCCACCCGGTCAATGAGACCGTCCAGCATTCCTGCATGTCCGAAAATAGCCCCGGCTTTTATGCAGTCCACCGTATTCTTTCCGATAAGCTGTTCAGGTGCTTCCAAACTTACCCTTGGTAACTTAGATGTCCGGGCGGCAAGGGCATCCACGCCAAGACGCAGCCCCGGCATGATCATGCCTCCGATATATGTCCCGTTTTCATCGATGACAGAAAGGGTAGTTGCCGTGCCCATATCAAATATCATGATAGGTTTCGGATACTTGTCGATTGCCGCTACCGCATCGACTATCAGATCGGCGCCTAAAGTATTTGGAGCATCCATCTCAATTCTTAATCTCGTATCAAGGTCCCGTGACACCAACATCGGCGTCTTCCCGATTACCATCTTTACAGCCAATTGAAGTATCTGGGTCAACTCAGGCACAACAGAGGCGATAATTCCTCCCTCCACATCCTCCGGAGAAACCCCTTTGATTTGGAATAAGTTCTTAAGCGTGATAGCATATTCATCTTCCGTCTTTACACGATCTGTGCTGACACGCGCAGCAAAGTAGATGTTGTCCTTATCCAGGCACCCCATAACTATATGAGTGTTGCCCACATCGATTGCAATAATCATGATTTTTCTCCTTTTTATCGAGATGCGTTTCAATATCTGCCGACTTAATATTTATTTATTCCCTTTTTTCTGTCCGGTCAATTATAAAAAAATTGAATAAAAATTGCAACAAAAAATTAATAAACCCAGATATTTGTATCGTGCCCTTGCATTTGGTGTCTGCATTTGGTATCTGACACTTTTTGCAGATGACTCTGTCAGGAAAATGCATCGAAAATTTGGTTTCAATTAAAGCCATCGCTGACTCAGTTGTAAAAAGTGTCAGACACCAAATGCAACTTTGTATGTAAACCATTTACTGGGTTTTAACAGTTTGATATAATTGACAGTACAAGCTAACATAATAATATTGAATCGTGTCTCAGATTACAGCTTGACATACACAAACATTACGATAAATCTCATAAGATGGCCCGGATTAATGCTAATTTGCTGACGGGCACATGATAAAACAAAAGAGGAAACAACGAAATGCTTAAAGGAAAAACCGTACTCTTGGGCGTTACCGGCAGCATTGCCGCATACAAAGCTGCAACCCTGGCATCTTTATTGGTGAAACAGAATTGCGATGTACACGTTCTCATGACCCCCAATGCAACGGAGTTCATATCTCCCATCACCTTTGAAACCCTCACAAACAATAAAGTGCCTGTGGACACTTTTGACCGTAATTTCCAATACAACACGGAACACATTGCTCTGGCCAAACGGGCTGATCTGGTGGTTGTCGCTCCCGCCACCGCCAATGTGGCCGCCAAGCTTGCCAACGGCATTGCCGACGACATGCTGACCACCACCGTTCTGGCCTGCCGCTGCAAAAAGGTGCTTGCGCCCGCAATGAACACGGCCATGTACGAAAACCCCGTTACACAGGAGAATCTCAACAAGCTAAGGAATTTTGGCTGGGAGGTGGTAACCCCTGCCTCCGGCTGGCTTGCCTGCGGAGACATTGGATTGGGCAAAATGCCCGAACCGGAGCAACTGCTTGAACTGATTCTATTGGAGCTGGCCCATGAAAAAGACATGAGAGGTCTGAAAGTCCTGGTTACGGCAGGACCCACCATGGAAGCCATCGACCCCGTGCGCTACATTACCAACCATTCCTCGGGAAAAATGGGCTATGCCCTTGCAAGAGCCGCTTTGCAACGGGGAGCCCGTGTCACGTTGATCAGCGGAAAGACTTTCCTTGATCCTCCGCTATATACAGATGTCATAAATGTTGTGTCAGCTCAAGATATGCTTGAGGCCGTAGCCGCCCGAAGCGACGATTATGATATAATCATCAAAGCCGCTGCCGTAGCCGATTATCGTCCTTCAAATATAGCAAGCGAAAAGATGAAAAAAAGTGGAGAGAATCTTTCGATATCTCTTGAACCTACGGTGGACATCCTGAAGTATCTCGGCGAGCACCGACGGGAAGGACAATTCCTTTGCGGCTTTTCTATGGAGACGCAAAATCTGGTCGAAAACTCCAGAAAGAAACTGATTGCTAAAAAAGCGGACATGATTGCCTGCAACAATCTAAAAGAAGAAGGCGCGGGATTCGGAGTGGACACAAACCGGATAACTTTGATCACTGCTGACGACGAAACCGAGCTCCCGCTTCTCACGAAAGAAGAGGCGGCCCACCGGATTCTGGATGCCATTATGGACTATCGAAATAAATAGGCCTGACGGCTCCGAAACGATTTATTAACCTATTAAAAAAGGTGGTGTTTACATTTCGACACCACCTTTAATATTTAACCTCCGCCCGTATTCTATGAATGGATTATACGAGGCTTAAGGATTTTTTGCCCGTCATATGCTCGATTCGTATTTCCACCAGGGCAACTACGTTCCAATCGTTTTCGATCTCTTTCTGCCCTTCCTCCTCATAGCCGGCCGAATACTTATCGATCAACTTCTCCAGCACGGCCCGCCGCTCATGGTCTTCCGTGAGAACCCTGGCCCTTCCGAATGCGACGACGCTGCGATAGTCGGTGGCAAAATCCTCAGGAACCACTTTGTCGAGCTCAATCACGCAGAATGACACCTTGTCGTACCTCATGATGGCGTCCATTTTGTGTCCTTCTTTGGCGCAGTGAAAAAGTATTTTCCCGTCTTCGTAGACATAGTTGAGCGGAACCGTATACGGATAGCCGTCGTCCCCGTTAACGGCCATAATTCCCGTAGCGCAGGATTTCAGAATCTCAATGCACTCCTCATTCGATAATAACTGTTTCTTTCTTCTCATTTCCCTGAACATGGTCTTCACCTCTCATCCTGTTTGCAGTAGCAACATAATAGCTTACTAATTTTAACATAACAAACACACATTTGTAATAGGTATCTTGTAAATAATAGCAAAGTTGTAAAAAGTGTCAGACACCGAATACAAGTTTGACACCGAATACAAGTTTGTAATTCTGCACCGGGTCACATATAATGAGAGAAACGGCATATATCAATGGTAACGGAGGCTGGCAAATGAAGAAGGAATTACGTATTATGGAGTTTTTGCTGCAGCATGCGGACAGTCATACAGTATCCTTTCATATGCCCGGGCATAAGGGATCTGCGATTTATAAGAGGTTCGGCTATGATGAATTTCTGGAAAAATTCATGGATTGCGACATCACTGAAATCCCCGGAGCCGACAACCTCTTTCAGGCTGAAGGAATAATAAAAAACCTTCAGGATAAATACAGGGAGCTTTATGGTGTTTCACATTCTTACCTGCTGATAAACGGTACAAGCGGAGGAATTATCGCTTCCATCCTGGCCACCGTGCCTGCCGGCGGTCAGTTGGTCATGGCAAGAAACTGCCACAAATCCGTGTTCAACGCGCTGACATTGGGAGGAATCCGGCCCGTCTATGCCTATCCCGAACTGATCCCCGAATACGGGATTTCGGGGGAAATCTCCTGCGAAGAAATTGAACAATGCCTTAAGGATAATCCCGAAGCCTCCGCTGTAATACTGCCCAGCCCCAACTATTACGGAGTGTGCAGCGATATTGCAACTATCGCAGAAGTCGTGCACAGACACGGGAAAGTGCTTATTGTAGACCAGGCTCACGGCGCCCATCTTAAATTCTTTGAAAAGGACATGCCCCTTTCCGCGGAGGATGCAGGTGCCGACATCGTAATCAACAGCATACACAAGACATTGGCCTCTTTCACTCAGAGCGCCGTACTGAACTTACATTCCCAACGGGTAGACCGGTATGTATTGGAGGATAAACTCCAGGCCATTCAAAGCACAAGCCCTTCCTATCTGCTGATGGCATCCCTGGACATAAACGCATCGATCCTGGAACTGCACGGCCCTACCCTCATGAAAGAATGGGCGGAAAACCTGGATTATTTTTATAGTGAAGCTGCCAAAATCTGCACTATGGACGATTCTGCCCGTTCACAACAGCCCAGTTTAGGATTCCTCACCGGTTTAAAGAATTTCGATCGAAGCAAAATCAACATCGACTCCGGAGGGCTTTCCATGACGGCAGCTCAGTTGGAAGAAGCCCTTATCAAACGCGGTATCGTCCCCGAACTCGCCACGGGAAATATTTTAATGTTAATGACCGGAATAGGTAATACAAGGGAAGATTATGACAGGCTTCTTTCCGCATTAAAGCAGATCATCCGGGAAAAGCGGCAGCAGTTGGGAAGTTCCTCTCCATCTCCATCCGACCAAAAGGGCGCGCCTCATACAGATTCGGTCCTTATGTCCCGAGCCCGGACACACCTTCCGCCGCCCTCAGGAAAAACACAGCTTTTCGCAATTCCAAAAAAATGGAAACGCATACCCCTTATTGAAGCAGAAGGGAAGATCTGCGCTTCCTCTATCATACCTTATCCCCCGGGAATCCCCCTGGTCTGTCCCGGCGAAATGTTTGACAAAGATACAATAACCTACATTAAGGCTCTGCGGGATGCGGGCGAAAAGGTCATCGGCGTCAACGAAAATGGAGAAGTTGCGGTAGGTTTTGACAAATAGATGAAAGGCTCTGCTGTTGACGCTATTTAAATTCGCCCCTGTCATCGGGCAGAACAAGAGCAACTACGATTCCTGCCGCAGGCAAAAAGCCCAGGATATTCATAACGAGAGGCAGACCGAAATGGTCGGCGATCACACCGAGGACGGAAACGCCGATGGAGCCCATACCGACAGCGAATCCCAGCACCAGCCCCGAAGCAAGCCCGATATTGTCGGGCAGGAGCCTTTGCCCGTAAACAACCGTCACGGAAAAAGTGGAAACCAGCGCGGTTCCGGCTATGAATGCGAAAACCGGGACAAAAAAGCCGCTTAAATGTATAAATGGATAGACTGATAAAACCGACACGATCATGGAAATTACCAACCCTTTCCGGCCTCCGAAACGGTCGGAAAAAGGCCCTCCCAGCAAGGTGCCGATCACTCCCGCAATCAGAAAAATACTGACTAAATATTCCGGTTCGGCAACGCCCTTAAACCCGGGAAAATAAAAAGGAATAAAATACACCAACCCCGCATGAACCCATGATCTCACCGCCACATACAGCAACAGGAAAAACAAACTTGATTTTCTT
This sequence comes from Eubacteriales Family XIII. Incertae Sedis bacterium, assembly GCA_012521055.1. Lineage (GTDB taxonomy): Bacteria > Bacillota > Clostridia > Peptostreptococcales > Anaerovoracaceae > UBA1426. The sequence continues at coordinate 11,378 of JAAYNC010000016.1, forward strand.
GTTTTCTCCTTATGCCTGTCGATGGTTTGAGTTTTTTCTTCACCTATCCCTTCCTCTTCTATCTTTTCTGTTTTTACCTCTTGCAAATGGGCCCTCAGGATTTTGTTAAACCTGGGCAACAGGTAAAGAAAAACTAATGCCGCAAAAAGCCCGGGGAAGACAACGCCGTAAATCGAATCCAGTCCGGAAAATCCCAGCAGAAAAGTAGCGAATACCGGACCTGTCCCTAAACCCAGGTTACCGCCCACAGAGAAAATCGACATGGAAGCCCCGGCCTTAGCCTCATCGCTTACCAAATAGGTCAGCTTCGATCCCTCCGGATGGTATCCGGCCACGCCGATACCGCTAAGCATTACCGCAAGCAGCAACAGCCCATAGGAATTTATCATTCCGGTCAATGCCAACCCGAATCCGGAAAGGAAAAGCCCTAACGGCATCAGCCATGAAATGTTGTGGCGGTCGCTCAACACACCGAGAACCGGCTGGATAATAGCGGAACTGAAGGTGGATGCCAGCGCGATGATCCCCACCTGAAAGAAAGTAAGATTCAATTTATCCGCCAGCAACGGCGTGATAATCGGTAAAACTCCCTGGGCCGTATCCACGATCATATGCCCGAAACTCATAAACCATATGTATGGGTTATACAAATTATCCCTCACTTCTATATCAATAATATTTGTAATCGCCGGATGTTCGAAACCACAGTCTAATGCCATATCCTAATGGCCAGTCATAGTTTAATATCACAGGCGAATATTATGTTCAAACCATTTTGAAACAACACATAGAATATATATCCTATTTTCACATTTGGCAAGCAGCATATGACATTCAAACAGTTCTTTCCATCAGCATATGTGACCAGGCCGCATATCCTCGCCCCCGGCGTCATATACATAATTTGACTGGATATTTCCGACGCTTGAAGGACTCGACAATTAAATAAAGGGGGCAATGCAAATTGAAGGATTACATAGAAGAACGTGTCATTGAGTTGGCGCGCTATATTTTGGAGACCAATGCCACCGTTCGTGCCACCGCAAAAAAATTTCGGGTAAGCAAGTCCACAGTTCACAAGGACGTCACCGAGCGGCTGATGGAAATCAATCCTTCCATGGCGGCAAAAGTGAAAGTCGTCCTTGAAAACAACAAGGCTGAACGCCATATTCGTGGTGGCCTTGCAACAAAACAGAAATACAGAAATCTACAAGGTTGAAAGGAAATGTACCCAATATCGCTTATTTTTAATGGGCTAAACGGATAAAATCGCCCGGAGCATTCAAGCCGCCGGGCGACCTCGTTTTCTATTGCAAGCCGCTAAACTCTGTTTCTATTGCAATGCGATAAACTCCGCCGGATCAATGGGGATGCCGTCTTTCAGAACTTCGAAGTGCAGGTGAGGAGGATCGCTGCTCTCAAACAGAGCGGTTATGCCCACTCCGCTGATTACATCCCCCGCTTCCACAACATCTCCTTCCTCTACCATCCTGTCCGTTGACAGGTTGCAGTAGCGAGTCACATAGCCGTCCCCGTGACTGATCTCAATGGTGATTCCAAGCTTATCATCGTTGTAAACTTTCGTCACCGTGCCCCCTTTTACAGCAGTAACCGGCGTTTCAGGGGCGGCCTCGATATCAACTCCCTGATGCACCATGTATTGATCCAATGTTGCATTGTATACTAATTCGTTACCGGAAAATCCTTTGACAATCACACCTCCTTCTACAGGATTTACAATTTCTTTGCGAGAGCCTTGACTGTCCTGAGGCTTGGGAGCCGGCTTGTCCCTGCTGTCCACCGTGGGAACCGGCTGCACTACTTTCAATCCACCCTCACCGATGATGTAGTCTTCTCGTTCGTCATTGGTTTCTATGTTTCCTCCCTGTTCCTCTTCAGCCAACCATGTACGACTATCATCCCAAACCACCATGGCTGCGGCAATAATAAGAAGAATGGCTATTATAGTCACCATAGTATAACGATAGTTCCATTTACGCCTGTCTTCTTCTCCTCTATCGTATGCGCTGTTGCCGTCAATCCGCATTATTTCACACCTCCGTCATAAAAAATTGCGTTTCTTGTAGTATCTCCTTTTCTTTTGCATATCATACGAAGGAAGCATGTTAAAAAAACTTTGGGCGAAAGTAGGCGAAAGATAAGAAAGAAAGACTTTCTTTCCATTTCTTGCTGATAATAATATTGCGAGATTAGTAATTATGCATTATAATAACGTAATTATACGAGGCGCCATACTGTTGCCATAGGCTGCAGCTTATCTGGCTGATTGATATTATTCGCAATGCATGCAATGCTTCTCGGCGCCATAACTTGAAAGGAGAAATGACAGTGGGCAAGTATATCATGGCTGAAGAAAATTCCAGAACCATAAGAGGGGAAGATAAAATATTCGGTATTAATAAATTGGCTCAGGAGATGATTCAAAAGGTTGGCAAGGAAAAGGTGGCCAACGCAACCGTCGGCACGCTTTTGGACGATGAAGGCAATTTGGTAGTCCTGCCCTCAGTGGCAGACGTTCTGAAGCAATTGTCTCCTAATGATTTCGCAGAATATGCGCCTATTGCCGGCATCCCTTCCTATTTGGAGGCGGTGAAGAAAGCCGTATTCATGGATTACGAGCCGGATTGTCATCTTGAGGCCGTGGCCACTCCCGGAGGAACGGGAGCAATCCGAAATGCCATTCAGAATTACACCCAACGCGGCGATATTGTGTTGACCTCCGATTGGTATTGGGGACCATACAACACCATTACCCAGGAACTGGAACGCCGACTGAATACTTATTCATTGTTTGACCAAGAGGGCAAGTACAATGTTGACGCTCTGAAAGAAAAGCTGGAACAGGTTCTTGCGTTGCAAGGAAGAGCGCTTATTATCCTCAACACCCCATCCCACAACCCTACGGGCTATTCCCTCACATCCGACGATTGGGATCAATTGCTTTCCGTATTGAAACAGTTTGCAGCGGATTCGTCGAAGAAAATCGTTCTGCTCGTAGATGTGGCTTATTTGGATTTTGCCGGGGATGCGAAGGAAGTGCGTGCTTTTCTTCCGAAGCTTGAAAACCTGCCGCACAACTTGCTTCCCTTGATTGCTTTTAGCATGTCAAAAAGCTATACTATGTACGGCATGAGATGCGGCGCGCTGCTATGCATGTCGCCGGACAAAGCTATCGTAGACGAATTTAAACTGGTGAACAGCTTTTCAAACCGGGGGACTTGGTCCAACGGAACCAGAGCTGCCATGGTAGTCCTCAGCCGAATCTTTGCGGATCCCCTATTGTTTGAAAAGGTGGTAAAGGAGAGGGAGGCTACGCTCTCCATACTCCTCTCTCGCGGCAGGATTTTCACCGAGGCAATCGAAAAGGCAGGCCTGACTATGTGCCCTTACCATAGCGGCTTCTTTGCCATCGTCCTCTGCGAGAATCCGGAGGCGGTTGCTTCCGAGGCCATGAAGGAAGGTGTTTTCACCGTTCCCATGGGCAACGGAATTCGCGTCTCCATCGCCTCAATTTCGGAAGAAAAATGCAGAGAGGTCCCTGAAAAGCTTGCCTTGGCCGCCGGCAGAATCCCTCAGTAACAGGCGCCTGTTTCCAAGGGCCCGCCCATGAGTATCAGGAGTAAAAAATGGATCCAAATCAAACCCATATGGAAAAACCGGAAACTTCCTACACCCACCACCTGGATGTGGAAGTTTTCTATTTAAATGAAAACAGCATTATGAAACCCTCCGGCTATCAGGCGCTTATAGCTCAGCTCGTTGAAAAACACCTTGACGTCTTTCAGATCGGAGCAGACGAAACGATGAAGCATGGGCTCGCCTGGGCTCTGATTTCCATGACCCTGGATATAAAACAGCCCATAGACAGTTGCATGAAGCTCCTTGGAAACACATGGTATTCCCAGAAGCGCGGCCCTTATTTCCGCCGTGAACTGGTATTCCGCAACGAAAAGGGCGATATAATGTTCCAGGGAAGCACTTTCTCCGTTCTCCTGGAAGTGGCTACGCGCAAAGTGTTCCGGGGCAGGGAAACGCCCTTTAAGCTCACAGAGCCTGATGGTGTTTTCTGTACCCAGGCGGATCATCATTTCAGAGAAAATCCGGAGCTTGCACCTTGTATAACCCGCCAAATCTACAGCAGCGATATAGATTTGCTGGGCCATGTAAACAACCGCCGTTATGGGGATTTCGCCTACGATGCCCTGACGGAGGAAGAAAAATTTCGCCTTAAAGACATGCGACGTATGGAGCTGTATTTCATGTCGGAAATGCGGCAGGATGATGATTTTACTATATATAAACGAACGGAAGAGAATCGTATTCTGCTCCGAGGATATAATAATAAAAAGGAAGATATTTCATTTGATATAATTTTTGCTTTCTGACCTGCTGCCCTTGATAGGAGGAGGGGACCATGTCCGGCAATAAAAACATCATTACCGTTTCCGAAGACTTCATCAATAAATCACTGAGGGAAAAAATATTATCATCTCCCGCCGGGGACTATATCAGCGATTATAAGGTCATGTTCTCCGGCGGATACATCTATCTGGAACTGGCCCTTCATGTTAAAACCCTGGGCAGTATTGCGGCAAAATACCGGCTGGAAATCGTAGACCTGGTTTTCAGGCCCGGCGATCACAGGCTCGTCGTCGATTACACGGAAGATGTAAGTTCGGCAGGCAGCCTGGTTCAAAGCTTGATACTGAAAGTCGCCGGATTGAAAGGCGGCACCTTTCTCCAGACTGTAGTTGGTATGGCAAATCCTCCCGGCATACGAGCCGATTCAAAAAGCTGCTCCGTCGATCTGGAACAGCTCATTAATTTCGATAGTGAATTTTTTTTCATGCTCATTTTAGAATATCTTGACTGCAGAGACGGTATGCTGCAGATGACCTACCAACTTACACTGTAATATGTTCCGCCCCTTGCCTTATTTCCGCTTCAATATAAGAAGTATTCCGATAATCAAAAGTATGGCTGCAAATATAAGTTTCATGGGTATCCAAGGGATAAAATACCGAAGGGCTATCAGGCCGCCCGCTCCCATGAGAATGAGCCCCAATACCCATACTGTATTTCTGTTATTCTGATCATTTGTTTCCGGAGAATATCCGTAATTGCTTCCCTGCCCTTCTCCGCTCTCTCTATTCCCGTAAGTTTGCTGGTAAGCTTCGGAAAGATCGTCTGAATTTCTTGATGGGATGATGAGAGCTGCTATTATGTAGGCGATGAGGCCGGCGCCCCACATCAGTGTAAAAACCACCACAAGCAGGCGAACGAGCACGGGATCCACTCCGAAATATTCGCCGATGCCGCCGCATACGCCGGCGAGCACTTTGTTTTGCGTTGATCTGTAGAGTCTCTTTTCCATGTTAAAATCCCTTTATACATTCATAGTTTCTATAGATGGCATGGGGATGTTTTATTTGCCACCCCGCACATTCCATCTACCATAATATTATATTCCCCTCTATAATGAAATATCTTTGTGATTAAAAAGCGATTAAAAAGGACCGTCCAAAAAATCAAAAGGGACAGTCCCTTTTGATTTTTTGTTATAATGTGATCACTTTATCCACGGCCTGCATTGCGCCGGCGATATCGTACATATTGCTGACGGTGCCTACTGCAAGATCACCGGCCAGATTATAGAAATTCAGGCAAGTGCCGCAGACCAGAATTTCCACGCCTTTGTCCTGTAAAGTTTTCAGGTGTTCAATGGCCTGATCGTTTTTAGTCGGAACTTTAACTCCATCGTTCATAAACAGTATATATTCGGGAATATCATCACCCTGAGCCAATGTATATAAATACATCTGCATCAAAGAGCTTCCGAGTTCCAGGTCCCCGTCACCGATGCCTTCTCTTCCTATAAATACTGCCCAAGTGCCCCTTTTACTCCGAGAGACCGCAGTATCATCATTTAACCCACCGACTTCTCCGATCCTTTTTTCTTCCGGCGTCGCTCCCTTTCCGGCAGAATCAGAGCCCGCTTTTTCGGACTTTATAAAACGCACGGAAAATTCATCTTCGCCCCTTTCTATAACAGCGATGTCAAATCCTCCGCTTTTTCCGAAACGCGTCAGGTTTTCTACTGCAGCCCTGTTGTCCACCAGCATGATAAAATCCTTGTTGCCTTTGTCCGCTTCTTTCTTTGCCATAATTACCGGTATGGGACAAGCCTTCCCTCTGGCATCGATACTGTTGTTCATGAGCTCCCCCCCCCTTTTTTTAATTCCTCATTCATTTTCCCCAAGGAGCAGGTAATCATTGCCGTCAACCTGATAAAGCCGTTCCACATCCGCCGCCGTAAGCAGTTCCTCCAAAGGCAGCTCTCCGGCCATGGTGAAAACAACACAGCTTCCGCATGAGGAGCTGAGTTTGCGAGGCACCGGCTTTAATGATGCCATGGCTCCTTTTTTACGGATATATTTATGGTATTTTGTCGCATCAAAATGTGTATAAAAAGTTGCTAAATATTTCATTTTCTGCACCTATCAAACTGTTATTATTATTTTGTCTTGAATAATAAGGGACGGTCCCTTATGGAACCGTTCCCTCAATTATACGTTTTTATTTTGTAATTTTCAACAGATAGTCTTCTCCCTGCTCCTCCACAGTAACCTGATAGCCTTGGTTGGCGGCAAAGCGTTTTATGTTCTCTCTTGCGGTGACATTGTCCACGAGTATTTCAACCCCTTCGGGATTTGCACTCAAGGACTTTTTCGTCATGAGAACCGGTTCGGGGCAGGCGCGGCCTCTCGCATCGATTGACATACTAAGCATCTCCTTTCTGCAGGTTCGTAAATCCGATGGCGGCAACTACAATAAAGCCGATAATTACAGCAATCTGACCGTTTAATGTGGGACCTTGCCCTGAGGACGCAAGTCCGAAGTTATGAGCAAAGGCTGCGCCGATGAGCATGCCCACAACGGTAATCGCCGAGTCCACGTTTCCTTCCCCCGACAGAATGAGCTGCCTCAGGGGACATCCGCCCAGAAGAACAGCGGCCCAACCTACCAATGCCATCCCAAGGAAGTTCCAAAGCCCGTCGTTGTGTGCTATGGGCTGTCCTTCAAAACCCAGATTGAAGTTGTTGAGAGCGATGTTTCCGATGAGTACAACTGCGATGATAGTAACGAAGCCGATCAACAGAGTGAAGTCCTTTAATAGTATGGCGTCCCTGATGCCTCCCGCTGTGCATAAGCGGGATTTTTGAGCAACGCCGCCTACGACGAGACCTGCAATAAGTGCCAACGCTATGGGTGCATGCATGGATCCCGGGCCTTCCGCACTGAATGCCAACAGCGCCGGTAATCCTAAAAGGAGCACCAGCAATACAACCTGAATAGCCGGAAATATGTAGCCGTCCGCCTTGCTGATTTTATAAGCGCGCTTCAGGGAGAATCCCTTGTTCAGGAAAGCGATACCTATCAAGATACCCGCTACAAATCCTACCAGCCCCACGATGGCATTCAAATCTCCTCCCGCGATGCGAAGCATCATCCTCAAAGGACATCCGAGGAACATGAGGGCTCCGATCATCATGAAAAAGCCGAGAACAAATCGTGAACCGGGCGCCGAGCCTGCCCTGGGCGAAAACTCCTTGCTTACCAAGGATACGATAAAAGCGCCGAGGACCAGACCTATGATTTCAGGTCTCACGTACTGAACTACTCCTGCGCTGTGCAGTTTCAGGCCTCCTGCCGTATCCCTGATAAAGCAGGCAATACAGAAGCCCATGTTTGCCGGATTCCCAAAAGCGGTGAGAAGGAGTGCGAACACGCCTACCACCACACCGGCAATGATCACAAGGGTTTTTGCTTTCATTGGATTTGACTCCTTTTCAATATGATGAAAATTATAGCTATTAGTTCAGCTAAATTCTATCAAAACTATCAAAGGGTGTTAAATTGTTAGTTTCCATATATTTCTGGCTCCATATAGTCATTATCAATAAAACCGAAAGTTGTATTTGGTGTCTGACACTTTTTACAACTATCTAAACACGTTTTGGAGCGTAGGGTTGCTCTCCAGCGAATACAAGCAAGTGCCAACCGGGCAGGACGGGCCGTCTAGATAGTACGGCACGCAGCGCGTAGCTTCTTCGAGCGGGAGAGCAACCCTACGCTCCAAAACATAACCAATTGCATTTGGTATCGACGCTTTTCACAGCTTTATGAGATTGCTCTAAATGCAACTCTCATCAAAAAACCGGCAGTCCTGCGCCGTTGAATTTCAACGGCGCAGGCCTGCCGGTTTTATTTTCATTGATATTACCCTGTGAAATTGTTCGCCGGATCGCTGTCGGACGGCGGTCACTAATCAACCCTTCTCAGGACCGGTTGCTTTTTCTATTGAAGCGATGCCCAGAGTTTCAACTCTTTCCTTCTCTATAATCGCCTTGATATCATCTATATCTTCTTCGCAAATCAACAGGGAAATCCCACAAGAAGCGCTTAGCTCCCTCGGGGTGGGAACAATGGTAACCCTGTAATTTCTGCGAATCAGGATTTCCTTCAGCCTGATTGCGTTCATATGGTTCGGAAACAATACATAATATGTCTTCATATCCTGCTCAACACAAAGTTCTTAAAAGCTTCAGCCGTCGGGGAAAGTGTTACATTTTTGTTCCATACCAGATAGAATTCCCTGTTCAGTTTCATTCCGGATATGGGGAACCATAGAAACCGCTTGCTGCCCGCATCGCAGTCTATGGCAATTTTTGAGATCACCGATACTCCCAGCCCATTGGCCACGGCCTGCTTAATGGACTCGATGCCGTTGACCCTGGCCGCCACGTTCAGTTGCTTCGGATCGTATCCGATTTCGCTAATGGCTGTTTCAAATTCCTTTCGGGTGGCGGAACCATGCTCTCTCCATACAAAAGGCTCGTTGATAAAGGCTCCCACCGGAATTTCTTTCCCTTCAAATGGCCGGAATTTCTCATTATTGGGCGTGATCAGCACCGCAGGGTCCGTCAGTATTTTTTCATAATGGAGGTTGGACGTCCCCCGGTATCCCAAAAATCCGATTTCTCCTTTTTGTGCCAGCAGGTTGTCTTCCACTCTGCTGCTGTCCGACTGCTCAAGATAGAACTTTACCAGGGGATATTTCTCTTTGAACTTCGCCATCAGCTCGGGGACTATGTATTCACCGGGAATAGAAGATGCCTGCAGCTCTAACACTCCTCCGATTTCATTGGCATAGCTCTCTAAAGCAAAAACCGCTTTTCCCCTTGTGTTTAACAGATTGATTGCGTATTTATAGAGAATCTGCCCCTGCTTTGTGGGCAAAGCCTCTTTTCCCCGGCGGTCAATTAGCTTCGTTCCCAGCTCCTTTTCCAGCGTAGCCACATGGGTGCTGATGGTGGGCTGAGTGAGAAAAGATGCGTCTGCCGCCTTGGAAAAGCTCTTATACTTTACTACGTTTACAAAAGCTTCGATCTGTTTGAAATCCATTTTTCTCGTTTCCTTTCTGAAGGGATGTTAAACTGTGCAAAATTTCAAGTAATGCAGGATTTTAATCTCTTTTTCGGTAAAAAGTGTGCAATTTTTTAACTAATGCAGGATTTTGGGAAAATATATGAAATAATATAATGCATTAATTGAAATTTTGCACAAACCAATCTGACCCATTAAAGCAATATCCTGGCGTCATCCACCATTCTGGTAATTTTCTGCTGATCCAGATATTCCAATATTAATACCGCATATTTTCTCGATGTATTCATAAGATCCCGGTACTCTGCAAGTGTGATTTTCCCGTGCTGCTCCATATGATTCCGGAATCGCTTCATGGCCTCATCCCAGTGGCTGCTGTGCATATAATATTGATATGTGAGCTTCTTCAGCGTCCCGCTTTCGCTCATGGCTTCCACCATTTGCCTTGCCAACTCTTTGTCCTTTTCATCCCGGATGCACTCCTCCAATTCGGGAATTTCAAAGCCCGCATCCAAATACCTCTTCTCAAGGCGAGATATTAAAGCCAAATGCTCCGGCGTATACTCCACTCGATGCCCTGGAAGAGCCACCGAATTGCCCAAATCTCTGAGATACTCTTTTTCAACGAGATGGTTCAGCAGAGGATCTATATTTTTAATATCCGCAATGTGCAATTTATCTGCCAGCTTCTTACGGAATTCTCCCTTTTGAATCCCCGGCGAAATGGGGTTTTTGCCGTAATATTCGGCAAGGATGTCTTCCGTAGCTTTCCGGACCTTTTCCGTATACTCTACATGAACATAGGTATCTTCCGACAGACTTACAGCTTTTCCTTCAGATACCAGCTTGAGGAGTCCTGATGAGACCTCCTCCGTGGTCCTTCCCAACCGGACGGTCAGGTCCTTTTTCGACGGCAACAGTTTGCTGGCCTCCCGAAGGATCTGTTCCAAGACCGCTTCTTCGTCTCCGCCTTCCAATATTTTTAATGCGTCGATCACTTCTTTTCGAAAGCGTTTGTGTTTAACCGGATTGGCATCCAATATGACGCCGCCGCCTATGGTTTCCACAGGTGAATAGAAACGTATGATAAACCGGTCTCCTTTTCGGACTGCCACTTCCTCCTCCATGCGCAGCTGTGCATATCCGGAAGCGCCGCTTTCCAAAGCATCCGCGTCCAGAAGGATCGCTTTACATAAGGCTTCGGCAGAACCATAATACAAGTGGAGCCTGCTGCCGTTTACCAAGGTTCTCGGCGCGTCATCGAACATGCGGATCTTCACATCTAGCATCCTTGTCAGCTCCAAAGTCCCCTTTGCCGCAAGCACATCCCCTCTCTTGATCTCGTCCTTTTTCACATTGACCAGATTCACGGCGGTGCGCTGGCCTGCAAATGTGGCGTCAACTGCTTTTCCGTGAACTTGAAGGTTACGAACCTTTGCAATGCGCTCTCCCGGATAGATCTGCACTTCATCGCCTACGCGAACAGAACCCTCAACCAGAGTGCCCGTGATCACCGTGCCGAAACCTTCCATTGTAAATACACGATCTATGGGAATTCGAAGCAGAGAAGGGTCTTCCCTGCGATTTGCTACGTCTTTTACTTTTTCTAAAATCAAAGCGCGGAGCTGGTCAATATTTTCTCCCGTGTGAGAAGATACGGCTACAACAGGAGCGCCTTCCAGGAAAGTGCCTTTCACCGTAGCCTCCACATCCTCTTTCACAAGTTCAAGCCAGTCTTCGTCCACCAAATCCATCTTGGTAATGACCACGATGCCTTTTTTAATATCGAGCATTTTAAGAATTTCGAAGTGCTCGATGGTTTGCGGCATCACTCCCTCATCGGCAGCCACCACCAACAGCACCAAATCGATGCCGCCGATACCGGCCAGCATGTTCCGCACAAAGCGCTCGTGGCCCGGCACATCGATGATGCCGATCTGCTGACCGGAAGGGTTGGGCATTTTCGCAAAACCCAAATCGATGGTGATGCCCCGCTTCTTTTCCTCCTTCAGCCGATCCGTATCCGTTCCTGTGAGAGCTCTTATCAAACGAGTCTTTCCATGGTCCACATGTCCCGCTGTTCCTACAATCACATTACGCATTCTTCGCTCTCACCCCCTGCCGTACTTCTCGCCACAAGCGATGAGCGCTCTGGCAACCATGTCGATCTCGTCCCTTGTCACTGTCCTCATATCGATCAACACCCGATCCTGATTGATGCGCACGATTACGGGAACTTCATAAGCTCTCAGATCCCGTTCGATGCGATCTGCCGAAACCTTCTTACCTACGACGGAAACCGCATAACCGACCAGGAACTGATTAGGTGTTGAACCGCCGCCGATTTGTCCTTCTGACTTAATTACTTCTATTTCAAAAGCCTCTGTTGCTCTGCGGACCTGCTCCGCCAACAGAATGGCTTTCGTTCTCATCTCATCCATGGAAACGGTAATCATGGATAGCACAGGAACCTTTTCCTTCGCCTTTTCCATATCGAAATATTCACGGAAAGTGGCCTCCAACGCTGCAATAGTCATCTTGTCTACCCGCACTGCCCTGGCCAGCGGGTGTTTTTTCATGCTATCAATGTATTGTTTCTTGCCGATGATAATTCCCGCCTGGGGCCCTCCTAAAAGCTTGTCTCCGCTGAAAGTTACCACATCCGCCCCGTTTCGGATGCTCTCCGGCACCGTGGGTTCATCGATGCCGTATTGCTGAAGATCTGCCATGAGACCGCTTCCCAGATCGTACACCACAGGGATGCCCCATTCTTGGCCAAGGGTGGACAGTTCGGACAAACTCACTTCCGCAGTAAATCCCATGATTTTATAATTGCTGGTGTGAACTTTCAAAAGCGCCCCTGTTTTCTCCTTATCAATGACGCTGCGATAGTCATCCAGCTTGGTTTTATTCGTAGTGCCTACCTCTCTAAGGTACGCTCCGCCCAATTCCATGATTTCGGGTATGCGGAAGGAACCTCCGATCTCAACCAGCTCACCCCGGGATACGATGACTTCTTTTCCCTTGGCCAGGGCTGAGAGACACAAAAGCACCGCAGAAGCATTATTGTTCACTACCATTGCTCCTTCGGTGCCTACGATTTTTGCGATAAGCTTTTCTATATGGTCGTGACGGGAACCTCTTGCTCCCCGCTTCAAATCATATTCCAATGTGGAATAGTTCATTGCCGCTTCCAGCACATTTCGTCCGGCTTCCTCCGACATCCTCGCCCGTCCCAGGTTTGTATGGAGGATCGTTCCGGTTCCGTTGATGACGCGGCGCAGGCTCTTTTGTTTCTTCCCCCGAACCTTTTTCACCACATCGTCGATCAGGTTGTCCATGTTTATGACCGGCGGATCTCCTCCATCCCAGTCGAGAATCTCCTTTCTCAGCTCATCTACCGCTTCCCGAACGGATTCTACTACAAGTTCTCGCGGAGTGTCCCCAAAAAACACAAACAGGCGTTGATCTTTCAACACCTCATCTACTTTAGGAATCCGCTTCAACAATTCCTGTTTATCCATTTGTTTTCCCCCTGCTAAGATAAAAATGGCGGGAATATGTGGGAATCGAACCCACCCAAGAGGCTCTTAACCCCTCGTACTGGTTTTGAAGACCAGAGGGCACACCAGCACCCATCTATTCCCTTATCTAGCGCATTGAATGTTTTTAGTATAACATTCATTGTTTTACCTTTCAATAATGCAGTAATCCTCCCGCCGCCGGTTGATAGTTGCATTTGGAAACGCCTCCAATGTTAACAGCTATCCAGCAGGGAATTTGCATGCTGGTTTCTCCTATCTCTATTTTATACGACTATTAAAATAAACAACTGGACCTTGTCTACTTTCAATTGTTAATGTAGACAACAACGAGAATTAAAGGAGGGTCTTGTCTATTTTAATCCTCCAAAGTAGACAACCTGCATGGCGGAAAATCAAATCTTGTCTATCTGTAATCCCGAAGGTAGACAATAATCAGAATTAAGGTTATATCTTGTCTATTTTCAACCTCCAAAGTAGACAACTATTATGACCGGAAATCAAATCTTGTCTATTTAAAATCCCATACGTAGACAAGAATCAAAGTTAATAACTAATACTTGTCTATTTTCACCCTCCAAAGTAAACAATTATCTCGGCGGAGAATCAAATCTTATTTATTTGCAACTTCGAATGTAGACAGTAATCAAAATCAAAACTGTAACTTGTTTGTAGGTATGTTGAAAAAGTGTCTATTGCAAAAAGTGTCTGACACCAAATACAACTTTCTTGTGCCTTTGGTAAAAAAGAGATATACTGACAGGGATAGAGGCGTGAAATAAACTGTTGCTGACAACAAAATATTTGATCGGAAAGGAGGGCGGCACCATGGGTGAAAAAGAAATTAAGTTGACCCAATTGACTCAGAATGCCGGTTGAGCGGCAAAAATCGGGCCTGATGCCCTGGCACAAGTTTTGTGTCAATTACCCAAGTTCGACGATCCAAACCTGGTAGTGGGCTTTGAAAGCAGCGACGATGCGGCTGTATACCGGATTGATGACAATACGGTCCTGGTTCAGACTGTCGACCTGTTCCCTCCCATGGTGGACGATCCCTACCTATTTGGGCAAATTGCGGCGGTCAATGCGTTGAGCGACGTTTACGCCATGGGCGGAACGCCCAGGCTTGCCATAAATATCCTCTGCTATCCCGAGGACTTGCCCAAAGAAATTGTCAGGGACATCCTGCAGGGAGGATATGATAAGGTGAAAGAAGCCGGAGCCGTCATAGCCGGCGGCCACAGCCTCAAGGATCATGAGCCGAAATACGGCCTGTGCGTGACCGGTTTCGCAAAACCGGAAGAGATTCTGACCAACAGCAACGCAAAGGCGGGAGATCTGCTGATCCTGACAAAACCGTTGGGAACAGGCATCCTAAATACCGCCGCAAAAGCGGAACTCCTTTCCAAGAAAACGGAAAAAGCGGTAGAAGCTTCTATGGCGATGCTGAATAAGAAGGCTTGCGAAATCATGAAGCGTTACCCGGTTAACAGCTGCACCGATGTGACAGGCTTCGGACTATTGGGACATGCCTATGAGATGGGCGCCGGCAGCGGCGTCACCATCCGGCTTGACGCCGCCGCCATGCCCCTGCTCCCCGAAGCCAGGGACATGGCCAGGATGGGAATCATCCCTGCCGGCGCCTACGCCAACCGAGCTTTCCTGGAAGGCAAGCTCAAAATCGAGGCTGACGTTCCCCTGGATCTGCTTGACATCTTATTCGATCCTCAAACTTCCGGCGGTCTGCTTATCGCCGTCCCCGAAGAACATGCGGCCAGACTGCTCGCCGATCTGCAATGCGAGATCCCTGCAGCGGCCATCGTCGGTCGGGTTATTCCTCCCGAAAACCACACTATCCATATTAAATAACCGGCGAACCATAGGACCGCACAATCCGCATCAAATGAAAATGAGACGGGGAGCGCCAAGGGCGCTCCCCTGCTTCAGATATCAGATGTAGATTATGTTTAATCTTCATCAAATAATTCATCCTATAAATTCTTCGTACCTTAGAAGGGGGTTTGAGCTTGGACAGAAAGTCATTACTTGCTTTATGTTTATCAATTCTTTTGGGATTTGCTACTCTGGGCGCATTTATTTTTTTCGGTATACAAGCAATAAATATACAGGAAAAAGATCCGATTGATAGATATCAAATAATTTCTCACGGTGACAACATTATAATTTTTGATAAACAGACAGCAGATTACTGGCAAAAGTACTTGCCTCAATTCGAAGGGCCAACGGAATGGAAAAAGCATGAAGCCCCAATCGATTAAATAAGCAAGACAGGAGACAAGCCATGTGGGAATATAAAACCGAAACCTTCAGTTCACTCTTTGACACTAAAATTCATCGAAAGAAAAATGCGACGCCGTTCTTGAAAAATACGCGAAGGACGGTTGAAAACTCGTAAATTTTCAATGTATCGGCGCTTCCGGTTCAGTCATGATATTGATTTTTAAAAGGCAGAAATAAAGAAAAAAGAATCCGCGCTTGCTTGGGACTCTATGATTTTGCTCATAGAGTCCCTTAAAATTAACAAAGGCTTTGAACGCTCAATCGCGCAATATCTGTTCTATGGCGTCAATGGCGCACTCCACTTCTTCCACAGTATTCTTGTGTCCGAAGGCAAACCGCACGGTGCCCTGGGGGAAAGTTTTCAGAGTCTGATGGGCCAACGGAGCACAGTGCAGGCCGCATCGGGTCATGATCCCAAACTCCTCATCGAGGTGAAAGGCCACTTCCGCATTGTCCATGTTCAGGAAATCCAAAGAGACAATGGGGCACCGTTCCTCTTCTGCAGGAGGACCTACAACCCGCACATCGACCCGGCCTTCCAATGCTGACATAAACAATTTGGCCAGCTTCAATTCTTCAGCCCTTATGGCATCGACGCCCTTCTCCTTAACGTAATCCAACGCGGCGGACAAACCTAAAATCCCAGGCAAATTCAAAGTTCCCGGCTCCAACTTGTCCGGCAGGAATTCAGGCATAACCATGGAATCGGAACGGCTTCCGGTACCGCCGTCAATAACCGGCGAGATCGCTTCAGCCAGCCTTTCATCCAGCAGCAAACCGCCGATTCCCTGGGGCCCAAGCAACCCTTTGTGCCCCGTAAAGGCAAGCCCGTTTATATTCATCTCTTTCATATGAATGGGAAAAACCCCTGCCGTCTGCGCAGCATCTACAATAAAAAAAATATCCCGGTCCCTGCAAATCTTTCCGACCTCTGCAACGGGCATCAAGGAACCGCAGACATTGGATCCATGAAGCATGACCACAGCTTTCGTATTGTCATACCTGATCTGCTCCTCAAATTGATCAAGATCAAGGCGGCCCTTCTCATCACATTGGGCAATCTTTAAATGCACGCCCTTTCGCTTTGCCGTTTCAGCAGGCCTTGCCACCGCATTGTGCTCCATAGAGGTGATGACCAACCCGTCGCCTGCATTAAGCAACCCATGGATGACGTAATTCAGGCTGAAGGTTACGTTGGGCGTAAATATCACATTGCTCTCCCTATCGAACCCAAAAAAATCCCGCAGCTTTTCCCGGGTATCCAATATCCTTTCCGCCAGATCATAAGAAGAGCGATAGCCGCCTCGACTCACATTGAAGCCCGCGTTCTCAATATATTCGAACATGGCCTGACCCACACCCGGAGCTTTCGGGAAAGATGTACTACCGTTATCCAAGTATACTCGTCTCATTTTTTTGCTGTCTCCTCTACGGCAATAGTAGCAAATCAATAGCATGAATTCAAACAGTATAGAATTCTGCTATATGAGTCCGGCTCCGTATAAATGCTTTATATATTACAAACTCCTGCTGAATTCCACCGCTTCTTCCGCTGCCCGCTGAGGGAAAAACTCGTGAAATATTTTATAATATAAAAACTCCTCCTTACTCTTGAGCTTATGGCCCGCCTCAGTTACACGATTCT
>JAAYNC010000062.1:0-84797 GCA_012521055.1 Eubacteriales Family XIII. Incertae Sedis bacterium
ATACCTATTCTCTGATTCACGATGATCTTCCGTGTATGGACGATGATGATATGCGCAGGGGAAAGCCTGCAAACCACAAAGTATTCGGAGAAGATATGGCGGTCTTGGCGGGAGACGGACTCCTGTCAGTTGCATTTGAGATAATGTTAAGAGACATGCTTCTCTATTTCGATGCGCCTGATAAATTGAAGCGAAAGATCAGGGCAGCCAACGAAATTGCAAAAGGTGCCGGCTGCAGGGGAATGGTAGCCGGTCAAGTGGCGGATATCGAATCACAAGGCCGTCAATGTGCAAAAGAATATTTAGAGTATATCCATCTAAATAAAACAGCCGCTCTCATTGTTTCATCCCTGAAGGCAGGCGCTTACTTAGGAGGAGGAACTAAAGAAAAGCTGGACGCATTGACATCATACGGTGAAGTGATAGGGCTGGGTTTTCAGATTGCAGACGACCTGCTTGATGTTTACGGAGATGCCGAAACCATGGGCAAGAACACCGGAAAAGACTATACCCGCTCAAAATGCACCTTCCCGGGAATATTTGGTGTGGAAGCGGCTGAACAGAGGCTTGAAGACCTCACAGTGAAAGCAGTGGAGATTATGGAACCCTTCCAGGAAGAAGGAGAATTCTTCACACAAATTGCAACCCAGCTTTCCAAAAGAGACAAATAACATAAGGGGAATGTATAATGAAACGATTGCAGGAATATAACTTTCCTGATGATTTAAAAAGTATGTCGGAAAAGGAGCTGGAGCTCCTTTCATATGAAATAAGAGACTTTCTCATCGAAAAAGTAGCTAATACAGGTGGACACCTGGCCTCAAACTTGGGCGTGGTGGAATTGACCATCGCTCTTCATCGGGTGTTTGACAGCCCAAAGGACAAGATTATCTGGGATGTAGGGCATCAAGCTTATGTCCATAAGATACTGACCGGTAGAGCAGATAGATTCGACACATTGCGAACCCTGGATGGTATTTCCGGTTTTCCGAGAAGAAAAGAGAGCCAGCATGATATGCACGATTCGGGCCATGCAAGCACTTCCCTGTCTATTGCCGCCGGCTATGCTGCCGGGCGGGATCTTTCCGGTGGAGAAGATGAAGTGATCGCTGTAGTCGGAGACGGCGCTATGACAGGAGGACTCGCTTTCGAAGCTCTCAACAATGTGGGCCACTCCGGTTCCAAAATAATTGTTATTCTCAACGATAACGAAATGTCCATCGAAAAGAATGGCGGCGGATTGTCACAGCACTTAAGTAAATTGAGGGCTTCTAAAGCATATCTCGAATTTAAGAAACAATTAAAGAAAACACTGAAAGGCGTTCCCCGGGTGGGGGACAGCCTTTATTCGGGGTTTGAACACATACGCGACGCTTTGAAATACGCTCTGATTCCCGGAGGTATTTTCGAAAGCTTCGGTTTTAAGTATATCGGGCCCATCGACGGACACGAAGTCCATGAACTCATAGAGGTATTGCACCTTGCCAGGGATATGGAAGATCCGGTTTTAATACATGTGGTTACAAAGAAAGGCAAAGGCTACAGAAATGCCGAGTGCAATCCTTCAAAATTTCATGGCATATCGCCCTTCGATCCCTGCACGGGGGAGCTGCGCAGCCCATCCAAAGAGACCTACTCTTCTGCTGCCGGGGCGAAGTTGGTAGAACTGGGCAGGGAGAATCCAAAATTAATTGCCATTACAGCCGCTATGATGGAAGCTACCGGGCTTGACCCTTTCCGAAAAGAATTTCCGGAGCGCACATTTGATGTGGGAATTGCGGAATCCTATGCTGTGGCATTCGCATCAGGGCTTGCTCTCTCAGGGTACAGACCTGTTGTAGCCATTTATTCTACATTCTTACAAAGAGCCTACGATCAGATTATCGAGGATGTGTGCATTCCCGGTTTGCCGGTGCTCTTTCTCATCGACAGGGCGGGAAATGTGGGAAACGACGGAGAAACTCATCATGGCGTCTTTGATTTTTCCTATCTTTCACATATGCCGGAGATGACAGTGTTGGCTCCGAAAGACGGGAAAGAATTGGGCGCTATGATGGATTATGCCATGACTCTCAACGGTCCTTGTGCTATTCGCTATCCAAGGGGTAGTGTTACCGATCTTTCCTTCGTAGGAGATTATAAAATAGATGGCGGCAGTGAAATACTTAAGCAGGGAAAACATGTGAGCCTTGTGGCCATAGGAAAAATGGTAAAGTATGCATTGGAGGCGAGGGAGCAGCTTGCTTCTTATGGAATCGAAGCAGAAGTCATAAATGCCAGATTCCTGAAACCGCTTGACATGGAAAAAATAATCAGTTCCGTTGAGAAGACGGGAAATCTGGTCACCGTCGAAGATAATGTTTTGACGGGGGGGCTTGCTTCTAATCTGCTCCTTCTACTCAGTGAAAAGGGGATAAACAACTTCAGGCACCTGCCCATAGGTTGGCCGGATCAATTTATAGAGCATGGCGATGTGGAACAGTTATTCAAGCGCTATGGACTGGACGCGGATTCCATAGCAGTAAAGGTGCGTGACTTCATTGAAAGAAAGGCTTGATGTCCTTTTGGTAAAGCTGGGGTATTTCGAATCCCGGGAAAAAGCAAAAGCCGCAATCATGGCCGGGTCGGTCTTTGCGGACAATCAGCGCTGCGATAAAGCCGGGACTCCCATCAAGGAAGATGCATTAATTGAAGTCAGGCAAGATCCTTGTCCTTACGTGGGCAGGGGAGGGTTGAAGCTGGAAAAGGCCCTGGATGAGTTCGGCATTAGCCTGGAAGGATGCATTGCCATGGATATAGGCGCTTCTACAGGCGGCTTTACGGACTGCATGCTGCAAAAAGGAGCCGCAAAAGTATATGCCATAGATGTGGGTTACGGACAGCTTGATTATAAACTCAGAAATGACCCTCGTGTAGTCAATATAGAGAGAACGAACATTCGTTATCTGGATCCTGCCACTATAGAAGATTCGATGGATTTTATAAGCATCGATGTATCCTTTATTTCCTTGAAACTCGTTTTTCCCGTAGCGTCGGAATTATTAAAAGAAAAAGGGCAGAGCGTATGCCTCATCAAGCCTCAATTTGAAGCGGGCAGGAACCAGGTGGGAAAGCATGGGATAGTAAAAGACAGATCTGTCCATGGTGAAGTAATCCGGAAAGTCATTGAATATGGAGAAGAATACGGGCTGCAGGCGGAAGGTCTGACTTGGTCGCCCATAAAGGGAGCAAAGGGCAATATTGAATACTTGCTGTTGCTCAAAAAAGGGTCCGCTATTATCAAAAAAACTATCGAAGAACAAAAAGTAGTAAATATGGCCTTTGATTTTTTCTCAGGTACGGAAAACCCGGCTTAAATCTGTAATATATGAGGAATGCAATATGGCACTGACACCGATGATGCAGCAGTATATGGATATTAAAAAGGACTATCCGGACGCGATTCTTTTCTTCCGTCTGGGTGATTTTTACGAGATGTTCTTTGAGGATGCCATCATCGCTTCAAAAGCGATGGAAGTCACTTTGACGGGAAAGAATTGCGGCCTGGAAGAAAGGGCTCCCATGTGTGGAGTTCCTTATCACTCCGCCGATTTTTACATAGCAAAGCTAATTGAAAAAGGGTATAAAGTTGCCATCTGCGAACAGATGGAAGATCCCGCAACTGCAAAAGGACTGGTAAAAAGAGAAGTTGTACGGATCGTTACTCCAGGTACGGCAATGACCCAGGCCTTGCTAGAGGAAGGAGAAAACAATTATCTCGCTGTTGCATATATGGATCAATCCGGCAGCGGGGTGGCCTACTGCGACCTTTCTACAGGCGAAATAGGCGCCTCAGAGTTCAATAAAAAAGGGCATATGGAGAGCCTGTTAAATGAACTGGTGAAATTGTCCGCCAAGGAGGTTTTGATTCTTGCTTCCGAAGTAGGAGGGGAGAGGGAAATACAGTCCGAATTAGAGAACCTCACCGGTGCTTATGTGACCATATTAGATTCGTCGTACTGCACCCGTCCTTTAGCCGAAGAGCGGATATTCTCCCAATTCGGTGTAAAATCCCTTAAGGGTATCGGACTTGCTGAACGCCCCATGTCTGTAATGGCTCTCGGAGCATTGCTTACCTACCTGTTTGAAACCCAAAAGCAAAGCCTTTCACATATAAAGAAGCTGAAAATTTCCGAGCCCGGCAGCGTCATGTCTTTGGACAAGGCTACCATAAGGAATTTGGAACTTACCGAGTCTTTATTCGATAAGAAAATTCAAGGCTCCCTCCTCGGTGTTCTCGACAAGACGCGTACAGCCATGGGATCGAGAAAGATGAGACAGTGGCTGAAAGAACCTCTCAATCAGGCAAAACCGATTTGCCAACGGTTGGATGCAGTCGAATCGCTGCTGGAGGATGTGCTGTTGAGAAACGACTTGAGAGAATACTTGAAGCAGGTATATGATCTGGAGCGGCTCACCGGCCGGATTGCCTGCGGAAATGCTAACGGAAGGGACCTCCTTGCCCTTCGCAATTCCATCATCGTAATACCAGAGATTAAGGCGGCACTGAAAGGGTGCGGTAACGATTTACTTGAACAGCTTGAAAGTGAAATGGATGACCTGAAAGAAGCCTGTAATCTCATCGATAGGGCCATTACGGACGATCCTCCCCTCACTATCCGTGAAGGCGGACTTATCCGTGCAGGTCACTCAGAGGAACTGGACCGGCTGAAAGACTCCATCAGGGACGGGCAGCTATGGATCGCAGGTCTGGAAGAAGCAGAACGCAAGAGAACCGGCATCAAAAACCTAAAGGTCGGTTTTAACAAAGTCTTTGGCTATTATATAGAAGTGACGAAAGCGAACTATAATCTCGTCCCCGATGATTATATTCGAAAGCAGACCCTGGTCAATTCAGAACGCTATATCACGCCTGAACTGAAACAGGTGGAAAGCGTGGTTCTCAATGCTGAAACAAAGATCAATCAATTGGAATATGAGCTTTTCCAGGAAATAAGAGAAAAGCTGCAAAAATATATTCTGCCTATACAGACAACTTCAGAGGCCATAGCTTGCCTGGATGTGCTGCTTTCGTACGCGGAAGTAAGCAGTCAGATGGGTTATGTGAAACCTGTAGTGGATGAATCTACTGTAATTCAAATAGAAAAAGGCAGGCATCCGGTGCTTGAGCAGATGATGCGAGACGGAATCTTTGTGAGCAACGACCTTTATATGGATTGTGATGACCAGAGTCTGCTGCTCATTACCGGGCCGAATATGTCCGGAAAATCCACCTACATGCGGCAAACGGCTCTTATCGTACTCATGGCTCAGGCAGGTTGTTTTGTCCCTGCGGAACGGGCAAGAATCGGCATCGTCGACCGCATTTATACTCGCATCGGCGCTTCTGACAATTTGGCTCAAGGACAGAGCACATTCTTGGTGGAGATGAGCGAACTGGCATACATACTAAACACGGCAACGGAAAAGAGTCTCGTAATACTGGACGAAATCGGCAGGGGAACAAGTACATATGACGGGCTTTCCATTGCCTGGGCAGTGGTGGAGTACCTGTGCCATCCCCATTGGAAGGTGAGAACGCTGTTTGCCACTCACTATCATGAGCTCACTCTTCTTGAAGAGCATATAAAGGGAGTAAAAAACCTGAACGTAGATGTGCAGGAGCAGGACGGGAGCATCGTGTTTCTTCATAAAATCGTGGAAGGCAGCACCAGCAGGAGCTACGGCATTCATGTAGCCAAGCTTGCCGGAGTGCCGGAACAGGTGCTGGATAGGGCGAGAGAAAAACTGCATGAGTTGGAAAGCGGCACATGGGAACTTTCAATCAGTCACCGGGACGAGAATAGCGTAACAGGAGATGAAATCGCTTCCACAGAACAGCTCTCTCTTTTCTGCTTCGTTTCAAATCCTGTTTTGGAAAAACTAAAAGCATTGGATTTAATAGAGCTAACGCCTTCTCAGGCCTTTAAAATACTGGAGGAACTGAAACATGCTGCAGAACAGTGAGATCCGCTTGCTTCCTGCGGAGATATCGGAAAAAATCGCTGCAGGTGAAGTGGTGGACAGGCCCCTTTCCGTTGCTAAAGAACTAGTGGAAAATTCCGTCGATGCGGGAGCCGACACCGTTGTGTTAGAGATCAAAAACGGCGGAAAAACATATATCCGCGTCACCGACAATGGAGTGGGAATTCCACCCGGCGATGTGGCGAAGGCTTTTCAGCGTCATGCGACGAGCAAGATCAGTAGGGCAGAAGATCTGGAAAGCATCCATACGCTGGGATTCCGTGGCGAGGCGTTGACCAGCATTGCAGCCGTATCGAAAGTTGAAATGATCACTAAGACTGCTTCAGAAAAAATGGGGACGCGTATAGTTTTGGAAGGCGGGCAGGTTCTTGAGAACGGTCCCGTGGGTTGCTCTGACGGTACTACCATCATCGTTACGGATCTTTTTTACAAGACGCCCGCCAGGCTGAAATTTATGAAAGCGGATGGAACGGAAGCATCCCTTATCATAGATTTCCTGTCGAAAATGGCCTTGGCTTACCCTCACATCCGGTTTCGGATGATAAACAACGGCGCTGTTCTCTTTGCCACCAGGGGAACCGGCAGCATTTACAACAACATACTTACCATCTACAGCAAGCAAATAGGGGAAAAGTTGATTGAAATCGACGAGACAGAGGGAGAATATAGTCTCCAGGCCTTCATATCTACTCCGGATGTAACCCGACCCAATCGAAGAGGCCAGGTATATTTTGTAAACGGCAGGAATGTCAGCAACAGAGTCCTTGAAACGGCAGTAGCAACCTCATATCGGGAGCGCATGCCTGACGGAAGGAACCCGTTGGTGTATCTGTTTCTTCAGGTCCCTTCGAACCGGGTGGATGTAAACATTCATCCAAATAAAAAGGAAGTGCGTTTTACCGATAATGAAGAAGTATCCCAATTCGTTATAAATGCTTTAAGAAAAGGACTTCAATCAAAAGAAGGCATACCGGTCTTGCAGATGCAGGATCCTTTCAGGAAGGTGCCCGTTTCGGAAGAACAAGGCGGTAAAAATGCAAGCTTTCAGACATTTGATGAGCAAGTTGACATAAAATCAATATTGTCAACTATGAGACTGGAGAAAGAGGATGGTCTTGCGAAAGGCTCTGAAATCAGCCGGAAAGACGAACCTTCTTATAATGTTGCCGAAGAAACCTCAAATTATCCGGAAAAGGTTGCTAATCGATCCAATTTGGCTTCATATGCAGCTTCATATGAAAGCCCGCCGGAGGTCCGGGGCGGCAAGCTTGATTTTACGAACCTGAAACCTCTAGGATCCATTTTTGCCACCTACATTATAGCTGTAGATGAAGATCATTTTTATCTGATCGACCAGCATGCGGCACACGAGCGTGTTTTCTATGAAAAGCTTCTTAAGCAATTTGAACGTGAAGAAAAGAATACGCAACTGCTTCTTTCTCCGGTGATAGTGGAAACAACTCCCGCAATTGCAAACAACGCGGAACAATGGATTGCAAAACTTGTGGAGATGGGTTTTATTATCGAGCTTTTCGGTGTAAAATCCTTCATTGTAAAGGGCGTTCCTTCTTTTATGGAGCTCCGGCAGGCGGAGAGCTTTCTCGAAGGATTTTTGGAAGAAATTGAAACCACCGGATCGATTATAGATGAAAACAAGCTCAGGGATATAATAATGAAAGCATGCAAGAACACGGTTAAAGCTAACGATGCACTGACTTTGGAGGAAATAAAACATCTGTTAAATCAATTGTCTTTAACAGAAAATCCTTTTTCCTGCCCACACGGCAGACCAACTTTACGCAAGCTTTCATTACAGGATATTGAAAGGTTGTTTAAGAGAACGTAAGGTATGAAAAAGAAGATTGTGGTTATTTTAGGTCCCACTGCTGTGGGTAAAACTAAATACGCAATCCATGTGGCGAAAAACCTGGATGGTGAGATCCTGTCTGCGGATTCCATGCAGATTTACAAATATATGGATATCGGTAGTGCAAAGCCAACGAAAGAAGAATTGGCAATGGTACCTCATCATCTGGTGGGGGAAGTGGATCCGTCACAGGACTGGACAGTTGCCGATTATCAAAGGGAAGCCAAGGGTCGCATTGAACATATCATATCAAAGGGTAAGCTGCCTGTGGTTTCCGGCGGCACCGGCCTTTATATAAACTCCCTGGTTTATGAGATGGATTTTTCTTCGGTAAAAGAAGACGAAGAGCTTAGAAAAGAGTTACAGCAGATAGCCGAAAGAGAGGGAGGACAGGCTCTCCATGACAGGCTGAAAAAGATGGATCCGGATGCCGCGAAGCGCATCCATCCAAACAATATCAAGAGATTGATACGAGCCATCGAGGTAGTGGAATCTACCGGGGACGGCATACCCCCATTTAAAAATGCATTTAAAAAGAACGGGGACTATGATTGCATAATAATCGGTTTAAACAGAGACAGAAAGGTATTATATAAACGGATAAACGAAAGAGTCAATGAAATGATGAAGGCGGGATTGCTTGAAGAAGTAAAGTCGCTGTTGAATATGGGACTCGCGGAAAATAATATTTCCATGAAAGCTATCGGCTACAAGGAGCTAATCGGGTATTTGCGCAATGAATATGACCTTTCCGAGGCGGTGCGGCTTATAAAGAAGAACTCCAGAAATTATGCCAAACGGCAGATGACATGGTTTAGGCGTTACGACAGCATACAGTGGTTTGATATCACGAAGGATATTGATTTTGAAGGAAGCGTGCAGCAAATCATCGACTATATCCGTAAGGAGCTGACTTCATAAAGGATAGGTGAAAAGGATGGTTGAAAAAAAGAAAGTAATATTACACAACCAGAATCGCAAACCCGATAATATCCTGAGAAAAGAATTGGAGATCAAGAAGCAATGCGAAGATCTGGAAAAAGCACTCCCTCGTTTCATGAACGGTTTTTTTGCCTATCTTCGCGGCAATGTGCTTCCCATGACCAGGTTGGCTTACCTGCGGGATATACTTTTTTTCTGCAACTATCTAATAAAAGAAACTGACTTAGTATCTGCAGCATCCCCCAAGGATTTGAGGGAGAGCGATTTTGACAGAATCCAAGCGGGAGATGTCAATCTCTTTCTCGACTACTCCAGGAGTTATAAAATAGAAAAGGGAGACACTATTCATATTTACGAAAACGACCAGAGATCCCTTTCCAGAAAAAAATCCTCTCTTTCCGTACTGTTTAAACATTTATACAGGGAAGGTTACGTAAGCCGAAATATCACCGATGCCTTCAATCCGATTCGCGTGCCCAAGCCAGGGGAAAGAGAGATCAAAACCCTTCAGGATGACGAAGTCATGAAGATGTTGGATGCGGTGGTAACCGGCCAGCATCTGACACCAAAAGAAAAGGAATACTGGAAGAAAACAAAATACAGGGATAAGGCCATCCTCTTATTGTTCCTTACATACGGGCTCCGTATATCCGAGTTGCAGCAACTAAATGTTTCCTCTTTCCATTTCGGCAGAGATGAGTTCATCATTTACCGCAAGCGGGGAAAGGAATCCGTTATGCCTCTTAATCGAACGGTTCGAAAGGCCGTATTGGAGTACATAGAGCTGGAAAGACCCGAAGAGGATATGCTGGAGCCGGAACACAAGGATGCGCTGTTCATTTCCCTTCAGAAGAGGAGAATGACAGAGCGTCAAATCAGAGAGATGGTAAAAAAATATACATCCATCGGGCTTGAAACCACCAGATCAGCCGGCTACAGTCCACATAAGTTAAGAGCCACCGCAGCTACTTCTCTAATCGGCCGGGGAAATTCGATTTATGACGTACAGGAGCTTTTGGACCATGAGAATGTGACCACAACCCAGCTGTATGCCGCTCATAGGAAGAACGCCCGCAGAGACTTGGTGAGAAGTTTCGAATGGGGAGAGGATATGCTGGATATAGATCAGAAGGACGACAACAAATAGTATAATCGTCATGTAGAAATATATAAAAAACAAAATAAACAGAGAATGGAGATAATCGGAGATACTATGAAGAACTACACAGAGAAATTGCTTACAGAATCTATGGGAATCGGTAAAAAAGTGCTGGATTATGTTCAGACTGCAGAAAACCAGGTTGCTGAGCTCTTTTCCGATTTAGACGATATTGCTGCATACAATCAATATAAAGTGTTAGACGCTTTTCAAAAATGCAGGATTACAGACGTGCATTTCAGTTGGACCACCGGTTACGGTTACAACGATCCGGGAAGAGAAGCCTTGGAAAAAGTCTATGCCAAGGTCTTCGGGACTGAAGCTGCACTTGTACGTCCCATCATCGTAAACGGAACCCATGCGTTAACTTTGATGTTAGCAGGAGTGTTGAGGCCAGGGGGCGAATTGATATATTGTACAGGAAGCCCTTACGATACCCTATGGGAAGTAATAGGACTGAGAGGAGAAGGCCGGGGATCTCTGAAGGACTTCGGCATTAGCTATAAGCAAGTCGAACTGAAACCTGACGGCTCCATCGATCTGGAAGCGTTGGGCAATGCCATTTCCTCCAAGACGCGAGCTGTGGCCGTTCAGAGAGCTACGGGGTACGGTTGGAGAAAGGCGATTACCATCGAAGAAATTGAGAAATGGGCAAGCTATGTAAAGCGAGTTAATCCGGACATAATCTGCCTGGTGGACAATTGTTACGGTGAGTTTCTGGATACCAAGGAGCCTACGGAAGTAGGTGCAGACGTGGCAGCCGGATCTCTTATAAAAAATCCGGGGGGCGGGCTTGCTCTGACCGGAGGTTATATTGCCGGCCGTGAAGATTTGATTGAAATGATTTCATACCGCATGACTTCACCTGGAATAGGCGGCGAATGCGGACTTACTTTCGGCCAGTCACGCACCATGTTCCAGGGACTATTCATTGCTCCAAAGACCGTGAACGGGGCGGTAAAAGGCTCCATACTCTGTGCAAAGGTATTTGAAAATCTCGGTTACGAGGTCTGCCCAGGGCCTTTCGATAAGAGAAGTGATATCATAGAAGCGGTCAAGCTGGGCAGTCCCGAAGCGGTTATCGCTTTCTGCGAAGGCATTCAGGCCGCAGCACCCGTTGATTCCCATGTAACACCTATACCTTGTGATATGCCCGGATATGATGATCCGGTAATCATGGCGGCGGGTGCTTTTGTACAGGGATCATCGATAGAGCTTTCCGCAGATGCTCCGATTCGGGAACCTTATATCGTGTATTTTCAGGGGGGATTGACTTACGAACACTCGAAATTTGGGGTGTTGAAGGCATTACAGGCTATGGAGGACAAAGGATTGTTGTTATGACTACATTCCTCTCAATTATAAAACTATTGATTTTGGTATGCATTGTAGTTGTCTTACCCATCTATATCTACTTCCAGTATCCGGAGTTCTTTATGCAATTCCGGACACTGGAAAGTATAAACGATTATCTTAGTCGTTATCACACCGCCAGTATTTTCGTGTATTTGGGACTGCAGATCGTACAGATCGTAATATCCATAATACCGGGGCAAATTGTCCAGTTTGCCGGCGGCTATGCCTATGGCTTCTGGCTTGGCTATCTGCTGGCCATCTCAGGGATATCCATAGGAACTTCCATTGCCTTCGGCCTCGCCAGAGTGCTTGGCAGGGATGGCGTCCACCTTTTATTTGGAGAAAAGCGTATAACAAAATTCGTAAATCAATTAAACAGCAAGAGGGCTATCGCCATTCTTTTAGTTTTATTTGCCATACCGGGTTTTCCCAAAGACCTTATTACCTACGCTGCGGGAATTTCCAATTTTAAATATAAGCCTTTTCTGCTGCTCTCACTCATAGGGAGAACGCCTGCTCTTATGGGGACCATTCTCATGGGCAGCATGCTCAACAGTGAAAGCTATATCGGCCTGGCCATCTTTGGAATAAGTGCCGTCATCCTGTGCATTTATCTATGGATCAAACGGCATGAGCTCACATCTTACGTGGACAAAATGTACAATAAGTTTATAAATTACAACCAATAGAAGAATGTGCAAAAAACCGAGTTATGTGTGGATTGTAAAGGGGATGACCTTGAGATTCTACACATAACTCAAAAAAATTTTTGCACAAAAAAACCGTTATACAACTTCTAATCCACACATAACTTCATTTTTTGCGCAAAGTTTTGATTTTTTGCATTCCCAGGATCTCCAAATTAATAAAAGAACATATGTTTGAAATTTCTTTACAAAGAACATACATTCTGTTATACTACGTGCAAGAACAAATGTTTGCAAAGGAGAGAGGTGATATCATGAAAAAGAGATATCGCATAAAATCAAAATCCCGGTTTTGTATAACTGTAACGATTCTGCTGATTATTATAATTTCAGCTGTTGGAAGTATTTCAGGCAAAGATCAGGCACTGAGTCTAAGCAAACCCGTGTATACGGAAATTACCATAGTCACCGGTGATACCTTATGGGATTTGGCTAAAACTTATGGTCCGGCGGATCAGGACATCCGCAAAGTCGTCCATGCCATCTGCAAAATAAATAATACGTCGGCGGATAAAATCCAACCGGGACAAAAAATCCTGATCCCACAATATCTTTAATAAAGTAAAATTTATGGACTGCAGGAAGTTTTCAATACAAACATTATCCAGGACTGGCAGTTTAGATAGTCTGATACGGATTTTGACGCCGAAATGCGTATTTTTCAATTTCACAACCTCAATTAAAGGTATTCTGATATGGGCAACCCAAAAAAAGTCGCTTGAATCGGCGATTTTTAGGTCATGCCCTTAAAATATTGAAATTTCAAGGATTAACACCGATAATCGTCTCTGCTACACACTCAGCTGTTGATGATGCGCGAATAATGTTGCTGATTGAATAGATTAGATTAGGTAGATTAAATAGGTAAATCTATTAATAAATTACAAACGGCTTAAAAGGTTAATAGAT
The DNA here is from genome assembly GCA_012521055.1 of Eubacteriales Family XIII. Incertae Sedis bacterium. Taxonomy (GTDB): domain Bacteria; phylum Bacillota; class Clostridia; order Peptostreptococcales; family Anaerovoracaceae; genus UBA1426. The sequence continues at coordinate 12,965 of JAAYNC010000062.1, forward strand.
AAAGCCAAGCCAACATAATTAAAGGTTTGAGAAAAAATTGTACCATGATTAAATGACCAAAATGACCATTAATAATAAAATAAAAAGAGCATGAGGATCTGAGCGGATTAAAAGGTATTTAATCAAAGGAAAAAAATAGATAAGAAAATAATACATTAAATATTAAATGGCCCTGGAATAGCGAAAATGGCTTAAAAGGCTTAAAACGCTGAAAGAAGACTTAAAAGCAGAAGTTGGTCAATTTGGTTAAGCGACATTTCCGAAAATTTATATTTTAGGAATAGTTATGTCTGTTTTCAGGTTAGCCGTTTGTGCAGCCTCTTTTACATCCCCTCTTCTGATTTCCGTCTCCTGTTTTAGAATTATACATTATAATATTTTTAAACCTCCAATACTATTATTCTTTCTTTCTCCTTGCTTGTTCCCGGTACGATGATAATGCCGCAACCCTTGCGGGTAGTATCAAAGTCATATCCGAATTCTTCCGCCCATTTTCGGATGTGTTCCATAATTTCAAAGCAAAAACCGCTGGGACTATGAAATTCCAACAATTCCTTTGCTATGTTCAGCACATATTCCCTATTAATCCCTAGTTTCATTTTCTCTTAACTCCATTGTTAAATATTTTTAATCTCGCTTTATGTCTGTAAGAAGGTTTTAGACTGTATCATGATTGTTCTTTAGGTCGTGTGTCAAGGTAGCTTTGAAGGATAATAACGGCAGCCTGTTTATCGATGACAGATTTACGCTTTTTTCTGCTCATATCCGCGCCGATGAGAACGCGTTCGGCCATGGCCGTGGAAAAGCGTTCGTCCTGGTATATAACCTCTACATTCTGCATTCCGTTGCTGCGGAGCTTATTTTTTAAGACAGCGGTAAACTCCCTTACTTTTTCAGTCTGTGGGCTGTCGCTTCCATCGAGTTTGAGCGGCAGACCTATAACTACTACCTCACATTTATGGTCTCTGATCAAATCAAGGATCTTTCCCGTATCTTTTCTTATTCCTACTCGCTCAATGGTAGTAAATCCCTGGGCGGTGAGCAGAAGTTCATCGCTCAAAGCAACTCCTATCGTCTTATCTCCTACATCAAGGGCCATTGCTTTCATCGGGATTCTCCTATAATTAAATAGAAGCAATCTTTGAAATTATAACATAAAACAGCAGCGGGCAAAAAGACCCGCTGCATCATAATATTTCATAAAAAACTATTTTTTCAGGTAGGCTCTCAGAAGTTCTTCCACCAGATCATCACGTTCAATGTGCCGGATGATGTTTCTGGCGTTATTGTGCCCGGTAATATATGAAGGGTCTCCCGACAGAATGTATCCGACCATCTGGTCGATGGCGTTATATCCCTTTTCTTCCAAAGCATCGTATACGGTCCTCAAGATGGATTCCGTAGTCTGTTGTCCGTCTTTATCCGGGCTGTTAAACAGAATCGTACTTCTGTCATCCATGTTATCACCTTCCTACCAAATGCTCTCTGCCGTTGTCTACCGTCAACCTTATTATAACAAAGCCTTTTCGTGCTACAAGCTTTTTCAGGTTATTTAATATTGTTGTAATATACTTGTCCCTATATCAGCGTAGCTGCTACGGCAAAAGCATCTCCGACTTTGGACGGGTCCTTGGCTCCGGCCTGAGCCATATCTGCTTTGCCCCCTCCGCCGCCTCCTGCGGCGGCGGCGATTTTCTTGACCATGCTGCCTGCATGATATCCCTTATCAAGCAGATCATCCGTTACAGATACAATAAACGTCACTTTTTCGTTTTTCACGGAAGCAAACACAATGATAGCGGCCTTGACCTTTTCTTTAATTTTATCGCTGATTAAACGCAGTTCTTCCGTTTCGTAGTCTGAGAATTCATTGGTGATCAGTTTGATGCCCTTGATCTCTTGAGCACCGGCAACCAGGTCATCGATGGAAGATCCCATGGCCTGCTGCTTGTATTGCTCTAATTCTTTTTTGCTTTCTTTCAAAGCATCTGTCAAAGCAGCTATCCGGATTAAAAGATTTTCTGCCGGCGTTTTTAAGATCTCGGCAGCCTTAGCAATGGTTTTCTCTGCCTCCGTCAAACGGTGATGGACAGCGGCGCCAGTAATAGCTTCAATACGCCTTACTCCTGCTGCCACCCCGCTTTCGGCAAGAATTTTGAATGCGCCGATCTGCCCTGTATTACTCACATGGGTTCCCCCGCAGAACTCACTGCTGAAATCCCCTATGCTTACAACTCTTACCATGTCCCCGTATTTTTCGCCAAACTGTGCAACAGCACCGGTCTTTTTCGCTTCTTCGATGTGCAGCTCTCTCGCCTGAACAGGGAGAAACTCTATAATCTTGTTGTTCACAAGGTCCTCAATATCGGCAAGCATCTCTTTTGAAACAGCCTCAAAATGAGTGAAATCAAAGCGCAAACCCTCAGCCGACACGTATGAGCCGGCCTGTTCTACATGTTCTCCCAGAACTTTCTTCAAGGCTTTGTGGAGCAGATGGGTTGAAGTGTGATTCCTTGCCGCCCCATGTCGCTTTACTGCATCTACCTGAGCCATTACGATATCGCCTTTATGCAGCGTACCGGATAAAACTTCGATTTTATGAAGATACACATGGTGGTGCTTGTTCACATTGGTGACCTTTGCCTTGAAATCTCCTTTTGATAGAACGCCTGTATCGGTAACCTGTCCGCCTCCTTCTGCGTAGAAAGGAGTGCGATCGAGCAGTACTAAAGCCGTTTCGCCCTTCCCTACCCTATCTGTAAATTGGTTGCCGGAAATAATGGCCATAACTTCCGCATTTTCCTTCAATGTATCGTAGCCAATGAACACGGTGGGCTCATAATCTCCCAAGAAAACTGCGTCCTCTTTCCAGCCTTCCGAATCCAGAGATTTTCTCGCAGATCTTGCCATTTCTTTCTGCTGTTCCATAAGCTTTCTGAATCCTTCTTCATCAGCTTCACATCCCTTTTCTTTGAGTATTTCCTGGGTCAATTCCAGCGGAAAACCGAAAGTATCATAAAGCTTGAAAACGATATCACCCGGAAGCACATTGTCTCCCTTTTCCTTCAGCTTTTCGATCTCTTCTTCCAACAGAACGCTGCCTTGATCAATGGTGCGGTTGAACTTCTCTTCCTCAATGGCCAGAATGCGCTGGATGTATTCCTTTCGTTCTTCAAGCTCAGGATAGGCTTTGCCTGAAACTGCGATAACCCGCTCCGACAGCTCAGCTAAGAAACTGCCTTCTATGCCCAATAGCTTCCCGTGTCGTGCCGCACGGCGCAATAGGCGACGAAGCACATAACCCCTGCCCTCGTTGCTGGGCAAAATGCCGTCCCCCACCATAAAGGTAATGGACCGTATATGATCGGTGATTATGCGGATGGATGCATCCGTAGGCGCTTCTCCACAGTTGTATGTCACACCGGACATCTCTACGGCACCCCCGAGAATATAGCGTATGGTATCCACATCGAAAATTGAGCTGACGTCTTGCATGACGCAAGCTAATCTTTCGAGACCCATACCCGTATCTATGTTCTTATTCTTTAAGGGCGTATAATTGCCATCGCTATCTTTGTTAAACTGGGTAAAAACGTGATTCCAGATCTCCACAAAGCGGTCGCAATCACAACCGGGCTTGCAATCAGGTTTGCCGCATCCGTAGGCTTCTCCCCTGTCGAAGTAAATTTCCGAACAGGGACCGCATGGGCCTATGCCGATTTCCCAGAAGTTATCTTCTTTGCCGAGGCGGACGATCTTGTGCTCGTCCAGGCCGATAACATCTTTCCATATTAAATAAGCCTCTTCGTCCTCCTCGTAAATGCTGGCCCAAAGCCTATCTTCCGGCATGTGCAACACTTCCGTAAGGAACTCCCAGCCCCATTTTATAGATTCTTCTTTAAAATAATCACCAAATGAGAAGCTGCCCAACATCTCAAAGAATGTAGCATGCCTGTCTGTATAGCCTACGTGATCGATGTCACCTGTTCGGATGCACTTTTGACAGGTGGTCATTCTCTTTGCAGGTGGAGTTTCCGTACCGGCAAAATACGGCTTCAAAGGAGCCATACCCGAATTTATGATCAACAGGCTCTTGTCGTTCTCCGGAATCAGTGAATAACTGCCTCTGTAATAATGGTCCTTTCCGATGTAGAAATCTCGGAACATTTCTCGTAGTTCATTTAGTCCTATCTTCTTCATATAAATCTCCTCATAAAAAATGTTCATAACATTCTATCATATACATGCTATATTGTGTAGATTCTTTGCCAAAAAAATGGTACGATAAACCTTGTCATGCAGTTAAATGAAACACGCATAAAGCAAAAGGTGGGATTATGAGGAAGAATCTTCTAGGAAATACGGGTTTAATGGTTACGGAAGTCGGATTTGGAGTTCTCACCGTAGGAAACACTCAGCTGAATCTGCCTATTCCTGAGGGAGCTGCCCTGATTCGCTATGCACTGGAAAGAGGCATCAATTTTCTCGACACTGCACAGTATTATCAAACCTATCCATATATTCGCCAAGCTCTCAAAGGAACTGATTTCGACCCGGTTATTGTCTCCAAATGTCTTTATGGAGGTTATAAAGACATGGAGGAGGCCATCGAGGAGGCAAGAAAAGAGATGGACAGAGATGTGGTTGAAGTCTTTCTCCTCCACGAAGTGCGCGGTGAGAAGGACTGGGAACTGCGTGCAGGAGCTTGGGAATGTCTGCAAGATGCCAAAGCAAAGGGGATTGTCAAGGCTGTGGGAATCTCTACCCATCATGTGGATGTAACACGCCTTGCGGCAGGAATACCGTCCATAGACGTGGTCTTTCCTCTAATCAATTTTAAAGGCCTTGGGATCAGAAACGGCGAAAACCCCGGCACTAAGGAAGATATGGCTGAAGCCATCAAGGACGCAGCAGATGCGGGAAAAGGAGTCTTCGCCATGAAGGTTTTCGGCGGCGGCATCTTATTGAAAGACTACCGTCAAGCCGTTGAGTACGTAAAGAATCTACCAGGTATTTCATCCCTCATGATAGGTTTCGGTCATCCCGACGAAGTGGACAGGATAATTGAAATGATGGAAGGCACCCTCTCTTACGACTATGTGCCTGATATGAGCAACAAACGGATTTTCATAGATCAGGGAGATTGTGAAGGCTGCGAAGCATGCCTGCGCCGTTGCCCAAATCATGCCATCTATATGAATGAAACAGGCCAGGCAAACGTAAATTATGATATTTGCCTGACCTGCGGTTATTGTGCTCCGGTTTGCCCGGTACGCGCTATTATAATGCTCTAACCGATGTAAAAATTATTAAAGATCCTCTTCCTCCTCTTCTTCCTCATCGTCGTGCTCGAATTCGGAGTCAGGATCAAAACCCTTCAAGCCTTCCAGCTCAAGGCCATGCTCTTTAGCATATACATAAATGGCGTTTTTAATAGCCTGTTCAGCAAGAACTGAACAATGTATTTTGGGTCCCGGAAGTCCGCCGAGCTCGTCTACGAAGTTCTGATTGGTCAGCTTCAATGCTTCTTCTAAGGTCTTACCCTTGATCATTTCCGTAGCTACGCTGGAGGAAGCGATTGCAGAGCCGCAGCCAAAAGTTCTGAACTTGGCATCGACAATCACATCATTTTCTACCTTTAGAGAAATTTCCATCATATCTCCGCAAACGGGGCTGCCGTAAGTGCCTACAGCGTCGGCATCCTCGATGACTCCAACATTTTTAGGGTTCGTGAAATGTTCCATGACTTTTTCATTGTACATACCCATTTTTTTATTGCTCATCTTTATATCTCCTTCCCGCTTAATTGTTCAATTAAGCCTGACAATTGCATTTTTGCGATGTCTCCATGACATGATCTTTATCGAAAGGTGAGAAAGATCTCAGTTTTTCTACGATTTCCGTAATTTCTTTTACCGCATAATCGATGTCTTCCTTAGTGGTAAAGTCACCTATGGTGAAACGTATGGAGCTGTAGGCTTTTTCTATCGGTACTCCCATAGCTTGTAATACATGGGACGGGGTAAAGCTCGCAGAGGAACAAGCGGATCCGGTTGACGCGTAAATCCCCCGGAGATCCATGTAAAGCAACATAGCCTCTCCCTCTATATAATTGAAGACCAGGTTCAGGTTGCCGGGAAGGCGATGTTCCATGCTTCCGTTAATCCCCACATCCGGGATATTGCCCATGATCTCGGAAAGGAAATAATCCCGCAACTCTGTAATCTTTTTGATGTGGGATTCGAGACTTTTCTCAGCCAATTCACAAGCCTTGCCGAAGCCCACTATGCCCGGCAGGTTTTCTGTACCGGATCGTTTCTTATACTCCTGGGCTCCACCGTGGAGTAGATTTGTAATCACAAGACCTCTCCTGATGTAAAGGGCCCCCACCCCTTTAGGGCCGTAAATTTTATGGGCAGATATGGACAACATGTCCACACCCAGATCCTTCACGTCGATAGGGATGTTCCCCAACGCTTGTACCGCATCCGTATGGACCAGAATGCCATGCTCTTTGGCGATAGCAGCGATTTCTTTTATGGGCTGGATCGTTCCGACTTCATTATTTGCTATCATAATGCTTATCAATATGGTTTTGTCGGTAATGGCATTTTTCAATTGCTCCAGTGAAATCAAGCCATCCTTGTCTACATCCAGGTAGGTTACCTCGTAACCCTCTTCCTCCAGAAATTCGCATGTGTGCAGGAGAGCATGATGCTCGATTTTCGAAGTTATGATATGATTCCCCTTCGATTTTCGAGATTTTGCGGCCCCGATGACCGCCCAGTTATCTGCCTCCGTACCACCGGAAGTGAAAAATATCTCTCTTTCCTTGGCTCCGATTAAGCTTGCTACTCTTGATCTTGCCTGCATTAAAGCCTCTTTTGCCTCAAAGCCTTTTGTATATAGACTGGAGGGATTTCCATACATTTCAGTGAAATATGGCAGCATTTCTTCCAAAACCTCTTGTTTGACCGGCGTGGTAGCTGCATAATCCAGATATACTTCTCTCAAATTACAACCTCCTTGTTGCATCGTAACGTTGATTTATACGTGTTATGCCAAATTATTATACCATTCTTTTGCGAAAGATAAACCAAAATGTTACTCTTTGGATAAAAAAAGATATGTGCCTGTATTATGTATACCACGTGTATTATGAATGATTTGAGACTTTATGTTTAAGGATTAATAGCATTAAGCTCGGAAAGTTTGTAACCGGATCCGGTTCTTTTTAGAACTATATTGTAATCGACGGATTGAATATAATCGCCTTCCGGACCCTTCATATGCCAGAGAATTTCGCTCCTATATGACTTGTATCCGTAAAGACCCGAAATCTGCTCCAACACCAAAATCTGCATGGATTTAACCGGATCCATATCCGTATCGACAAAGTCGCGAAGGCTTTTTATATCCGAAGCAAGCAGAGGTTGGGTCTCTATCTCATAGAGAAGCTTCTCTCCCCTTTCAGCATCGATTTCGTGAAAATATACTTTATGAAAAATCTCAGTTCGCTCCTTCAGCAGCTCTTCCACCAGTATAGCGTCTGAAGTCCCGGAAAATCCGGAGAAGAATGTGAAAAAGATAACCAACATAAAAGGTATTAAAAATACATTTAGATAATACTTCATAGCGTCGCTCCTTATTATTTTGGACAAGACTCATTTTCCTGCTCATTATAATAAAAAAACAGCGGAAAATTTGTTGCTTCCCGCTGTCAAATATATTCTATAATCTCCGAATAAGTCCTATATTTCAACCTGTTCCTAACTTGCTTTCCTTTCCAGTCGGAGTTTGTCGGCGATAATTGCGATGAATTCACTGTTTGTGGGTTTACCCTTGTCGTTGTGCACCGTGTAGCCGAATAGGCTGTTGATGGTTTCAATCCTGCCGCGATTCCATGCAACCTCAATGGCATGGCGGATAGCTCTCTCTACACGGCTGGGAGTAGTATTGTTTCTTTTCGCAATGGCCGGATACAGCTCTTTAGTAACAGCTCCCAACAGATCCATGTCGTCTACCACCATGGTGATGGCATCACGCAGATATTGATAACCCTTAATATGGGCCGGAACTCCCACTTCGTGTATAATGTTAGTTATGTCCATCTCCAGGTCGTTCTTCTTTCCTTCTTCCTCTTTTAGCACGGATTTAATCACATTGCTTTTGTTTATGGGCGCGTTTTCTTCGCCTGAGCCAGTCAATTGCTGAATGCGTTTTGCCAAAATGCCCAGGTCAAAGGGTTTAACCACATAATATTCGGCGCCCAGATTGATGGCTCTTTGGGTGATGCTCTCCTGCCCCACCGCCGACAGCATTATTACCCTGGGCATGGGGTCGAGCTCCACTGAGTTCAACCGTTCAAGGACCCCAAGACCATCCAGATAGGGCATAATCATGTCTAAAAGCAATACGTCAGGTTTGTTTTTAAGCACAGAATCAACGGTCTGCATTCCATCGTTTGCCTTGAATACCACCTCAATATCTTGTTGTTTTTCTAAGAAGTCAGCGAGGATATTGCAAAAGTCCTTGTTGTCGTCGGCGATTCCAACTCTAACTTTGCTCATGAAACTTCCTCCTTCTATGACGGGAGCATACATTTTTTTATAAGATATTACAATTCCCGCTTAATATTTATAAATTTTCCTTTCAATAATAGTATTAAAATTCTTACATTTTTGCAAGCTAAATATTTTGCAAATTTTCTGTCTTCTTAGCTAATATTCGACAATTGGTCGGTCTGTTGCAACATCCATTCGATAAAAATGCCGTACCCTTTCAAAGGGTCATTGACGAAAACATGGGTTATTGCCCCGATTATTTTGTCATTTTGTATGATGGGGCTTCCGCTCATGCCCTGCACTATACCACCGGTCTTCTTTAAGAGTCTTGGATCCGTTACGGTTATGACCATGCTCTTAGTTCCCGGTTTCGTTTGATGATTGACTTTGTCAATACGGATTTCATATCGTTCCATCTTGTTTCCGTCTACGGTGGCAAGTATCCAGGCAGGCCCCTCTTCCACCTGATTCTGATAACCTATGGGCAATGGTTCCGGATAATAGGGATTTGTGAATTCTTTATAAAAGGAACCGAAAATACCGTACTCCGTATTGAGATTCAGATCCCCCAGGGGCTCATCCGCTTCATAAAAAATGCCGCGTATTTCCCCGGGGATTCCTGCAGTCCCTTGCTTAACGGATTCCACGCTGGCGCTCAGCAGTTCTCCTCTCTCTACCGGAAGAATATGTCCGGTGTCGGGATCTGTTATCGCATGACCTAAAGCGCCGAAGGATTTCGTATAAGGATCATAAAATGTCAAGGTGCCTAGACCCGCCGTCTTATCCCTTACCCAGACGCCAATCTTGTATAAGCCGTCGTCCGCAGCTTGCACGGGGCTGATCCTGATGTTTAGTATATCCCCCTGCCTGCGGACCTTAAGTCTCACCTGGCCTTTTTGCTTATTGACAACGGTTTTAACCTCTTCCGGACTGTCCACCGATTCGTTGTTGATGGCCAGTATGCTGTCTCCTATCTCAAGACCAGCTTCCAGGCCGGGATTGACCTTATAGCCGTCCACGGTTTGAATCTCTTCCAGGCCTACTACAAGCACCCCTTTTACATCCATTCTTACTCCGACGGATTGGCCTCCCGGAATCACTTTAGTTTCGGGGAGAACTTTTATCGTTACTTCCTTTAGAGGAAGGTTAATAATCTTAGTTTCATCGGCAAAGATCTTTATCTGGTCAGGAATGCTGTTGAAAAGCAGCCCTGTACCTGTAAAGAGAATTAACGAAACAATTAGCAGAAGAACCGAGAATAATCTAAGCCTTGTAAGGTTTCTTTCCGTCATACCTTAGCTCCCAAAGTCCTGAAGAAGCTCATCCAACTCTTCTTCCGTTTCTAATATAATTCCTTCGGAAAACATGGCCTGATCCCTCTCGCTAAGCAACGAGAAAGCTATATCTGCAGTCTTTACAAAGACCGGCTCCCCTGCCCCTTCATAATAGTAAATCTCGATTGTTCCGTTAATTTCTTTTATCAGATAAAAAGTATCCGGTTCAGATGTGCCGGAATCGGGCGCCGTAGGATCAGCATCTTCCGGGTCCTGGCGAATTCCGTTTGTCCTGTTGGTCTCGGTATTTATACTTTGGTTGACTTCAGTGCCTTCAGGCAATTCTTGGTCTGGAGAGAAACTATCTCTCTGGCTGAACCAGTAACCCACTCCTAATAACGCAATGACCGTTATAATAAACCATCGTCGTTTCCAAAAACTCTTTCGCTCGCTAAACATTGCCTCACCTCAAATTTAGTGTGGGCAATATATGGTGTTTTTATTCCGCAGTGATTGAATTTTTCAGCTTTGCGAAGGTTTTTTCTCCGATGCCGCTAACGTTCATGAGATCTTCTATATTTTTAAATTTTCCATATTCGTTCCTGTAAGCAATTATCTTAGCAGCCGTTGACGGCCCCACGCCCGTAAGCTTTTGAAGTTCTTCGGATCCGGCTGTATTGATATTAATCAGTTGACTTTTTTCGTCGGAAGCGGAATTAGCCTGTAATGCAACATTACCATTTACATACCGGCTTCCAGGAGTTTCCCCTGTTCTTTTTTGTTCTTCGGCCACATCTTTTTTACTTGGGATATAGAGCTTCATCCCGTCTGCTAAAGGTGCCGCAAGGTTGGTGTTTCTCGTATCCGCGTTTTCCGTTAACCCGCCTGCCGCCTCTACCGCTTCGTATACTCTGGCACCGTCGGGAAGTTTGCAGATGGAGGGCTTCTTCACTTCCCCGGATACATCGACGATTATAAATCTCTCTTCCACAGGCAATACATCAGATTCCGGTTCCTCAGCAACTTCTTGAGTTACATTTTCATCCTCCGGCGATTCAAGTATAATTACATCTTCTCCCCCTTGCCGGGCGGTATGGATTATAAATGTAATTGAAATTAAAAGAACGCCGGCTATAACCTTGTAAAGAAGCTTCCGGCTAATCATGAACTTCAAAGGTTCACCCCCTCTTCTGTAATTTTACTAATCATACATTAAATGGTAATAAATGTCAAGATCGGCATAGAGAGGTTGACCCTTTTTGTCGTACAACTCCAACCTTTTAATGCGGGGTTCGTACTTCTCAAGGGGGATTCCCGCAAACTCAAAGAGCGGTCCGAGAAGCAATTCAGGGTTAAGGTTCGATTCGCTTCCCGCATGTATTTTCATGGTAAGTTTCTGCTTTCCATCGTCGTCCATGGCAAGCTTCAATTCATCGATCATGGGCCGGATGTTGATTTTTTTATAATCCTTCCTCTTTTTCACAGCTTTCTTCACCAGGATCCTATCCTGATTAATAAATTCTTCCAATTGGGATTCGGTGGGAAACCGGCGTTCTTCAGGCAAATCTACTTCATAGGCCGCCCAACCCACCCTGGAAGCGGCGGCTTTCACGGAATCGGGCACCGGGCGACAATCGAGGACTTTTATTCCGTAAGGCAGCGCGCTGTTCACGGAGGCAACAAGAAAGTCTTCATTATATGGAATCCGTGTTTCAATTTCCAAATATTCTCCTACACTGGTATATCCGAGAGATAAAGGTTGTGCAAAGCTTATTTTGGGATGTGGGTTAAATCCGCGAGAATATACGAGCTCGACTCCCAACCGTTTAAAGGTTCTCTTAAATAAACGCAGGAGATCCAGATGTGAGATGTAACGAAGCTGCCCGCCCTTTTCGAATTTCAACAGGTATCTGCTCAAAGTATTCCCTCCATTTCACATGTCACGTAACGGTTTATGCCGCAGCCGGTGCAACCAATTCTACAATCGGGTGTTTGCTGGCCCAAAAGAGCTTTTTTCCATTCGCTGCGAAGGTAAGCTTCACTTACACCGATGTCGATAATAGACCAGGGAAGTATACCTCCTTCGCAGATCCGACCCGACGTATAAAAATCGGGATCTAATCCGGCATCTTCAAAAGCCTCAATCCATTTGTCATATTTTAAATGCTCGCTCCACCCGTCAAATTTACATCCTGACTTCCAGGCTTTATAGATCGCATCGGCCTGCCGCCTGTCTCCTCTTGCCAACACTGCTTCTATTCTGCTGGCTTCCGTACCGTGATAAGCAAACTGAGCTCCCTTTATCTTTTTAAACTTTTCTTTTAAGTATTGTTGTTTTTCTCTAAGCTGTTCCGGACTGTCCTGGGCGAACCATTGGAACGGTGTATGAGGTTTCGGCACGAAATTGGAAGCGCTTACGTTTACTTTGAATTTGCTGCCTTTTCTACCTCTGTTGTGCTCATAATATATTTCCATGATGTTCTCGGCTATCTTGGCAATGCCGTCCAGGTCTTCGACAGTTTCCGTAGGAAGACCTATCATAAAATAAAGCTTTACGCTCGTCCAGCCAAGCTCTATGGCTTGTCTCATGCTGTTGTAAATATCATCGTCTGTGATACATTTATTTATCACGTCTCGCAGTCGCTGTGTTCCCGCTTCCGGGGCAAAAGTAAGTCCTGTTTTTTTGTATCCCTGTATTTCATCCAGGACTTGGAAAGAAAACCTGTCCAAACGGAGAGACGGCAACGATATGGCAACGTTTTTTTCCTTTCCCTTACGGACAAGTTCCGTGGTAAGTTCTTCAAATTCCGAATAATCGCTGGTTGACAGTGACAACAGGGAAAGCTCGTCATGGCCCGTCGCACTGAGTTGTTTCTCAATCAAATCCATGACGCAATCTTTAGAGCGCTCCCTTACTGGCCGGTAGATCATACCGGCCTGACAGAACCTGCATCCCCTGGTGCAGCCGCGAAACAGTTCCATGACGGAACGATCGTGAACCACCTCAATTAGAGGCACAATGGGCTCTGTGGAAAAGGGAGCTGCATCCATATCGGTTACAATATTCTTTCGAATTCGATCCGGAGCTTCCGGCCATATCTTCACAATGGATTCGATAGTCCCGTCCTTCTTATATTGCACCTCATAAAATGACGGAACGTAAACACCGTCTATACTCGCAATGGTTGACAGAAAATCTTTACGGTTGCCTTGTCGCTTCTTCCAGTCCGAATGTGCCTTGCATAAAGCCGGCAAAGCTTCTTCTCCGTCCCCGACAAGGAAAAAATCAAAGAAATCAGCCATAGGTTCCGGGTTAAATGCACAGGTTCCCCCTCCGATTATAAAAGGGTGGCTTTCATTTCGTTCACTACTTTTAAGCGGAATGCCGGCCAGGTCAAGCATGTTAAGCACATTGGTATATGACAGTTCATACTGCAGGGTAAAGCCGAGCATGTCCAATTCTTTTGCGGGAGTCTTTGTCTCCAAGGTAAAAAGCGGGAGCCCTTTATCCCGCATCTGCTGTTCCATATCTAAAGCAGGAGCAAAGATTCTTTCGCAGTACACTCCGGGAAGATCATTCAACAGTTTATAAATAATTTGTAGTCCCAGATAGGACATCCCGATTTCATAAGTATCGGGAAAAGCAAAGCCGAATCGTGTAACCATGTCTTTTGGGTCTTTTTCGACGGAATTCAACTCGCCTCCTATATATCGGCCCGGCTTTGTAACCAGTGGCAACAGCTGTTCAAGCTGTTGGTTCAAATTCATATGCGATTCTCCTTTTCAAGTGCCGTATATATGCTCATCAACCTGTAAAAGGAGTATTTAGAGTCTTCTCGTCCTGCTATATACAGGTTGATGGCCAATGCACATATCAATAAATTTACTATATTATATTGTACCAAGTAAAGCCCTAAAAGAAAAAGCGAAACCGAAAATATTACCGAAAAAGTTCTGGAAATAATATAAGCTTTCTTATATCCGAGAAAATGCGTGATATATATACCGACCAGCTTGCCTCCGTCCAATGGATAAAAAGGCATGAGATTAAACAGAGCCAGCACGAGATTGGCTGCAACTAAATCATAGATCCAGTCCCATCCTGTGGTTTTCAGCGCAAAAAAGCCTGCCAACCCAATGCATAGGTTGACAAAGGGGCCTGCAGAATGAATCAGTAGTCCGTCTGCCGGTTTTGTATATCCTTCCTTCAAGTGCAATGTCCCACCGAACAGACCTGCAGAAACCTTGATCGGCGAATACCCTAACCTTTTAGCCATCCAGGCATGAGCATATTCATGAAAGCATGAAAACAAGGCGGAAAAAACCGCAAGCCTTCCGTTTCCCAGGAAAAACAGCAAAAGCATGAGAAGCAGGAAGGTAAAATGAATGTTGTATCTGAGACCTATAAAGTTGAATCTTATCATGAATCTCTCAGAAATCGATGTACTTGGAAGGATCGTCAAGCTTTCCTTTATTCCAGATTTCAAACCGTAGTTTCTGCCCTTCGCCTGCGGCCACGGAACCGATCATCTGCCCTCGTTTCACCTTTTCAAGCGGCTGTACATAGGTGGAAGTACAACCTCCGTAAAGGCTTATTAAGTCGTTTCCATGATGAATCTTAATATATTTATTTCCTTCTGCATCGAGGCCTATATCCGACACCGTTCCTCCGGCAGCCGCGTAGACTTGGATTTCCTCTTCAGAAGTAAACTCCAGCGTCTTTCCAGTACCGCTCTGGTTTGCGGAAGCGCTATAAGTTCCCGGCACATCGGAGGGCGTAGAAAACTCCAATCCCCTGCCCCCTTGCATTATAGATGCAACTACGGTAGTGGTCCCCTCTTTAAATTTTCCGATAAAGGCCATTCCAGAATCTGCAATGCTTGCAAAAGTAATTTCCTTTGTAAATTGCGCTTTTATCGCCTGATAAGTATTGTTTACTATGGCATTATCCATCTTTTTCGCAACAATTACGATAAGAAGGATAATAATGCAGATGAGAACTTGGCGAATCATGGTTTTTCCCATGCGCCTGTTTATTCTGGCCGGCCACCTTCTGCGCATGCGCACCATCAAAAAACCCTCCTCTTCCGTTGCTTTTATAGCATATGAGAGAAGGGTCTCAAAGATAACCAAAAGTACATTAAGTGCTTTTAAGCCATCAAGTCGTCGATAGATTTTCCGATTATCTTTTCAATCCTTTCTTTCATCAAACGATTTTCTTCAATGCGGTGAAGGAAACGTTCCGTGTTAACGCCTGCAGCAACAAGTTTATCCATTACGTACTGCATGCGATCATCGAGTCCCACATATTCATCTTCTCTCACCATGCGATCTGCAAGGCAGAGGAGATCTAATTCCGTTATTTTTTCTTTGTTAGGGTCCATAGCGTAAAACATATGGCATTTGATCAGCTTGGCAACCTGGTGATAACCGTGTCTTTCAGCGATCAACGCACCTTTCACCCCGTGGTTTTCCTCCACTCTCGCTATATCATGGAGCAACGAGGCGGCTTCCAACAGAGGAAGGTCCAAAATAACCCCTTTCTCAACCAGCGCCTTTCCAATGCGGACAGCCGTATCGCAAACCGCCATGCAGTGACGGATAACATGGGGCGGAGTTCCGTGAGATTCAAGCAATTCAAGGCAGGTCTCCCGTGTGGGGATTAAATTCTTCCCTCCGCAAAACATGCAACCGCCTTCGTGCCCTATACAGTTCCTGCACTCTTCGCTGGGAAGTTCTCCTTCTTCGGAAGTAACGAAGAAAAACCCGCCGCTGAACCTGTTGTTCGGCAATTCTATCTTTCGAACCACTTTAATTCCAATGATGCTGCCGTCGATCTCCTCGAGCATATCCGAAAGCTTGTAGAGGGGCATGCCGTAGCAACCTGGCCCGAAAGAATGGGAAATATAATATTCTTCTATGCCGATGTCTTCAATATATTGATAGATTTTCTCTCTCAGAATCTGCCGACCGGCTTCTAAAAATCCGTTTGCCCAGAGATCGGCGTAATACTGCTCGGCTTGATTGTTTGTTATCGATCTACATTCTCCCACAGATAATAAGTATGCGTAAATTTTAACAACTTGTCTCGGAGAAATCTGATGAAACGCCGTACAGGTGTACTTGCTCTTTTCCATATATATAGTGGAGTTGTGGAAAGCATCTGGTTCAAGAGGCATTATTACAGCGGCAATATCAATCCCGGGCTTGCAGTTTTCTAATACGTGAAGCCCTTCACTCAGCAGAATCTTGTGGTTTTCAACATCTGTATCAAGCCCGCTGTTCTCGAGAAAATACTCCATCGCAATGGGTTCTGCATCTTGATATTCCAGTTTTATACATTTATTTTTCATAGATTTCACTACTTTCCTGGCGCCCAGTCTTAAATATGTTATAATAATATTACCAAATTTTTAACGATCCGCCAATAAGACTATTACTCTTTTTAAGTATATAAATTGTAAAAGTTTTGAAAAGCGAAAGCTATAAGTCCTATTTGTGTCCGGGACAATTACAAGTTTCATACCTTATATAGTAGATGGCAGGACTATTGACAACAATATATACTGAATGTTATAGTTAAATCGACGGTAAACGTAGTAATATAGGAGGCAATTATGACATACGCAGAAATGTTATCGGATATTATCAAGAAAAGCGAGCTGTCTCTCCGTCAAATCGCAAAGCGTTGCGAGGATCTAAACCTTAAAATAGCACCGTCATATATTTCTCAATTAAAAAATGGAAAACTCCCCCCGCCGAGCGAAGAAGTTTCCCTTATTCTCGCAAAAGCCTGCGGTTCCGATCGGCAAGCCCATTTAGTCTTTCAGGGATATATGGAAAAAGCGCCGGCCATGGTAAAAGAATATATGCTGGCATCTTCTAATCTTAATAAGGTCATGCTTGAATCCCTTTGCAAGGTCACAAGCAAAGAATTTACAAAAGAAATGGAAAACTACATAAAAGAGCTGGATGTTCTGGCGGCTCTTGAGCTTTCTTCCAAGTATGTACATAGCGACGATCCGGAACATAGGAACAATCTGGTACGGGAAATATGCTTAAACTGCGGCAATGCAGTTGAAGCAGATGCTAACGGCGAGATCATAAACTTTTTCCTTGCAGATAACGCCATGTCACCTTATATTCCTATACATGCTTTTATTTATATCATGCCCACAAAAGTAGATTTGCTTAAAGACAGGGACATAATTGCGTTCTACCCGGACAACCGGAGAATACCCACCCTGCGTCGCATTTTCTTTATAAAGGACAAGATCCTGCTGATTCCCGATGAAAAATCTCATGACACCTATTTCTTTGAAGTCATGAACGAAATTGACTACATAGGGAAAGTAGTCTCCTTTAAGGTGGATATTTAAGGGAATATTATTCTTCTTCTATATATTCAAATTCAAAATTGTTAATGCGAATAGTATCGCCATCGGTGAGCCCCATCTTTTTTAGTTCATCGATGGCGCCGCTATTTTCTATATACTTATATAGGTATCGAAGAGAACCGTAATCGTTAAAGTTGGTTGACCTGAAAATTTTGTCCAGCTGCATACCCGACAGTACGAAGACAGGGCCGTCTTTGCTGCAATGAATTTTTCTGTATTCTTTGCTGTCGTGTTCCGCTCCGGTGTCAAAGAATTCATAATCCGGCTGCCCCTCTTCTTCTGGCAGCGTGGCCAACACGGAAAAAGCATGGGCGATCAACTCGGACACGCCTCTATGAAGCTGTGCTGAAATCGGAAAGACTTTATAGACTTTTTCTTCGATATAAGCTTTGAACCTTTCATATTGGGCATCCTCTGTTATGTCCATCTTATTTGCAGCCACAATCTGGGGTTTTTCTGCTAATTTGGGGCTGTAGGATCTCAACTCCTCATTGATGGTCTCAAAATCCTCAATCGGGTCACGTCCCTCAGATCCGGAGACATCAACTATATGAATCAACAGCCTGGTACGCTCGATATGCTTCAAAAAATCAAGTCCCAATCCTGTTCCCTGGTGGGCGCCCTCAATGAGCCCCGGAATATCAGCCATTACAAAAGAGCTGTCATCGTATTGCACCACGCCTAAATTGGGTGCCAGTGTTGTAAAATGATAATTGGCAATTTTCGGCCGGGCAGCCGTAACCACGGAAAGCAGAGTTGATTTTCCTACATTGGGAAACCCTACTAAACCTACATCTGCGATGAGTTTAAGTTCCAACCGGATTCTACGCTCAATTCCCGTCTCTCCTGCTTCGGCAAAATTGGGAGCTTGTCTCACGGAAGATTTGAAATGCACGTTTCCTTTACCGCCTTTTCCTCCTCTGGCAGCCACATGCCGGTCGTTGTGCTTAACGAGATCTTTAATGGGAGTGCCGGTGCTTTCATCAATGAGAAGAGTTCCCAGGGGAACTTTGATAATGCAGTCTTTGCCGTTTTTGCCTGTCTGATTTTTTTTACGGCCGTCTTCTCCGTTTTCCGCCTCGTATTTTCTTTTATAGCGAAAATCAAGCAAAGTTTTTATATTCGAGTCGGCGACAAAAATAACATCGCCTCCCTTGCCGCCATCTCCCCCGTCCGGACCGCCGTCGGGCACGAAGGGTTCACGGCGGAAAGAAACGCAACCGTCTCCTCCTTTGCCTGATTTTATGGTTATAACCGCTCTGTCGACAAACATAATGCTTCTCCGTTACAGTACTGTTTAAGAAAGCCCCTATCGAATAGGGGCTTTGCTTACGCTTCTCTAGGATATACGCTGACCTTTTTTCTGGTTTTTCCGGCTCTCTCGAATTTCACGGTACCCTCTATCATTGCGAACAGGGTGTCATCACCGCCGATACCTACGTTAAGTCCGGGATGAAACTTGGTTCCTCGCTGCCTTACCAGAATACTTCCCGCACTTACAAACTGGCCGTCGCCTCTTTTGACTCCCAGTCGTTTGGCTGCACTGTCGCGTCCGTTCCTGGAGCTACCTACACCTTTTTTGCTTGCCATGCCACTACACCTCCTTTATCCTGTGCAGTTTCCTCAAACTATAATCAGTAAATTCCTGTTATTTTCAATTAATTGGCTTTCGAAATGCTTATACACTGATTGATTCGATCTTCAGCATTGTATAAGGCTGTCTATGACCTTGTTTTTTATGATAATTTTTCTTAGCCTTATATTTGAAGACGATAACTTTCTTGCCTTTCCCGTTTTCCACTGCTTCAGCCTCTACTTTGGCTCCTTCAAGATACGGAGCGCCTACTTTGAGGTTTTCGCCGTCCGAATAGACAAGTACTTTATCCAAAGTAACCTTATCCCCTTCGGAAACAGGCAGTCTTTCAACGGTAATTACATCGCCTTCTGAAACCTTATACTGCTTTCCGCCGGTTTCAACAATTGCATACGTCATGTATATTTTTACCTCCTCTACCCAGTCTCGCCATCCAAGGCAGCGCAATTCGCATTTAGAGCCTTTTCTGAGCGGCTAACAAACATGATAATACTATCACAGTACATTATATTGTGTCAAGCATTATCAATTCTAGTAAAAATCAAAAGGGACTGTCCCTTTTGATTCTTTGCTCTTATTCGTTTTTGGCATTTATTTTTTTCGCCTATTTGAAGCATTATCTTTTTGGTGGCGGATTGTAAAATGAAGTTGAACTAATAAAAAATCCATAGTGATGATTTCTGTTGTAGAATAGTTTTTGCCACAAAACTCACACAGAAAGGGAAATCACTATGGATCACACACAGTTTACACCAAATCAGCGAAAGAATAAACACCTGACTTTTAAGGAGCGGGTAAAAATTGAGTTGTTGGTGGATGAAGGTAAAACCGCTTATGCTATTGCAAAGCTACCAAATCGATCCATAAACACCATTACAAACGAGCTGAAACGCGGTACAGTGGATCAGATAAAGCAGGGAAAATTAGTAAAAACCTATTATGCCGATGTAGGTCAGGCTAAGTATGAAGCAAACCACAGGAAGAGTGGCCGCAAGCACAAACTCCTGGAATGCAGCAAGTTTGTAGACTATGTAGAAAAGATGATGTTGGAATAGAGGAATGGATCAATGGCCTACCACGAAAGATTCTGGGTTACAAAACCCCGGAAGAACAGTTCGAAGCAGAGCTTGATTTAATCTACGCTCTTTAACAACAGAGATTTGTTAAGTATGGAGATTAGTTCAATTTGTTATTGCAATTCAAGATTAGATTTATTCTAAGATCACTCCGTCTTCGTCTACATTTACGCTATCAGGCAGGAATTGTTGCTTGAGCGAGTTCTCAATTTTAAGGAGAATTTCAGGATTCTCCCGTAAGTAGTTCTTAACATTTTCTCTGCCCTGGCCGATACGTTCACCATTGAAACTATACCAAGCACCGGCTTTTTCAACAATTTTCGCTTCCACGGCGCAATCCAACACGTCCCCTTCTCTGGAAATACCAGTTCCGTACATAATATCGAACTCTGCCTGTTTGAAAGGAGGGGCAAGCTTGTTCTTTACGATCTTCACTCTGGTACGATTGCCTATGACAGAATCGCCCACTTTGATGCTCTCTACCCGCCGCACATCCAATCTCATGGAAGAATAGAACTTCAGCGCCCGGCCTCCCGTAGTCACTTCGGGGCTTCCGAACATGACGCCGACCTTTTCCCTAAGCTGGTTAATAAAGATAGCGCTGGTATTGGATTTGTTGATAGCGCCGGTAAGCTTTCTTAAAGCCTGAGACATGAGACGGGCCTGGAGACCCACATGACTGTCACCCATATCGCCTTGAATCTCCGCTTTGGGGACGAGGGCTGCAACGGAGTCAATGACCACCACGTCCAACGCTCCGCTTCTTACCAGAACTTCGCAGATCTCCAAGGCCTGCTCTCCTGTATCCGGCTGAGCAACCAGCAATTCCGCAGTGTCAACCCCTAATTTTGCCGCATAATCGGGATCCAAAGCGTGTTCCGCATCGATAAAGGCAGCTTTGCCTCCCTTTTTCTGGGCTTCCGCGATGATATGTAGAGCGATTGTGGTTTTACCCGATGATTCCGGACCGAATATCTCCACCACTCTGCCTCTCGGTATTCCTCCCACGCCGGTAGCTATATCCAGGCTGATGGAACCGGTGGATATGCAGTCGATATTCAGCCTGGCATCGTCGCTGCCCAATTTCATGATAGCGCCTTTTCCAAATTGTTTCTCGATCTGAAGCATGGCTGCTTCCAAAGCTTTATTTTTTTCGTTTTGAATGTTGCTCATGGTCTCCTCCTTTACGCAAGAACATATGTTCTTGAATCATGATACCCCAATTTTAAGTAAAGGTCAAGCATAAAATGCCGGCAAGTTCAGCTCGTCGGCACCATATTAACATTATTTGGTAACATTGTCAATGTAAAACATTATTCGAGTTGTTCTTTATTATCTAACAACCGGTTTATTAAGTCAAACATGGAAAGCATGGCATAATTTCGATTCCAATTACGGTTTACATTTCTCAAAATTGATTTTTTGCATACCATTTCGTCATCTAAAATTGCGCAGATATACACAAGTCCTACAGGTTTATCCGCAGTCCCGCCGCCGGGACCTGCAATGCCCGTAACGGAAATGCAGAGCCTGCTGCCGCTGACCTTTTTTAGTCCCTTGGCCATTTCGATGGCTGTATTTTCGCTGACTGCTCCGTATCGCTCAAGAGTATCGGGATCCACGCCCAGCTCTTCCACCTTTGAACGGTTGCTGTATGTTACCAAAGCCCGGTCGAAAACTGCGGAGATTCCGGGTATTTCGGTGAGAGTCTGGGCAAACAGACCTCCTGTGCAGGATTCGGCGCTGGAAATAGAAATATTCCTTTCCATGAGTTTCTTAGCTGCCACCTGATGCAGGTCTTCGTCATCATAGCTGTAAATATACTCGCCCACTCTCTCTTTCACTTTTGCTATCATTTCGGTGACCGCTGCTTTCGCCTCCTCAAGGGTGCTGCGCTTCGAAGCGATCCGCACACTGCATTCACCTTCCTTTGCGTAGGTTGCTATGGTGGGATCGGTTTGATTATCGATGATGTCGAGAAGCTTGGTCTCCAGCATGGATTCACCGATGCCGAACATGCGCAGCACTTTATAGTAAATCACGCTCTCCGTTTTTGCTTCCAGGTAAGGCCTGACTTCTTTTTCAAACATGTTCTTCATTTCTCTCGGAGGTCCGGGCAGACAGATAATGATCTTTCCGTCCTTTTCCAGTGCGAACCCGGGGGCTGTTCCTATATCGTTGGGAAACACCGTAGCTCTTGACGGGAAATAAGCTTGCTTCCAATTGTTTTCCGTCACTTGGCGGTTCAGTTTCTTAAAGTAGTTTTCAAGCTTTTCCATGGAAGGAGGATGAGGAACCAACTCATCTTCTAACACTTCACAGGCAATTTCTTTCGTGAGATCGTCCTGTGTGGGTCCTAATCCCCCCGTGGTTATGACTAAGTCGCAGTCGATGAAGGCCTGCCAGATCATATGAGACAAGCGATTCGAGTTGTCACCGACCGTGTGATGTGAGAGTACATCAATTCCTAAAAGATTGAGCTGCTGCGATAAGTATACCGTATTTGTGTTCGTAATCTGTCCGAATAAGAGTTCCGTACCTACGCTTAAGATAGAAGATTTCAACTGGTCACCTCTTTTTCTGCAAGTTTTACATTTTAAATATGTGCTTGTTTTGGACGATGTATTCAACGCCGGAATATACGGTTGCCGCCACGGCGATCCAGAGCAGGTAATCGCCGATGGGAAGGTCAGTAACCATTGAAAAAGGCCAATTTCTCAATAAAATTATAGAAATTGCGAGCATCTGGAATACGGTCTTTATCTTTCCAGATTTTCCCGCAGCTATGATGACGCCCTCGCCTGCCGCCACGGCCCGCAACCCTGTAATGACAAACTCCCTGGCGAGTATTACGATCACCATCCATCCGGCTATCTCCCCAAGCTCCACAAGGCAAATCATTGCGGAAGTAACCAGAAGCTTATCCGCCAGCGGATCCATAATCTTCCCGAAATTCGTTATCAGGTTGTGTTTTCTGGCAATATGACCGTCAAGAGCATCTGTTGCCGAAGCCAAGATAAACAGAATTCCGGAGCCAATATAGTATCCCTTCAGCAATAAAATTATGAATATCGGTATTAATAAAATCCTTAAAACGGTCAATTTGTTCGGTAGATTCATGGTTTCCTCCTGGTATTCTATTTATCCGCCCTTACAACATGTCCTGTCAGGTCGTAGTCGAAGCCGTCATCAATTTGAAACATTACAAAATCGCCTGGCTTAAGAGGTATGTCCGAAGTAAAGATTACAGTGTTATCGATCTCCGGTGCATCGTAAGCCGTTCTGCCCACATAGGTTTCCTCTTCCCGTTCTTCCACCAGAACTTCGAAAACCTGACCGATTTTCTGTAAATTATGTTCAAGTGAAATCTGTTGCTGCAGACGCATCAACCGGTCTCTTCTGGCCAGCTTGGTCTTATCCGGCACCTGCCCCTCCATAGATGCGGCCGGTGTCCCCTCCTCCTTAGAGTATGCAAATACTCCCAAGCGTTCAAACCTCATTTTTTCAACGAAGTCTTCAAGTATTTTCGCATCTTCACGTGTTTCCCCGGGAAATCCGGTAATCAGTGTAGTACGAATGTGAATGTCCGGCATAGCAGCCCGTAGCTTTTTGATCGTGTTTTCTATTGAAGCTCTCGTGGAACGCCGGTTCATGGCTTTAAGAATCCTGTCGCTGGCATGCTGGATCGGCATATCAATATATTTACATATTTTCTCATTGGCTGCCATCACTTCTATAAGCTCATCCGTAATGCGATCCTCATAGCAATACATCAGCCGTATCCAGCGAATTTCTTCTATTTCGCAAAGATCCTGCAACAGTCGGGGCAAGTGATATTCTCCGTAAAGATCGATTCCGTATGCCGTTACATCCTGTGCTACGAGAATCAATTCCCTGCATCCGTTTTCCGCCAGCCTGTGTGCCTCTTCCAGGATATTCTCCTTCTTCCTGCTGCGGTAACTGCCTCGAATAGAAGGTATTACGCAGTAAGCGCATACATTGTCGCACCCTTCAGCAATTTTTAAATAGGAAGAATATGAAACGCCAAGGGAAGCTCTTGCGCTGATTTCCGAATATTCTTTTTCATAGCTGTTGAAAAAGAGCTTTTGCCTTCCCCTCTCATATTCGGAAAGTATCTGGGGCAATGTATGATATTCATTAACACCGATCAGAATATCGACTTCCGGCAATGCATTTCCCAGTTCTTCTCCGTATCTCTGGGAAAGGCAGCCGGAGACGATGAGAATTCCGTCCTCTGGTTTTTCCTTGGCCAATTCCAGTATCCGGTCTATGGATTCTTCTTTGGCATCATTGATAAAACCACAAGAGTTAACAATTATGGCCTCTGCTTCACCCGGATCTGACACCATCGCGTGTCCGGCCTCCGTCAGAAGTCCCGCCGCGTATTCTGAATCAGAAACATTTTTAGGACATCCTAAAGTCTCGATATATATTCGCATCCGATTTCCTTCCCATCTGTAAAGAATTCTTTATTCCTTTAATTAATATTCTCAGTTTTCATTCTCGTCATCGGGATCCTTCCCAAGATTCAAAAATTCCTCTTCTGTCATCAGCACTTTTCTCGGGCGGCTTCCTTCACTGGGACCCACGATACCCCTTGCCTCCATCATATCGATCAATCTTGCCGCCCTGTTGTAACCGATCCGGAAACGGCGCTGAAGCATGGAAACGGAAGCCTGTTCCGCCCGCACGACGGTTTCAATCGCCTCCTGGAGCAGTTCATCCGTATCGTCGTCAGTATCGCTTTCGTAAGAACGTTCGATCCTCTGGATGACATCGGTGGCGTATTCGTTATCGGGAACCTGTTCCTTGAGGTAATCGATGACCTTGTGCACTTCCCCATCCGAGATGAAGCACCCCTGAACACGAATGGGCTTTGATTCTCCCAGGGGATAGAAGAGCATATCCCCTTTTCCTACCAACTTCTCCGCCCCGGCCATATCCAAAATAGTCCTCGAATCAAACTGAGAAGATACAGCGAAAGAAATCCTGGAGGGGATATTGGCTTTGATGACACCCGTTATTATATCCACAGATGGTCTCTGTGTTGCGACGATGAGATGCATCCCGGCGGCTCTTGCCATCTGAGCCAGCCTGCAGATCGACTCCTCCACCTGGGAGGGAGCCACCATCATCAAATCCGCCAGTTCGTCGATGATGATGACGATCTGCGGCATTGGCTTTGTCTCGTCATCTTTTGTTTTTATATGTTCATTATAGGAATCCAGGTCTCTCACGCCTAATTCCGCAAACTTCCTGTAGCGTTCCGTCATTTCCGACACGGCCCAACTTAAAGCTGCTGCCGCTTTGGAGGGCTCCGTCACAACAGGTATCAGTAGATGGGGGATTCCGTTATAATTGCCCAGCTCCACTACCTTTGGATCTATTAGCACCAGCTTGACCTCATCCGGTCTTGCCTTATAAAGTATGCTCACAATTATTGAATTAAGACAGACGCTCTTTCCCGATCCGGTAGAACCGGCTATGAGCAAGTGAGGCATGCTTTTGAGATCTGCCACCACAGGAGTGCCCGCGATATCTTTTCCCACGGCGAAAGTGATTTTTGAGGGTGAATTTTGGAATTCCTTCGTTTCGATGAGTTCCCGGATTGTCACCAGGTTGACCCGGTCGTTTTCCACTTCAATTCCCACGGCGGCTTTGCCGGGTATGGGGGCCTCCATGCGGATGCTCTTGGCTTTCAGGTTTAAAGCTATATCGTCAGCAAGCCGGACAATGCTGCTGACCTTGACGCCCACACTTGGCTGGATTTCATAACGGGTGATTGCCGGTCCTTTGGTTACCTGCACTACCTTTGCGTTGACACCAAAATTCTTTAACGTCTCTTCCAGCTTAAGGGCCTTCTGCTTCAGATTTATGTTTTCATTGGTTTTAGGAACGGACTTAGCCTTGTCAAGCAAATCGATAGGCGGTTCTATATAAGATATGGGCTCTTCTTTGTCCAAATCGATTTTCAGCTCTTCAATTTCCTCGTTTCTCAAGCCTTTGCTCTTTTTGGACACCGGTTTTTCCTTTGCAGTCTCTTCGTCGCCGGTCAACCCTTTACCCGGCTCCACAGGCGCAGGCTTTTCAAGTCCTAAACCTTCCGACTTTTGCCCCGTTTCAAACAGTTCGTCATCCTTCACATAGTCGATGATTTTCATCTGTCTATTTGTTACGGAACCGGATAAAAAGCCCGGTACCTCTATAGCTGCTTTTTCAACCGGGTCCGGCATGATGACAGAAGTATCTGCAGTAGCCTCCGCATCAGCCGCAGTCTCTTTATCCTTCATCGCTTCTCTGCGTTTCTCTTTATAACGTTCGATGAATTGTGATGCGGGTATGTTTACAACCAACATGAGGGAGATGACAATCACTACTAAAGATAATATGTAAAGACCGGGAATTCCGATTGCTTTTTTCAACACCAGCCCTAAGGTCATGCCGAAGGCTCCCCCTCCCCCGAGCACCACTCCGTTATTATAAGCATCCTTGATAAAAGAGAGGGATATGGAAAGCCCTTCCACATCGAGATATCTCGCCGAATTTATGACGGTTGTCATGAGAAAAATCAGGCACAACAACAGAACGGACCTTGCTCCGATACGCGCTGAGCGCCTAAAGAAAAGCATTAATCCGTAAAGTATAAGGTAATAGGGCAATGCGTAAGCTACAGCTGCGAAGAGGCCCTTTAAAAGATCCGAGATTATGCGTCCTAACTCGCCCGCTGCCTGGGTATGAAGGGAGATAGCAAGGAAGGCGCCAACAGCCATGATAACTATGGCCCATATCTCATTCTTCAGCCGGCTCTGCGCCTGCTTTTTCGCCAGTTCTGCATCCAACTTTTCTCTGGTAGCTTTATTCTTAGAACCCTTTGGACGCCCCGGTTTTCTCTTTTGTTCCGCCATAAGCATACTCCTCAGTTGTTAATTCAACTCATAAACGTGTAGAGAAGCACAAGGCCTCCCGCAATCCAGGTATAAAACGAAAAAATATACAACTTCTTGTTTGACACGACACTAATCATGGTTTTAATGGCGATATAGCCTGAAATAGCAGCCGTTGCCACACCGGCAGCGACAATCACTAGCATTTGCCTGTTCAACCCTTCTGATAAAGCTGCGGGAGCCTCCAGTATCACTGCTCCCAATATCGCCGGAAGGGAAATAAGGAATGCAAATCGAACGGCCAGTTGCCTGTTCAGACCTGAAAAAAGGCTTCCCACTATAGTGGCGCCGGAGCGGGATATCCCAGGTACAATGGCAATTCCCTGGCAGAGTCCCACAAATAGTGCATCTGTGATTTTCATCTCCCGGACGTTTTTCTCTTTTTGCCCCATTCTTTCTGCCAACCAAAGGAAGCAGCCGGTAATAATCAGGCAGACACCGATGGCGGGAACCGAATTGTACAAACCGGCAAAGAAATCGTTGAAAAACACACCCATTAGTCCGGTAGGTATGGTTGCAACAACAATCATCACGCCGTGTTTTCTCGTTTCGTTCTTGTTGATCTGCAACCCTTTGCCTGTGACCAAATCTTTAATGGAAGCAAACAATTCAATAATCAGTTCCCAGATTACTCGATAATAAACGGCGACCAGAGAAATCAAGGTTCCCAAATGAAGCAAAACGGCAAATGCAAGGACGCTCTCACCTTCAATTCCAAAAAAGTGTTGCAAAATAGCCAAATGGCCCGAGCTGCTTATAGGCAGAAATTCCGACAATCCCTGCACCAGCCCCAAGATTATGCTCTCAATTAATGTCAACGCTTTTCCTCTCTTTCAATGTCCCTATTTTGACAAGACGAGCCTGCTAAATATTTCTATCTTTGCAAGCTTTAATTATATCACCTAAATGACTAAATTTGAATACAATGTTATACGGAACTTGTAAAATCTAACCTGTATAAAGTATGCCTGCCAAAATATTTCATTCGAATGCAGGAATATAAAAGAGTTACATTTTTGATGAATTGTTATATAATAAAATCTCATAATGGACTCATACGCATGAAAAAGAATGGGGTTTTTTACAAGTGTTAAGTAGAAAACAGTAATATATACAAGGAGGACAAAAATGAAGAAAATGCCTATTTTAGCCTTAGTAGGCGCTACCGGTTTGGTAGGAACAACCATGTTGAAAGTGCTGGAAGAGCGTGACTTCCCCTTTGAAAATCTGTACCTTATGGCTTCCGCCAAATCAGCCGGCAAAACGGTTATATTTAAAAGAGAGAATTACATAGTTGAAGAACTTACGGAGCACTCCTTCGATAAACCCATCGATATCGCACTTTTCTCAGCAGGCGGAGCAACCAGTGAGAAATACGCACCCATAGCCGCATCCAAAGGCGTTACTGTCGTAGATAACAGCAGCGCTTGGAGAATGGATCCGAAAGTTCCTTTGGTAGTTCCGGAGGTTAACCCTCAGGATATCCAATGGAATCAAGGTATTATTGCCAACCCCAACTGCTCCACAATACAGGCTGTGTTGCCGCTCAAGCCTCTCCATGACAAATACAGAATAAAGAGGGTCATTTACTCTACTTATCAGGCAGTTTCAGGATCGGGAGTCAAGGGCATTGAAGATCTGAAGCAAGGGCTTGCAGGAAACGACATAATGAAAGCATACCCCCATCCCATTGCGGGCAACTGCCTCCCCCACATTGACTCTTTCCTGGAAAACGGATACACGAAGGAAGAGATGAAGATGGTCAACGAGACGAAGAAGATACTTGGAGACGACAGCATACGCATCACCGCCACTACAGTCAGAGTTCCCATCTTTGATTGCCACGGCGAATCTATCAACGTGGAATTGGAGAAACCTTTTGAGCTTGAAGAGGTTAAGGAACTGCTGGCTTCTTTCCCGGGCTGTGTGGTACTTGATGATCCCGCAAACAACGTGTATCCTCTTGCCCGCCAGGTGGCAGGAAAAGACGAAGTCTTTGTGGGCAGAATTCGCAGGGACTTCAGCGTAGAAAACGGACTCAACCTTTGGGTTGTAGCAGACAATATCAGAAAGGGCGCGGCTACCAATGCCGTTCAGATTGCCGAACTGCTTATAAAATAAAGCAAGTGAGGTGTCATCTATATGCCATTGTTTACAGGTGCAGCTACTGCCCTTGTAACACCATTTAAGGACGGAAAGGTGGATTTTGCTTCTTTCGGACAGCTCATCGATTGGCAGATAGAGCAAGGAATCGACGGGCTTGTGATCTGCGGCACCACGGGAGAAGCATCCACACTGAACGACGAAGAACATATCGAGACGGTAAGGTACGCCATAAAAAAAGCAGCCGGAAGAGTGCCGGTCATAGCCGGCGCAGGAAGCAACGATACGCGCCATGCCATAGACATGAGTATGGCTCTTGAAGAGGAAGGAGCGGACGGGCTGCTCTTGGTAACACCATACTACAACAAATGTACGGACAAAGGACTGATTATCCACTACACCGCAATAGCCGACCGGGTAAACATTCCGATCATACTCTACTCGGTGCCGGCGCGAACGGGAGTGAACATCAGTCCTTTTGTAGTCTCAGAACTGTGCAACCATCCGAATATTGTCGGGATAAAAGAAGCCAGCGGCAACATGGCTCAGGTGGTGGAGATTGCCAAGTATGTAGATGAGGATTTCGCTCTCTACTCCGGTAACGACGAAATCATAGTTCCCATAATGGCCATGGGTGGCCTGGGTGCAATTTCAGTGCTGTCCAACATCGTTCCGAAACAGACTCATGATATGATCGCCGATTTCCTCAAGGGAGATATCATAAGCGCTATGAAAGCTCAGCTTTCACTCAAGTCTCTCATCGATGCTCTGTTCTGTGAAGTAAATCCTATCCCTGTGAAAGCAGCTTTATATCTGATGGGAATGATCGAACTTGAATACCGTCTTCCCCTTTGCCCGCCCCAGTCAAAATCCATGGATGCCATCAAAAATCAGATGACAGCCTGCGGTCTGCTTTAAGGAGGATCCTATGGACATTATAATTCACGGATGCAGCGGCCGCATGGGGCGCATGCTCACGGAGGTCATATTGGAGCAGAATGAGCACAAGGTAATCTGTGGCGTGGACCGGGAACGAACTGAGCAAGTCCCATACCCCATTTACCAGGATTTTGCTTTCGTTCCGCCGAAAGCAAATGTAGTAATCGATTTCTCACATCCCTCTGCGCTAAAAGAACTTCTCGGCTGGTGCATACTTCACGACACGCCGGTTGTCATCGCTACTACAGGTCTCGGCCCGGAGGAACATCGCATCATCCAGGAAGCATCAAGACAGATCCCCGTGTTTCAATCAGCCAATATGTCTCTCGGAATTCATGCCCTCAGTAAAGCCTTACCCTTGCTGGCTTCTATACTTGGGGATGAGTTCGATGTAGGTATTTTCGAAACCCATCACAAACATAAAAAAGATGCGCCAAGCGGTACCACCCACCTGCTAAAGGACGCTCTTGGAGGCAAATGTTCTGCTGTTGCCGCACTGCGTCTGGGTTCAATTCCCGGAGAACATACTGTGATATTTGCCGGGCCCGATGAAGTGATAGAGCTGACCCATACCGCATATTCCCGGAGGATATTTGCCCTCGGAGCGTTAAAAGCTGCCAATTTTATCACTAAACAACCCCACGGGCTCTATAGCATGAACGATTTATAAGTTGGATGCAAAAAACCGCCGGCTATGCCGGCGGTTGTGAATATCAGTGTAGGAAAACAGATTAAGCTTCCGAAGCTACTACTTCCTTCCCATCGTAATGGTTGCAATTGGGACATACTCTATGTGGAAGCTTGGGCTCATGACACTTAGAACATATTGACAATGCAGGTGCTGACATCTTCATATTGGCCGATCTTCTCTTATTTCTTCTAGCACTCGAAGTCCTTCTCTTAGGTACTGCCATCGTTAACACCTCCTTCTCTGCGTACGAACGCTACAGATTATACCCTGTACCCAAAGCTTTGTCAACGAATTTTTATTTCAGATTGCTGACAATCTCTGCAGTATCCTGAGCGATCATCAGCTCTTCGTTTGTCGGTATGACTAAGATCTTAACCTTTGAACTATCCTTGCTGACGATTCTCTCTTCTCCCCTGACATTGTTCTTCTCTTCGTCCAGTTCAATTCCAAGACCATCCAGATCCGAACAAATCTGTTTTCTCATATCGATGTCATTTTCACCTATGCCTGCGGTGAATACGATGGCATCTGCCCCGTTCATTTCAGCCATGTAAGCTCCGATATAGTATTTCACGCGCCATGCAAACATCTTCAGAGCCAATGCCGCCCTCTCGTTTCCTTGGGCTTCCGCTTCAGCGAGATCCCTGAAGTCGCTGCTCACACCGGAAATACCAGCAACGCCGGACTTCTTGTTCAAAATGTTAATAACTTCATCCGCTGTAATTCCTTCTTTTTCAGAGATAAAAGTTATGACAGCGGGATCGACTCCTCCGGATCTTGTTCCCATGATAAGACCGTCCAGGGGAGTAAAGCCCATGCTGGTGTCGATGCAGACGCCATGTTTGACGGCGGCGCAGCTGGCGCCGTTACCCAAGTGACATGTAACTATTTTAAAATCCTTGATATCCTTGTCCAACAAAGCAGCAGCCCTCATGGAAACGTACTTGTGGCTTGTTCCGTGGAAACCGTATTTACGGATCTTATATTTCTCATAATATTCATAGGGAATCGCATATAGGAAGGTTTCAGGCTTCATCGTCTGATGGAAAGCCGTATCAAATACGCCTACCATCGGAGTGTTCGGCATTAATTCCTGGCAGGCACGGATACCCAGTATGTTGGGAGGGTTGTGAAGAGGTGCCAAATCGATACATTCTTCCAGTGCATTCATTACGTCCTCGGTAATCAGGACAGAACCTGCATATTTCTCACCTGCATGAACAACTCTGTGCCCTACCGCGCTGATTTCATCCATGGAAGAGATAACACCATGTTCTTTATCCGTCAGAGCTTCCAGCACATAGCCGATAGCATCTTTGTGGTTCTTCATCGGTGCTTCTACGATATACTTGTCCATTCCGATCTTCTCGTGCTTCATGACAGACCCGTCAAGACCGATTCTCTCTACCAGCCCTTTCGCCAACAGAGTGGAGTTGTCCATCTCCAAAACTTGATATTTCAATGATGAGCTTCCGCAGTTAACGACTAATACCTTCATTCTATTACTTCCTTTCGTACTAATTTAAAATTCTACAGAATATGACCAGATATGAAGCTTTTACGCTGTTTTTATTATAGACCTAAAGCAACATAAAAGCTACATAAACTTTTAACGAATTTTTAATCATGCAAAATTCTTTTGGAACAATGCGAAAAAAGTCATGTATCCGCAAACTCGTCAGACAAACTGGGTGAACAGACATAATCAGATCGCTGGTACAGTTCGTTGTTATAGGCTAAATTATATATATCTGCTGCCAGGACATCATAGAGCAACATCTTCCACTGTGAGGCATCTTGCGACACTTCTTTATTAACGTTGCTAATCATTGGGAAGGAAGCGCATCCTGTCTGCTTAATGTAACGAAGCAGCTTTGCCCCTTTGGAAGAGAACCCCAAAACCCTGGCATATAAAGGCATCTCCCCAACCATCTCAAAGAACTCCCTTTTCGTCAGCGAGGTCAAAGTGTGCAGCAACAATCTCTTGATCCTCGTCTCCGTATATCGTTTCGAAAGAACTGAGCCGACGAGTTCTTCCATACTCCTGCTTTTTATAATGGCTTTTTTCAGCTTGTTCTCAAGTCCTTCTCCGGCGCTGAGGATCTCTGCCAAACTTTCGACAGGAGTAGTCAGTATTTTATAAACCAGTATGGTAAAGAATCGCTCATAATCCGTTGCCGGGTTTTGACCGCATCTCTCCATGATTTCTACTGTTGCCTCTGGCAAAGCCTTTTTCACTCTATTCAGATCCTGGTCTTCTGATATCGCTTGCCGGATTGCCGTAGCGCTTGCTAATTGATCTGAGACGCTCCTGTCGTGGTAGCCTTTTCCCATCCTCTTAACGGCGATGGGTTTCATCCTTTTCCCCGTTCGTATCCATTGCTTCAAATACTCTACAGCCAGAATGTTGTTTGGCTCCCGAATCAAATCCGCCGCTTCTTCCCCTTCGATCTCCTTTACGGCTTCAAATCTGGCACGGGGATAAGAATATCCCTGATTGAGATACTTTTTCAAGGCTTCTTTTAACTCCGGGCCTTCATCAACCAATATCTCTGCAACCCTTTGCAGATTTGCCAGTTCACCGGTTTCGCTTCCGAAGGAAAAATACGAAACGCAACCCAGGCCGTTCAGTATATGTATGCCGCCCATGGCAAAATACTCCGCATTGTTGCATGCAAAGATGAAAGGCAATTCTATGACCAAATCCACGCCGTTTTTTACTGCCATTTCTGCACGAATCCATTTGTCATACAGCGCAGGCTCCCCTCTCTGGGTGAAATCGCCACTCATCACCGCAATGACATGATCAGCTTGTCCGAGTTTTTTCGTCTCTTTCAAATGATGGAGATGACCGTTATGGAAGGGATTGTACTCTGCAATAATACCTATATTATTCAATCGGAAGGTTCCTTTCTGGAAGACAGAATGAGCTCTATGATTACAGTTAACAGAAATAAAATCAATATTATTATAATCATTCCGGTTGAAAATATCAATTGCATCAGGAATCCGGGCTCAAAGCTGTCTGCAAAGATTTCGAGATTACCAAAAAGCCCTACGCTCTGTACAGCGCGATTCAAAATATACGGTGCCGTTAGATAGGCAAGCATCGCCGCTAAGATGCCATGGAAAAACTTGATCTTTAAATATTTAAACGGGCTGATCCAAAGACCGCCCAATACGCTCATGGACTGAGCAAGTATGGAGAGACCGCCGAAAGAAACGAGAAACGCGGCCATAGTGCATTTCAATCTGAGTCCCAAATCCTGGGAAAGGGAAATCTCATTAATACCTATTGTCATCTCAAGAAGGCCTTTAATAAAGCCCGATCCATGCTGGGTTTTAAACGCGTTAAACGTCCCGGCCATCTCTAACAAATCCGTTACATATGTAAAGATAATGATATAGCAACAAATTACCCCTAAGGTTTTCAAAGAGGATAGTATGGATGATGTGAGCATATCAAATATGCTTCGATTGTCTAATCCAGTACCCCTATAACGAAAAGGAGGCTTTGAAAAGCTCCTTCTAATTCTTCCTCCCCCTCGAAAAGCCAAACCGTTTAAAAGGGCTGCTGCGTAATGAGACAAAGCTATTACAGCTCCTGCCGCCGGCGCATAAAACATCCCCGCCCCAATCGTTCCCAGCATAAACAAAGGGCCGGAAGTCGAACAGAAAGAAAGCATCCGGACGGCTTCGACATCTGTCAGTTCCCCTCTCCTGCGCATTTGCCCGATAATGCTGGCTCCCATGGGATAACCGGAGGTTATGCTGATGATAAAAACAAAGGCTGAAGTGCCGGGTACTCCAAAGAGCTTCTGAAAGGGCTTTTCGAACAGTCCTCCCACAAGAGACGGAATCCCCAGAGATATCATAAAATCCGCACAAATAAAAAAAGGAAGCAAAGCAGGCAACACAGAGTATGCCCACAGAGCAATTCCTCGTTTTGCGGAATCAAGAACCACTGCCGGAAAAAACACCATAGAAACGGCGATTGCAGAAGTAATGATCCCCGCATATATATATTTCACGGGATGACGCCTCGAACTTCTCATAGTCAATCATATTCAAAGCCATCCCGAAATATTCAACAGCAAATAGAGTCGGTTTTAGGATTCTTCATTCTCAACCTGAGTTTTGTAAATCATCTCCTTGATTTCGTTCCTGTTATCCGTCAATGTGGCATTGATTTCATCGAAGGTTTTTTGAATATCATTGAACATGTCGGTAAAGTATGTAGCATACATCTGCTCCATCTTATCCTGGAAATTATATAGAATGCTATCGATATAATCAAAAGTACTCATTTTCAGGTTTTTTACGTTCTTTTACGCCAGACCCATGATCTCTTCTGCCCTGGCCTTCGCCTTTACCGTAATGTCGTCGTTTTCAATCAGGGCTTCGGCCTGCACCCTTGCTTCTTTCAACACAGCTTCATATTCGTGCTTTGCCTCGTCAAGGATTCTCTGGCGTTCATCTTTAATCCACTGAGCCTGCTGGATCTCATCCGGCAACTCAATTCGGATTTCCCGAATGATCTCCAATATTTCCTCAGCATCTACCAAGACCTTGCCTGTAAGCGGAAAACCGGAGCTGGTCTCGATGATGTCTTCGATTTCGTCTAAGAGTTCTAAAACCTTCATACGCCAAATACCTCCCGATTTATTTGTTGAACTTTCTTTTCAATTCTTTCAATACGACTTTCGGAACCAGTCCGCTTATATCACCGTTAAATGAAAATACTTCTTTTACAATGCTGGAACTTATAAAAGAGTACTCCGGTGTTGTCATAAGAAATACTGTTTCCACGTCCTTATTGTACAGCCTTGCATTCATATGTGCCATCTGGATTTCATATTCAAAATCCATGGTGGCTCGCAAGCCCCGGATTACTGCATCAATTTGGTTGTTATTTACATAATCTGCCAACAATCCGTCAAAACGGATTACTTCCACATTTGGCAGATTCTTAGTGCATCCGCGAATCATTTTCACTCTTTCTTCCGAAGTGAAAAACGGTTTTTTTGCTTGATTCTCCATTACACCTACAACCAAGTGCTCGCATAGCTTTGAAGCGCGTTTGATCAAGTCAAGATGTCCGTTAGTAATCGGGTCAAAAGTACCAGCATATAACGCTTTTCTCATCGATGTGTATCCTCCGGTAAGACAGAATATAAAGTTATGAGGGTATCGCCGTATTTTTTAACTTTCCATATAGAAAAGCCGCCAACAGTCTCAGGAAGTTCTTGGCGGACATCGTGTTCGGCTGCAATGATACCATCCGCTGCCAACAGTTTGCGCTGCCATATCTTCTCAAGACAGGATTCAATAATTCCGGCTTTATATGGAGGGTCTATAAATATTAAATCGGCAGGCTCATGTATTTGATTGAGCACATATTCCCAATCTCCTTGAATAAGAACGCAGCGGTCTTCCACCTTGCAGTTGGATATATTCTTAGATGTCAATCGGACACCTGCCTTTGACATTTCTCCAAAATATACCTTCTTCGCTCCCCGGCTGATCGCTTCAAGGCCTAGACTTCCGGTGCCGGAGAATAAATCGATAACAACGGCTCCGTTCAATGTAGGACCAACCATACTGAACAACGCTTCTTTCACTTTTCCCGAAGTGGGACGGATAAGCTTGTCCGCAGGCATATCCAGCTTTCTGCCTTTGAGCTCTCCTGCAATAATCCGCAATACGAGCGCCCCTTTCCGTGAATTAATTTTAACATAAGTTGGGAAAATAGCAACTGAAAGATAATAGCAAAACGGGCCCGCATCGTCATGCAGACCCGTTTTGACTTATCAGCTTCAAACTAATTGGTTCCCAATTGTTATCCGCCGACTTTACCAGATAACTGCTGTTCGGCCATTTCTACCAATTTCTTGGTCATATAGCCGCCCACATAACCGTTTTGTCTTGCAGTTAAATTGCCCTTATCGATGTTGTCATAATTCGCGAGACCCAATTCATTGGCTATTTCTGTCTTCATGTTTTTCAATGCGGGCTTTGCACTAGCAACTACGTTTGATTTTGCCATTGTTTTCACCTCCTGTTTACATTCTTAATTTAACCGCAGGAAGTGAAACTATGTGATGTAATAATTTCATTTCATGGACTGTTTTGCCACGTTTGTTTGTAATTTTTGGTCAAATGAGCTCAATTGCGCTCAACTCATGGCGTGCAAGTTTTTGATTAATACAGAGGTTTAAAGTATTTTTTAAGTATTTTAAAACGAAATCGGTTCAAAATTATGCTTTTTACTTGTTCGTTTCCATTTTTTATATGTTAAACAACAGTCATTTTTATTTAAGCTTTTGCATTTATTATAAGTTTATGATATTCGTATTTTCAAATAGTTTACCCAGTTTTTCTTTTAAAGGCCTGTGTTCTGGTAAGGATAAAAAAGGATCTTTTTCCAGCAAGGAATCCGCCTCTTTTCTAACGGTATGCAAAATCCGCAAATGCTTTGATAAATCCGCAATTCGGAGCTCAGGGACTCCATGTTGCCTGACTCCGAAAAACTCGCCGGGACCGCGCAGTTCAAGATCTATTTCGGCGATTACAAAACCGTCATTGGTCAGTTCCATCACAGCTGCGCGCTTTTTTGCCAATTCGCTTTTTGAGTCTGTAATCAACAGGCAGTAAGATTGATGCTCTCCCCGGCCTACCCGGCCTCTCAACTGGTGAAGGGCTGCCAGACCGAACCGTTCGGCGTTCTCTATAAGCATTACAGTAGCATTGGGCGCATTGATCCCCACCTCTATGACTACCGTTGAGACGAGAATGTCCGCTTTGCCTGAGTAAAATTCCTCCATGACTACATCTTTCTCCGATTGCTTCATATTCCCGTGAAGCAACCTCACCTCAAATTCCGGAAATCGTTCTAACGCTTCTTCATAAGCCTGCTCGGCGGATTTCGCATCTATGTTTTCCGATTCCTCGATCAACGGAGTAACAATATACGCCTGCCGTCCTTCTTTCACCTGGCTGCGCAGGAATTCATACGCCTTGTTACGACTTTTTTCCGAAAGGGCTTTTGTCAGAATAGGTTTTCTGCCTGCCGGCATTTCATCAATGGCAGAATGATCAAGATCCCCGTAAAGGATTACAGCCAATGTTCTGGGAATCGGTGTGGCTGTCATGACCAAAACATCCGGATTGTGTCCTTTTGCGGAAAGAAGACTCCGCTGATTGACGCCGAATCGATGCTGCTCGTCCGTTATGACTAACCCGACGTTGAAATACTTCACTTCCGGTTGGATTAAAGCATGGGTCCCGATTAAGAAATGAATCGTACCGTCTTCAACCAGCTTATAAATCTTTGTTCGCTGCTGCTTTGTCATGCTTCCCGTGAGCAAGCCTACATTGATGTTAAAACCCTCAAACATGCCTTTTAAGCTGTCATAATGCTGCCGGGCTAACAATTCCGTAGGTGCCATCATAACGGCCTGATAACCGCTTTTAATGGCTTTGTAGGCCGCGGCGGCAGCTACCACCGTCTTTCCTGATCCCACATCTCCCTGGACCAGGCGATTCATTACGCGTGATTTTTCCATATCCTTTTCTATTTCGTCGAGGACCCGTTTTTGCGCTCCGGTAAGTTCAAAGGGAAGAGCGCGGACAAAATCCCTGGTTTTGTGTTCAGTGGAAAAAACGATACCCGCATTATTTTCTTTAATCCTGTATTTTATGGACAGAAGACCGAGCTGCAAAAGAAAAAGCTCATCGAAAACCAAGCGGAACTTGGCCTCCCTCACCTTTCTCGAATCTTTTGGAAAATGGATATTTTCAATGGCGTACCGGAGACTGCAGAGACGATTTCTTGAGATAATATCTTCAGGCATGTAATCTACAATTTCATCGATATAGCTCAACGCCAGACGCTGCCATTTGCGTAGGTCGCTTTGTGTGATTCCCTGGGTTAAAGGATATACGGGTAGAATTTCTCCCTGTTCATCCGGCTGTTTCGGGTTGTATTCGGGATGAAGCATCTGCAGGCGGCCTGCTCTTGATGTTACCTTTCCGTAGAACTCGTACTCTTTTTCACGATTAAAAGTTTTCTCCAGATAGGAAGCATTGAAAAAAATCACTTCAATACCCCCCGTTTCGTCCGTTACGAGGAGCTTGAGAGTTCGCTTTCTGCCCCGGTAGCCTCCTCTTACCATCAGGGAAATTTTTCCGCATATAAGAGCCGTTTCATCTTCCACAAGCTCTTTAATGGGTTTGGGATGGCGCCTGTCCTGATAATCCCTGGGATAATAAGAAAGAAAATCCTCAATAGTGCGGATTTTCAGTTTTTCCAAGGCTTTTGCTTTTTTCGGACCTACTCCGTGAAGGCTGGTGATGCTGTCACTGATACTCAATGAAACTGCTCCTGTCATCCTTTGACTTCTATATTTCTCCGCGCAATCTGCTTAGATATCATGCAGGTAACGTTAATTGCAATGCTGTTAACAGCTATGCTCGCCAGCTTTTCTATATCCGCTTTTATGTCGCTTATAAGCTGTTCCGTTACCGATCCGATGCTCGTTCCAAAGCGAATCGCAATGTATATCCTGATATCGAGTCCCTTTTCGCCCATGCTGATATCAAAATAGTCAGTGGCATAAGGAATCCCGTGTTTGTGCTTTATTCTCACCGGTTTTCCTTTACGGCTTGTGATTAAGACCCGCCCCTGAAACTTTCGAACCGCCTCGATTACGATCCTGCCTATAACAGCTCTTTGAATTTTAATCGTGCCGGCTTCCGTCTCATGTAAATATAAAGCCACTCTTAATCCTCCGTTTACATGTTTAACGCATTCAGACTACCGCTGTTACGGTAATAGTAGCACAACATATAAATTTTTGGAATTGCTTTTTGCCTTAATAATCCTATATACTCTAATATGCTATATGGTTAGTTTTACAAAAATAAAAAAATGTTTTACAGAACAATTTTCCTGTGTTATAATGGCCTTTGTTCGACATGAGGCAAGCAATAATTGCAAAACTACATTTATAAACACGAAGATTCAATACCCAGTCAAGGGAGGTGGGAATAGATGGCAAGAAAATGCGAAGTCTGTGGTAAAGGTCCGTCAACCGGCTGCAACGTCAGCCACTCCAACAGACATACAAAGAGAAGATGGAACGCCAACATCCAGACTATCAGGGTCAAGGAAGAAAATGGCACGGTACTCAGAAAAAAAGTATGCACAAGATGCATCCGCTCCGGCAAAGTAGTCAGAGCAATTTAAGATTTGAATTCATGATGTAGATCATACTCGCCCCCGGTTCGCCGGGGGTTTTGCGTATGTCTATAAAACCCTCACGCAGTAAAGAGCTTATACCCGCAGAAGATCATGATGCCACCCAACATGATGAGCCAAACTTTTGAAGGGAGCAAAAACGCGCATATGGTCACAGCTCCGATGATAAGCAATACAAGGCCCAGCAACTCTACTTCGCCTTTTTTGCATTTGCCTTTTTTCTTCTTCTCCACGGACTAACACACCCTTCGGATCATGAAATATAGAGCAAAATAATCAGCAACAATACGGAAGCGCCTAAAGCGGCATACCAAACATAAAGCGGCACCGTATGTATGATTAAAATGACCCCGGAGAGCCCGAGTGCGACGCCAAGGATCTTCGTTATTCGCTTTTCCCTGTTGCGTCTGCGTCTCATCCGCATCACCCTGACAAATAAAAAAACCCGCTCGTATAACAATGTATGCCGGCGGGATCGTCAATGTGCCATTTCTGTATCTTAGCTGTTAGGATCGCTCTTATAAGGTTCTTTTAAATTTCCGATTTTCAGGCTTCTTTCTTCCAAAATCTTATCAATTTCGGAAAGGGAAATACTCTGCTCCACCATGAGGACCAATAAATGGTAAAGCAGATCGCAAATCTCCTGTTTTAAGCCCTCCCTGTCGCCGCCCTTGGCGGCGATGATGACTTCGCTGCATTCTTCCCCGCATTTTTTCAGGATCTTATCCAGTCCCTGATCAAATAAATAGCGAGTATAGGAATTCTCTGAAGGCGCTTCCTTTCTGTTAACAATTACATTATACAGGTCGTTAATTGCTTGATTCATTATCCAACAGCTCTCCTTTCCTGAAGAAACAAGTTCGGTTGCCTGTATGGCATGCGGCTCCAGCCTGTTCCACTCTCACTAAAAGCGCATCGTTGTCGCAGTCAGGCGTTATGGAAAGAACCCTTTGATAATGTCCGGAAGTGGCGCCTTTGTTCCACAATTCGCCCCGTGACCTGCTGTAGAACCAGGTAAAGCCGCTGTCGATAGTGCGCCTTAAACTCTCTTCATTCATATATGCCAACATTAACACCTCATCAGATGCGGCATCTTGTATTATGGCGGGGATCAATTCACTCTTCTCGAAATAGATTGAAAGGTCCATTATGCGCATGCTCCTCCTTTTATGTGCACGGATATGCCGCTGTCTTTTAGCACCCTTTTAACGGCGCTTACGGTCAGATCCCCATAATGGAAGATTGAAGCGGCAAGAGCAGCATCGCAACCCGTTTCAAGGAATACTTTCACAAAGTGACCGACTGTTCCGCAGCCTCCCGATGCAATGACAGGAATCTCTACCGCATCACAAACCGCATTCAGCATGGGCAGATCAAAACCCCGTTTTGCTCCGTCTGCGTCAATTGAAGTAAGAAGGATCTCACCGGCCCCAAGCTCTTCCGCTTGCTTTACCCAGCTTAACAAATCCTTGCCTGTATCCTTTTTCCCACCATTGATGATGACATTATATCGATCTTTTCCCACCCTTTTACCGTCCACAGCTAAAATCAGGCGCTCTTTTCCAAACTTTGAAGCCGCTTCCCGAAGCAGTTCCGGTCGTTTTACGGCAGCCGTATTGAGGGAGACCTTGCTTGCGCCTGCCTCAAACAGCCTTCTCATATCCTCCACATCCCGGACTCCGCCGCCTACAATAAAAGGTATAGTCAGATTCTTTGCCGTCTCTCTTACAAGATCGATCATTGTTCTCCTTCCTTCATTCGTAGCCGTAATATCCAGGAATACGATTTCATCCGCTCCCTGCTTCTCGTATTCGATTGCATATTCCACAGGATCCCCTATTTCCCGAAACCCTATGAAATTTATCCCTTTCACCACCTTGCCGTTGCAAACATCCAGGCAAGGTATAATTCTTCTTGCTTTCACATTGATCACCTTACTTCCTAATTAATTTTTTTCGCCTTTGCGACAAACTCCAGTGCATTCCTCAGGTCCAGGCTGCCCCGGTAAATGGATTTTCCGCAGATGGCGCCGTACAATCCCATTCCGCATAGGGCTTGTATATCGGCTATATCCCTTATTCCGCCGCTTGCTATGATCTTTGATGGCACAGCATTCTTAAGAGATTCAAGATGTTCGAAGTTTGGCCCTGACAAGGTGCCGTCTCTTGCGATATCCGTGTATATAATCGTTTCAACACCTATATTCGCCATTCTTTTTGCCGTCTCTATGTAACCGGACTTGCTATCCGCAAGCCATCCTGAAGTTTTTACTATCCCATCCTTGGCATCGATGCCTACCGCAATTTTTGCACCATATTTTTTAACGGCATCTTCCACTAGAGACGGATTTTTCACTGCGACGGACCCCAGAATTACTCTGCTGATGCCTTTGTCTAAATAATAAGAGATGTCCTCCATGGTGCGTATTCCACCACCTACCTGAATTTTAAGGCCGGTTTTTTCAGCCGCTTGGACAAAAATGTGACTGTTCACTCTTTTTCCTTCCAATGCGCCATCCAGATCCACCATATGGATCCATTCCGCTCCGGCTTCTTCAAAAGTCTTAGCTGTTTCAAGCCAGCTGTCCGCTACCCGTTTTGAACTCTTAAAAACGCCCTGGGTCAGCCTTACACATTCTCCTTTATAAATATCGATTGCAGGTAATAGAATCATTTACAAGCTCCCTTTCGTCGAAAGTACCTCATCACTTTCGGATTTTGCCACAGCTTGCTTTAATGTATGCCCGAAAGCTTTAAACAGCGCTTCCGCTATAT
Organism: Eubacteriales Family XIII. Incertae Sedis bacterium; assembly: GCA_012521055.1. GTDB lineage: Bacteria > Bacillota > Clostridia > Peptostreptococcales > Anaerovoracaceae > UBA1426. The sequence goes on from JAAYNC010000062.1 coordinate 55,601, forward strand.
GATGGTCATTTTCACCGTAGGCAAGATTTAGATGCAAGGTAACTCTCGCACTCATGGCAAAGGCATAGAAGAATTCTTTTACCATTTGTGTATCCAAATCGCCGATTTTAGGAGCATTAAAATCCACGTTGAAGACCAGATATGGCCGGTTGCATATGTCCAGGTTGCAAATAGCGAGAGCTTCATCCATGGGAACGGAGAACATGCCGTAACGCCTGATTCCTTTCTTATCTCCCAATGTCTCAGCAAATCCTGTACCCAAGACGATACCTACATCCTCAACGGTATGGTGACAATCCACCGTAAGATCTCCTTTGCAGGAAAGTTCCATATCAAAGCCGCCGTGGAGACAGAGGGTTTCCAGCATGTGATCGAAAAAACCCACCCCCGTATCCACGTTGCAGGATCCCTTTCCGTCAAGGCAAAGGTACAGGCTTATATCTGTTTCCTTGGTTTTTCGTTTGATTCTACATTCTCTCTTCATTGGCCCTTTCCTCCGTTTCAGATTGGTTGATGTTATTTATGGATTCGATAATGGCGCGAAGCTCCTCTATTACTGCCTGATTCTCTTCCTTGGTTCCTACGGTTATGCGAAGCATATTCTTCAAATTTCGCACGAGAATGGATCGCTCTTTCAACTCGGCGTATATTCTGTCCGCGTAATCTGTGGAAATGCATATATAATTGGTGGCGGAAGGATAGATTTTCTTGATCGCCGGGTTTGTCTCAAGAAGCTTCAATCCCTCATAAAGCTCCTTTCTGTTTTCCAGTATGTGAGCTACAGCATTTTTTATATACTCCGGATCGGAGAGTAGGATGCTTCCTGTTGTCGCGGACAAACTGTTTAAATTATATGGCGAGCGTAAAGCGCTGAGCACCCTGGCGAGATTTGGCGATGAAACGGCAAATCCCAGGCGTATACCTGCACATCCAAGGGCTTTAGAACAAGTTCTGAGTACAATAAGGTTATCCCGGTTTGCCGCATACTTAATGACGGATTGATCGGAAAAATCCATATAAGCTTCATCCACCACCACAAGGGCATCTGTATTGTCAACAAGGTACATTATTTTTTCCCTGGCCGTAACCGTCGAAAATGCGCTGGAAGGATTGGAAAACAACACCGCGCTCGCTTTCTCTCTCCGAATCGTTTCTATAGTCGCGGGAATATCAAGGTTTCCGCTATTATCTCTGGCCACATAACAAGTCTGCCTCTCGTAAGCCGATGCAAAGATGGGATACATGGAAAAATCCGGCTCCGTCAGCAGGAGCTTGTCATCGGATTTAAGAAAGCAGCCGATTATCAAAAAAATCAGCTCATCGGAACCGTTTCCTGCTGTTACCAGTTCAGGATCCACGTCGTAAAAGCGGCCAAAGGCTTCTCTGAGTTCCAGGTATGTATCGTCAGGATACCGGTTCAGCTCGATGTTTTCCCATGCAGAAAGCAATTTCTGCCTTAATTCTTTGCCGGGATCGATAAAGCTTTCGTTGGCATCAAGCCTTATCCGGCAATCTTCAGTTATCACTTCATATGGTTTAAGTCCTAAGAGTTTTTCGTTCAATCTGTAAGTCATTTCTCGTTTCCTCCCCGGGCCGCCATGCCGCCGTCCAGGTAATTTTCAAAGCGAATAGAAACAGCTCTGCCATGGGCTGTAAGTCCTTCTTTTTCTGAGATTGCAATTACATCTTCCCTGCATTCTTCAAGAGCCTCTTTAGTATAGAAGGTATAGCTCATTTTCTTTATAAAACTGTGTACTCCGAGAGGAGAAGCGAATCGTGCCGTACCCATTGTAGGAAGCACGTGGTTGGTCCCTGAATAATAGTCTCCCAAAGGTTCGGGGCTGTAGGATCCGCAAAATACCGAGCCTGCATTTCGGATCCCCGGAAGCACCGCCATAGGGTCCGCCGTCATGATTTCCAGATGCTCCGGCGCGATTCTGTTGGCTATATCAATCATTTCATCCTCGGATTCGCAGATCAGAATTAAACCATAGTTTTCCAAGGATTGACTCAATATCTCGTATCTCTCCAATTTGGCAGCCTGCTCTTCAAGTTGTTTAAGAGTTTTTTCCGCCACTTCCTGATTCGTAGTCAGCAGGATGGCCGCGGACATAGGGTCGTGTTCCGCCTGGCTTAAAAGGTCAGCCGCAACAAATCTCGGGTTTGTCACCCCATCGGCAATTATGAGGATTTCGCTGGGTCCGGCAATCATATCGATATCTACAGTCCCGTAAACAAGCTTTTTTGCCGTTGCCACATAGATATTGCCGGGACCCACGATCTTATCCACCGCCGGAATGCTTTCCGTTCCGTAAGCCATGGCTCCGATAGCTTGGGCGCCCCCAGCCAGAAATACACGGTCCACGCCGGCAACATATGCAGCGGCCAGGATGCCCGGATTGGCCCTCAATCCAAAGGTCCCGTTGGCTTTTTCCTGCACTTCAGGCGGTGTCAACATGATGATTTCCCCTACTTCCGCAAGCTTTGCAGGAATGGCGTTCATCAAAACCGTAGAAGGATAGGCAGCGGTTCCGCAGGGAACATAAATCCCTATACGGTCAAGTCCTCTTACAACTTGCCCCACTACTGCTCCGTTTCCCCTATTGATCTCATATCCTTCTACGATTTGCTTTTCATGATATTCCCGGATATTACTCGCTGCGTTGCTGATTGCCCTTTTAAACCTTTCGTCAGCGAGATCAAAGGCTTTTTTTAACTCCTCTTCCGGAACTTCAAAGGGATCGGAATAAGCACCGCTAAATTTTTTCTCATATCTTCGGACGGCTTCGTCCCCGTTCTCTTGCACATCCTCCAAGATAGCTCCGACAATCGAGCTGACTTGTCTATCCGTTTCTTTTGCACGGCTTTTCATTTCACGGATAAGCCGGGTTACATTTTCTTGATTACACTTCACAATTCGCATGTTCTTTCCTCTATAATCATCCTACTTTTTCTGCCATGTTGTTTATAAATGCTTCAATGGATTTCATCTTCAATTTCATGCTGGTTTCGTTGACGATGAGCCTTGCGGAAATGTTTTGGATATCATTAACCACTTCAAGGCCGTTTTCTGCTAAAGTTTTCCCCGTATCCACCAGGTCTACGATTCCGTCAGCCAGCGAAAGAAGCGGCGCCAGCTCCACAGAACCTTCCAGCTTTATCACCTGAACGTCCATTCCCTTCTCTTCAAAAAACTCCCTGGTAACCTTCGGATATCTGGATGCCACTTTTTTTATAGAATAGCCCGCATAGAAATCCTTACCCTTTGGCGCTGCCAGGACAAACCTGCACTTGCCAAAGCCGAGATCCAGAACCTCGTAAAAGCTTCCTCCGTACTCCATGATAATGTCCATCCCTACAATGCCCATGTCGCAGACCCCATGCTCCACATAGGTGACCACATCTGCTGCTTTACCAAAGACAACCTCTATGTTCTGCCCCGGAATGGAAAGGAGAAGCTTCCTTCCTTTTTCATTTAAATGACTGCAATCGAACCCCATTTTTTCAAGAAGTTCGATGGCACCCTTTTCAAGCCTCCCCTTTGAAAGAGCAAGGCGAAGCCTCTTGTTCGTATCTCTTGGGTTGCCCGCTTCATTGTGGCTCAGGATGCCGGTCACTATCTGGTCCACATTTATTGCAAACCCCGTGGCGGGAAGATCGCAGCCGAAATCCTTGAGTAGGTGGTCGTACCTTCCCCCCGATAGCACCGGTTCCCTTGCCTTAGAAGTATAGCCTTTAAAGACGAGAGAGCTGTAGTAATCGGCCTGGTTCACGAGGCCGAAATCTATTATTACGCTTTCTTCAAGGCCGAGATTCGTCAAAGCGGCATAAATAGCTTGGAGATACTCCAGCATTTCACCCAGCTTATCATCGTATCCGTCGAACAAGATCCTGGCTTTTTCAAAAACCTCCGCTCCCCCGAAAAGCTTGGGAAGTTCCCTGAGGATGGCAGTGGTCTGATTCTTCCCACACTTGTCTAACTTGGAAGATAAAGCCGCATAATTCTTGGTTGAGATAAACTGATGAATGCCGGACTTTATGTCAGAATCCACATCGAGCCGTTCCATCAATAGCTTGAAAATGCCTACATGGCCCAATTCTATACGGACTTCCCCAAAACCGCAAAGAGAAAGGGCTTTTACGCCCAGCGCCAACAGCTCTACATCGGATTGGAAGGAAGAATCCCCGATGACTTCGACGCCCATCTGCAGCATTTCATTGCTCAGACCTCGCAGTCCGGGATTATTCCTGTACACCTTTTGCTCGTAATAGAGCTTCAGGGGCATGAGATAATCCTTCAATCTGGTGCAGACCAAACGAGCTATAGGGATAGTAGAGTCCGGCCTCGCCACCAGCACCCTTCCCTTGTTGTCTACGCTCTTGTACATGGTCTCCTGTGGATAGTACATTTCCGCAGAAGAGAAAATATCGTAAAATTCAAAGCCCGGCGTCACCACCTGGTGAAATCCGCTATTTATAAATGCAGTGTGCAAGCAAGTCGTAATCTCCCTTTGTACCCTGCACTCTTCAAAAAGCAGATCCTTGGTGCCTTCCGGAGTAATCCTTTCAAACCGCTTCATATGTATCGCCTTTCACAATTTACTACTTTTCCATACTACTATACTAAAGCGAAAGTGTCAACAATAAAACACCGCAGGAATCGGCCTTGAAGCATATGCTGCTTTATGCCTATTCTGCGGTATACAGGATCCGTATATTTTGCAGTTTGTTGTCTTAGAATTTTATCTCAATTTATATAATCCTTCTGCACTTTTCAAAATATTCCGCTCTTAGCATGGACATCAGGTGCAGGTCCACATACCGGCCGTTCTTTTTACCGGCATTGCGCATGACGCCCTCGTGCTGGAAACCTAATTTTTCGTATAGCGTTGCGGCTCTCTTATTACCAGGCAGATAATCCAGCGTTACTCGTTCCATATGGAGCTGGATAAAACAGTATTCCAAAATAAGGTGCATGGCTTCTTCGCCCAGCCCTTTGCCCAGATACTCCTCTTCTCCGATATATATCCTGGTAATATCCAGCGAATCGGCTTGTCGGTCGATACGGCTGATATAAATTCTGCCGATAGGCTTATCCTCTTCCCTGTAGACTATGGTGAATTGAAGCTTGTCCGGCTCCTGGGTCCGTACCACATACTCTTTTACGATTTCCTCATAGTCCCGATTCCGGGACATGGTGAAGCTTTCCTGAAAATAGTCCTTTTTCTCCCATTCAGCAAAGAGCATACAATCCGAAAAAACCGTTTCACGTATAATCAAATTTTTAGATTCCATAGATTACCTCCGATAGCCGCAGGCAAAACGAATTTGTCTTATTATATACCTTAGGAGGACGCTGCGCAATCGTGACCTGTTTCCTTCCAAATCCGGTCGGCGGTAACTGCCCAGGCCTCGGCAGCATTCCGGCATTTGCTGGTCAAATCTATTACATCCTCCGGATGCTTCATATCCGTTGAAAACGAACCGCTTTCAACAACCATCTCCACCAGCTTATCCGGGTTGTCAAGCAATGGGCACGGCCTCAGCATGTTGCAATTGAAAGGTTGATTCTTCCTGTATGCCTGGAAAAGCGGTGACTTATATGCCTCCAGCAAGGTGCTGGTATGTATGTTTGAATCAGAATAGTGTATGAAGGCGCAGGGTTCGATATCGCCGTTGGCATTTATATGGCAATAGCGTCTTCCCCCTGCGATGCATCCGTTTACATATTCGCCATCGTTCCAGAAGTCCATGGTAAAAATGGGTTTAGTCTGGCGGAATTTTCTTATTTGACGGTACATATATTCTCTCTGCTCCGGCGTTACCAGCCAATCGGATACAGCATCCACGCCGATAGGCATATATATAAATAGCCACAAGAAGAGGCACCCTCGTTCAACCAGGAAATCAATGAACTCTTCGCTGGCAATGACCTCCGTGTTCTTTCTTGTATAGCAGCTTGATGCGCCGAAAGGAAGCTTGTATTTTCTTAATATTTCCATAGCGCGCATTATAGCCTGAAACGTGCCTTTTCCGCGCCGAGCATCCGTTTGTTCCTCAAAGCCTTCTATGCTGATGCCGGGTATAAAATTCTTAACGCGAAGCATTTCTTTAGCAAAATCCTCGTCGATTAACGTCCCGTTTGTAAAGGCCATGAACTGGCAGTCATTATGTTTCTCGCAGAGTTTTATTACATCTGCTTTTCGAACTAAGGGCTCGCCTCCTGTAAAGAGATACATATATGTTCCCATGGCCTTGCCCTGCTGGACGATGTTGTCAAGGGTATCAAAGTCCATGCTTGATTTAGCGTCATAATCGGCGGCCCAACAACCGGTGCACTTTAAGTTGCAAGCAGCCGTGGGATCTAAAAGGATAGCCCAAGGGATGTTGCAATCATGTGTTCTTTCCACTTCAAGCCTTTTGGGTTTTCCTTCGATGTTGCTGTATACGATAAAGTTAGTGAAGAATGTTTTTATTACATCCAAATCTATGTTGCGCCAGATGTTCAATGCGAATTTATACCAGTTGTTGTCCGGGTCCGACGCGATCCTCTTTATCACATCCAGCTGTACCTTCACACTGCCCTGGACATCGATTTTTTCTGCCCATTCGATCAGTTTTGGCAGATTTTTTTCCACATCCTTGTCCAGATAACTGAGAGCAACATCAAGCCCCTTGCTTACGGCAATCTCCTTTAGCGATTTCACTATAGAACCTCCTCTCGCGGCTAAGACATTCTCGTTATATCTATGTTATTTTTCGCACTACTATAACTTAGTCATGGGTACCACGTCTATAAGGCCTGGGTTTTACATCTTCCGGCTAATTTGGGCTCATCACCGGATTACCCCGGCTTCTTATAATGAAATACGGCCAAAATACCCGTGTCGATGGCAATGCACCCTTCTTCGTCCGCAAGAACATTGGAAACGCCTATGGGCATATCCTGTTTCATTATGGCATCCTCCAATGCATATTTAAAACCGGATAAATAAACACCGCTTACCCTTTCGCCCATAGGAAAAATCGAAACAGTATCTCCGATCTGACCGTTTAGAACCAGCCGGTCCCTGATCAGGTAAATGGAAAGATCCGGCTCTTCAAAAACCAGTCGCATCCCTTTTTTTACAAAAGAAATTGCACCGAATATATTGGCTAAGGTGTGATCGAGCCGACCACCCGTGCCACCCCATACGGTAATGTCTTTCCATTTATTCTTTTCTGCTATCTCCAATGCTAAAAAGGTGTCTGTGAAGTCTTTGACAGATGGGTATAAATATAATTTAACCCGATGCTGTTCCATGAAAATGAGATCGTCAGCTTTTATCGAGTCCATGTCGCCTATAATCGCGTCGGGGACGATATCAAGCTCTCTTGCTTTTGCAGCGGCTCCATCGGTACATAGGATGTGCTGAAAGTTAAGTTTTCGAGAATCATACCAGCTGGGGTCGCCGTATTCCCCGTTTGACATGATTAGACAAGACATATTATTCACCACTGTGTAAATCGTTTTCGGAATGGCTATTCTCTGTTCCGAAACACCGACTGTTAATCCAACACTATATTTCAAAACAATTATATCACTTTCCAATTTTTGTGCAACCTGCATATGGCTGTTGTGAAAAGCTGTATTGCCTGTACTGTGCAAAATTTCAAGTAATGCAGGATTATTTTCCAATAAAAGTAATTGTTAAGTAGTTTTTACATGCATTAATTGAAATTTTGCACACCCAGAAATAGATCTACTTAGCGGCTTACGTACAATCCGATTTTTTGCACACTTTTCTTCTCACAATTAACATTGCATGTACCTGAGAATTACGTACTGCTTTTAAACAAAATAAACAGTTTAATAAATATAAAAAATAGTGTATAATCATCTACAATTATTTAGCTGTATAAGTAGTTGAGTAAATAGTGGCTTAAATAGCTTCCAAAAACTTTGACATAAGTAATTGGCTGCAAGTAATGCATAAGTGAATCGCGTGCGAACAATATATTAAGTAAACAGCTTATGATTAATTGCATAAATAATGATTGTTGTTGAAACATAAGGAGAACGCCGATGGAAAAATCTAAAGTCTGGAAATTTAATCACAATGTAGATACGGATCAGATTATACCATCCCAATACCTGCTGTTGCCTACCATCGAAGAAATGAAAGCCTATACTTTTGAACCCCTTATTAAAGACTTTGCTAAGCAGGTTCAGCCCGGAGACGTCATCATTGCCGGTGAAAACTTCGGATGCGGATCTTCAAGGGAACAGGCGCCCCGCGTGCTGAAAGAATTGGGTGTCCGAGCCGTCATTGCAGGTTCATTTGCCAGGATATTCTTCCGGAACGCCATCAATATCGGACTACCGGCTATCATCTGCAAAGAAGCCTACGACAGGGTAAAACAGGATGACGTAGTGGAACTTGATATGTCGGAAGGATTGCTGAAGATCGAAGGCGAAACACAGACCTGCACCAGACTTCCCGAGTACATGCAGACCATTCTCAATGCCGGCGGGCTGATTGAATTTCTCAACAAGGAGGAAGTGGAGTAATGGGAATGACAATAAGCGAAAAAATTATCGCCTCGGCGGCGGGTCTCGAGAAAGTTTCTGCAGGAGAAATCCACACGGTAAACGTCGACAGGCTCATGAGCAACGATGGGACCACACACCTCACCATCGATATGTATAACACCCTGCTAAAAAATCCGAGAATTGCCGATAAAGATAAACTTGCATTCATCATCGATCACAACATGCCTGCCGATAATCCCAAAACAGCTGCAGCTCACAAAAAAATGAGAGACTTTGCAAGGGAACATGGAATCGCATTTTATGAAGGAAAAGGCGTGTGCCACCAGATTATGATGGAAGAATATGTACGGTCAGGCGAACTGATCTTCGGCGCTGATTCCCATACCTGCACCTACGGAGCTCTCGGCGCCTTCGGCACCGGTGTAGGCAATACTGACTTCCTCTATGCCATGGTGACAGGCAAATCCTGGGTTCTGGTGCCTCCAACTCTTCGCTTTCACCTGACGGGGAAATTTAAAGAAGGCGTTTTTCCGAGAGATTTGATCTTGACGATTATAGGCGATATCGGGGCTGACGGCGCAACCTATAAGGTTATGGAATTTACCGGCGAAGGCGCAAAAACCATGAATATCAACGAACGCATGGTCCTGGCCAATATGGCAGTAGAAGCTGGGGCAAAGACCGGTATATTTGAGCCTGACGAAGCGGCTTTAGAATACCTGGAGAGCCACGGCCGAAAACCGAAACATCTTTTTAAAAGCGACCCCGATGCGGTATTTGAAAAGGAATACCATTACGATCTGAGTAAAATCGAACCCGTAGTGGCAAGGCCGGACAATGTGGATGACGTTGTCAGCGTAGATGAAATCGGCCATGTCAAGATACACCAAGGCTTTATTGGTTCCTGTAACAGCGGCAGGATTGAAGAATTGCGCACCGCCGCATCCATCCTCAAGGGCAAAAAGATCGCTGATGGCGTAAGGCTGCTCATATCCCCCGCTTCCAATGCGGTTTACCTGCAGGCGCTACAGGAAGGTTTGATGGATATATTTATAGATGCGAGCGCAATGATCATGAACAGCAACTGCAGCGTTTGCTGGGGCGGCTGCCAGGGTGTCATTGGCGAAGGCGAAGTGTTAATATCAACGGGTACAAGGAACTTTAAAGGCAGGGCCGGCCACAAAGATTCAAAAGTCTACCTTGCCTCGGCGGCAACGGTAGCAGCTTCCGCTTTGGCCGGTAAAATTGTCCGGTCAGATAGAGTCACCGCATAAAGAACTACTACTTGCCTGAAGATGGCATTATGGAGGTAATAGATGAAAATCAAAGGAAATGTCTGGGTACTTGGAGATGACATAGATACGGATATAATCATACCCACAGAATACCTGGCCATGAAAAGTATCGACGATATGAAACAATACGCTTTTTCACCCCTAAGACCTAAGCTAGCCGCATCTATACGTCCCGGCGATATAATCGTGGCAGGAAAGAACTTCGGTTGCGGTTCTTCGAGAGAGCAGGCGCCGGAGATCATAAAAAGCCTTCAGGTGGGCTGTGTCATCGCAAAATCCTTTGCCCGAATCTTCTATCGCAACGCAATAAATAACGGTCTTCTACTGGCAGAACACGATCTTTTGCCCGAGCTGGTCACCGAGGGGGACGAAATCACGGTCTCCGTGGGCGAATACATCGAACACAAAGGCAAAAGGTATGACCTCTCTCCCCTGCCCCCGAATTTAATGGAAATCATTGAGGCCGGCGGGCTTGTGGAAGCTATGAAAAAGAAGAATGCGCGAAATTATTAAACAATGTAAGCTATTTAAAAGTTCATAAAATCGAAAGTCCATAATCACAATTATATATATTTAATCGTTCCCAATAGAAAGGGTTAATAAAATGGGATACACCTGCATCGAAAAAATTATTATGAACAATCTCGGACTAAAGCATGTCCGTCCAAACGATATCGTCACCATTAATGTGGACCGGGTCATGATTCATGACATCTTCGTCCCCTTTGTGTCGGAGAAATTCGAAGAGATGGGCTTTGATAAGATCTGGGATCCGGAAAAGGTTGTTTTAATTTACGACCATCTCGTCCCCACCAGCAGAGTGGAAGACGTTCGTCATTTTCAAATCGGTGACGCTTTTGCAGCCAAATACGGAATAAAGAACGTACATAGAGGCGAAGGCATCTGTCACCAGCTCATGCCGGAAGCCGGTTACGTTAAGCCCGGAGACGTGGTCTTCGGTACCGACTCCCACACCACCACCTACGGAAGCATAGGCGCTTTTTCTTCCGGAGTAGGTTATACGGAAATGGCGGCCATTTTAGGAACAGGGCAGCTCTGGATTAAAGTCCCGGAGACCATTCGCGTAACCATCGACGGAAAACTGCCCGCTGGTGTCATGTCCAAGGACGTCATTCTTCGCCTGATCGGGGATCTTGGCGCGGACGGCGCAAATTACAAGGCACTGGAGTTTGCGGGCAGCGCCGTGGACTCCATGAGCATCGCCTCCCGCATGACAATTGCCAACATGTCAGTGGAAGCCGGAGCAAAGGTCGGTTTGTTTGCCCCCGATGAGAAAGTTGCTGAGTACTGCGAGGTTTCCGTTGAGGAAATTCCTGATATTTCAGCGGACGAAGACGCGAAATATGTGAAAGAAATCCGCTATAAAGCAGAAGAACTGTTGCCGGTTGTGGCCTGCCCTTCTTCCGTGGATAAAATAAAACCCTTAACAGAAGTGGAAGGCACACCCATCGATCAGGTGTTTATAGGTTCCTGCACCAACGGAAGATTGGAAGATCTGGAAATCGCCGCAAAGGTCCTCAGAGGGAAAAAAGTGGCTGATTATGTCAAGTTAATTGTCACGCCAGCCAGCCGGGAAGTTTATCGCCAGGCTTCCCAAGCCGGAATTTTAGAAACTCTGATAAAAGCCGGAGCCATCATCACCCATCCCGGCTGCGGACTCTGCTGCGGCAGAAGCGGAGGTATTTTAAGCGAAGGAGAACGGGTGGTTGCAACCAACAACAGGAACTTTCTCGGCCGTATGGGTCCCTCTTCCGTAGAAATCTATCTCAGTTCGCCGGCTATTGCGGCCGCCAGTGCCGTTGCCGGCAGGATAGCTCTTCCGGCCCTTTAAGCCGAAAACCAACGGTAGAGACTGTTTTCGTTTATTATAAGCAGCTCATTGTTGCGCACCGCCGTGTTCTCATCGGGAACATAGATGATGGGTTTTTGCACTTCATCAGCGATTTTAATCATATCCTTGATGCTGTAAACCTGGTAATACCGACTGAATTCCATGTCCGGTATTTCTTTCATGGCTACCATTCTGCTGCCATAGTTTTTTATTAACCCGCTGTTCTTTTTTCGCAACATTGCCAGCTCATCTGGTTCCTTAATGACGAACATCAGTATGGGGATAGCGGCTATACACAATAAAATAAGTACTGCGAGCAATGATACCTTAACCCGGTTAACGGGCAGAATGACTTCTTCCGTTTCCGTTACCGAACCTTTAATGGGTTCTCCCGCGCTCTTCTTCACCTGAAAGACATCTTCCAACAAAGGAATCTCTAAATTTGTAGAAAAAGGAATCGTTACCTCTTCCTTGGTTACATTTGTGGTAACGGTGCCCAAAAGTTCTACGATAACCTCATTGGTTACATTCATGCCGGTAAGTTCTTTAGCCCTGACGGCCAGCGCGTCATACTCGTCCAGTGTAAAGTTAATCTGCTCGGTTGTGTTCCAGTTGTCCCCTTCTATCTCCACAACCTTTTCCTCGGATAGAGGAAAGCTTTTCGACCAATAGATATTTTTTTTCTCAGCCTGACCCTGATAGCCGTTTACCGTGGCAAGGACTTGATACTGTATCTTGACCGGGATGCTGTCGCTTCCCTGGTATTCCACGGCAAAATCTGCTTGAATATAATCAAGCAGTCGTTTGCTGTAATATCGTCCCTCTTCCAATTCGGTTCCGGGATATAATTCATTGGGCAGGATGTATACGGTATAATCCACGGAAGGATGACAGCTGTATTCGAAAATAACAGTCTCTTTAGTGGCTGTTTCCTCTTTTGTTATGGTGTTATAAGTCTGGATTCCTGCGAACAACAGGAGAAAAACAAGAATTATCAGAATAAACTTTTTTGTCTTCTTATGTAGTGTTAGTTTCATATCCTACCTCGACCTTTATCATTGTATACGTGTATTGTGTAAATTATAGGGTGCCTTAGGGGGATTAAGGCACCCGTATAAAAGAATTTAAGAATTATAGAATATAGCTATTTCACTATATTTCAATACTCATTTGCTGAAGCATTGAACTGATCCCATCCGAATTTAAGTGTGAAGGATGCGTTCTTTAGCTGTGTTCTCGTATCATCATTATTTTTATAATTTGCTACAGAACCAGTGGTGTATACTCCTTCAGCATCCGGATCCATAGCAACACCTAAAATCAAATCCATTCTCCATTGATCATCATCCATGTCTTCGTTAACAGGATAGATACTGAGAAGATTGTCGCCGCCAACTGTGTAGTCATCCAATGCTGAAAGGCGTACAAACGGCTGTCCTCCAACATAGAAAACATTCTCATTTGGCAACAGATTAAATACTTCGTCCCCACCCTCTCTCATCACTTTCAATGATATGCCGATCATATTTTTTACAGCATTATTATCGCCTGCAAAAGTGGCTTTAATTTGACTCAGCTTTGCTGCCAAAGTGCCGGGATTGACAATGTCAGTTCTGAAGAGCTGGGCATATCCAGGATAAATATCCTTTATAGATATTGCAATTTTGTCTGAAGACTTTGTTGTTCTAACATAGTCGCCAACGTCCTTGCCAAGGTTTTTCTTGTCAACTAATTTAGCATCAAATCCGGTTGTCGTATAACCTTGAATACGATCTTGGTAATCTTCTATTGCTTCTGGATCTGCTATAATGTTATAGAGTGGTTTATCATCCCATTCTGTCCCCCGGTCGAAATATTTGTCTCCCAACTCTGGGTATATACCGTCAAAAATAGCCCAGCCAAGTTCATCGTCATACTGACCGAATAATGCCAAATCCACAAACCTTACGTCGAGTTCCCCCGTTGATACCGTTGTGTTTACCTGCAGGCTATCCGTCCAGTAGGCGTATCCCATGCCCAGGAACAGCATCGCGCACGCAAGGACACATGCTAATACTTTTCTCTTCATCTCCGTTTCTCCTTTTGAAAATATTTTTTTGGCTTTTCGCCTGTCAATAATTATATATCGGCGCATGAGTCTCCAAAATTACCCGGCCGTTCACTCTTATATACGCCATTTGGTCCGTTTGCCTACCACTTCAGAGGTATACATGTTTAAATTACTTACTAAGCGCCTGTTCAGAATTCGACATCTCCTATATCCTCTCCTGTCGAACCTTTGATAAGTAAGGCGGGATAACCCACCTTCGGAACCACTTTAACCAGCGTTCCTTTAATGTCGTTCGGGTGTACAAGACGGCTGTCTTCCGTAGAGTTGTTGTCCCCCTTCGTTCTGAAGGTCAGGTTGCCGAGGCCGTCATCAATTACCTCCACGATGCGGTGAGTAATACGGATATTATCCCTCTGAAACTGAATCACATCGCCTTCTGTAAGGCTTCTCAGCTGCTCTTCCGTCTGCATCTGCCTGATGAGAATCACATCGCCGGGGTAAATCAAAGGTTGCATGCTGCCGGTGACCACCACAGAGGGCACGATGGGGAAGACGCCGACGATGAACCAAATAAGTCCTATGGAGAAAACTGCCGTCACCGACCAGCCGATAACCCCTCCTTTTTGTTCTTTTGCACTTTTATACCGGTGTTTTTGTTCCTCATACTTCCCGACAATGAAGAGGATACAGCCGATGGGGACTAGAATACCGATGGCGCCTTCTGCCAGCCACATTAATGACGAGAGGATAGGAGAAGTCCAATGAAACAGCTCCTGTACTCCGCCGTAAAGAATTGCCGCGACCGGGCCTCCGTAGAGAGCAAGATAGGACAACATGATGTTAATACAAAGCTTGGGGCCAACTTCCGTAGAAAAACAGATCGCCATATCCTCAATATCGGATACCAGCGCCAATTTGGAATAATTTATATTGCAGGCGGTCATCAACAATGTTATGAAGATGAAAACTTTCAGGTTGTGCTTGTTGCAATATGTACCGAGTATGTAGCTTCGTATGACCTCCCGGGCAGCTAAAGCGGGAAGAACATAGAAAAGATTGCCGAGTATCCCTTTCGGCGATAAATCGTAGGGACTTTCTCCAAGTTGTCCAAGCATGGATCCCACAAGAATCTTGACAGCGATAAGGATAACGGCACAGACCACCGCCTCCATATAAATCGTTTCCCTCTTTACAAGTCGACCCGCCGCATGAACCCTGGGAACAAAGAAAAACATTAGGATTAGAAAAACACACCAAATTGCCGGAAGTATCTTGCGATTAAAAAGATAAGTAAACTGATAAGAACTGCCCTGCATCCATTCCAAGAGAAAAGGTAACAGGGCAAGTCCTATAAAGAGGAACAGCAAAAGATTGCTGATCCTTCTGTACTTATTGATATTCAGCACTTCCATCCTTACCACTTTCTCCGTTTCTTTTTATATCTTGTCCATGATGTCTTGTTCATTTAATATTCAGTTGTCTTTATCCTCTGCTTCCTGTGAAGCTTCAGGTACGTCATCAGTCTGAGAATCAGCTATTTCCGTATCCTCAGACAAATCTTCCTCAGCTGTTGTTGGGTCATAGGTCGCTTGGCCGGAACCCGCATTTGGAGAACCTGCATCCGGATCGTTAATTTCGGAGTTTGTGTTAGATTCGCCAGCCTGGCGATCTTCCGTTTCCGGCTCGGCAATTTGATTATCATCCGTTGCCGGCAAAATAGTATCCGGTTCTGCTGCCGGCTCTGCAGTCCCCTCTATTAGCTCTTCCTCCTGTGCCGGCCTGTCATTGACAATGGGCAGCTCGATTTCAAATATGGCTTCGCCTGAAATTGTAAGCTGATCTGTCCAATAACCGTAACTGATGGTAATGATCATGAAAACTAATGCGGTTATTGCGGTTAACGTCACAAATACTCTTTTTCGTTTCATTACTATCACTTCCCATCACTTTGCGTTGAATTGTTCCAGTACCAGCGGGATCTCAAAGCCATAACAACCCTGCAACGACAGCCTGAGATTGGTCTCGTCACCGATCTCATCATACATTTCCTCCGGCAAATCAAAATCAGACAGTAATAGGGGTCCTTCCGGAAGAAGTGTACATGGTTCCGTCTGCTCCAATACGATGGTTCCCTGCATCAGATTCTTTCGTTCGTTTATCATAAGAGTGTGGTGCACACGAAAATCCCCCAGATCTTCAAGCAATGAATCGTAAATTATCTCCGGAATACGACCTAAGCCTCTGGTACCCGAGCCAAAACTTATGGAGTCGCCCTCAATGCTCCACTTCGGTGTTCTTGTAGTTAATTTAAAGGGGATTACTCCTATGATGCTGCGCACCTGGTCTCTTTCATCGATGGTAGCCGCTCTCAAGATGCTCTGATCTTCCGTCGCTTTCATCGCATATCGGATGTGCAATTCCATATCCCCGTCTTCAAGCATGGACATAGGGATAGCTTCCATGTCCGTGATTCTGAGGGTCTTTCCGTCATATTCTATATCTGCATCCAGCTTCTTTATTTTGCCGTTTTTACCCATGATGCCGATTATGGCTCCCTCACCCTCTATGTCATGGAAATCAAAATCCATGCTGCCCGTTGTGAGATCTGTTTCTACGGTCAAAAAATCCGTATAGGCCGCATAACTTATGCCCAGCATACCCACAGCGACTACTGCAATTAACAAAAGTCCTACCTTGTTAAATATCTTTTTCATCTTTTCCTCCGGTCACCGAGGGATTAAAATTAAACGGATTATGTATGCCAATCCCTCTACTATGATTTACCGGCTAATCTGTAGGCATACACCACTACTTCCATTCGATTGGACATATTCAGCTTGGAAAGAATACTGCTTACATGTTTTTTCGCAGTCCCTTCGGAGATAAAAAGGTTGTTGCCTATCTGCGAATTCGTGAGACCCTTGCTCAGTTCTGCCAGCACTTCCAACTCCCTGTTGGTAAGAAGGCAAATACCGTCCCGTTCTTTGTCGCTCAATGCTTTCTCCACCAATTTGGCAGGATAATATTTTTCTCCTCTAAGAATCAAGCTATATGCATATTTCAGGTCATCCGCATCCGCTTCTTTCAGGAGATAGCCTTCTACATCGAGATCTTTTGCCCTGCGAAATTCAAAGATGCTGATGGTGGATGCCAACAAAATGATCTTCGGAGAACTTTCACCCGGAGCCTTGATACAAGAAATCAAATCGAATCCGCTACCGTCTTTTAAGTGCAGATCTACAAAAATAACGTCGATGGGATTTGTCTTGCAAAGCTCTATGGCCTCTTTTACGGTTGCTGCTTCAATAAACTGCTGATCTGCTCGTTCGTAATGGAGAACATGCATAATCCCCTTCCTTATCAAGGGCTGATCATCTACAATGAGAATCCTCAAATTTCCTTAACCTCCGTGGATAAATCCAATAGATGAAAGGGTTAGACTATCTGTTCTTTTAGTAAAATTTTATAAATCAAATGCATGTGAGGCAACATTTTTCGGTAGACAAATAAAGGCGTAAACCGCTTATCTCCAATGGTTTTCGGCGTATTCCGACACGATGTTACAACAAATGTTGTCAGCCATTGTAAAAAGCCGTAGACACGAAAAAAATGCCGGCCACCGAATATAATCTTTGACGTCATTCAGTGACCGGCACTTTATATAGAACTGTTTAAATATGTAATTGATTTAACTGTATTGCATTGTAAAATTGCGAATTGCATTTTCTCATATTATTCCAATGTAAGCCTTCTCGCCTCTTCGAACTCTTCGATGACGCTCTCATCCGGCTCTTTGGAAAGTTTGGATACGACGATAATGAACAGACATGAAATGACAAATGCCGGGAACAGCTCATAAATGCCAAAGACGCCGCCCATAGGTTTCAACAATAATTTCCATATGAACACCATGCCTCCGCCGCTGAGCATGCCTGCAATTGCCCCTGCTCTGGTCACGCGTTTCCAGAACAAAGAGAACAGCATAATAGGCCCGAAGGTGGCTCCAAAACCGGCCCAGGCAAAAGAAACGACTATGAATATCACGCTATTTTCATCCATGGCGATGATCATGGAGCAGATAGCAATAATAATCAAAGTAATCCTTGTGCAATATAGAACTGTTTTGTCTGAAGCTTCTTTCTTAAATATGCCCTGGAAAATGTTCTTGGAAAAAGCAGATGCGGCGATCAGCAAATATGAATCGGAAGAACTGATGGTAGCCGCTAAAATACCCGCCATTACAATTCCTGCAATCAAAGGTATGAAGAAACTGGTTGAAAGCAGGATAAACACGTTCTCCGCGGAACTCTGGGTCAGGAAGGTGCTGGGATAAAGGGCTCTTCCAATGATGCCGATGAACACTGCGGCGAAAAGGGAAATGGCACACCATATTATGGCGATTCTTCTAGACATTTTCAGTTCTGAAGGATTTTTAATGGCCATAAACTTCAAGAGCACCTGAGGCATGCCAAAATAGCCCAGACCCCAGGAAAGTGTTGAGATTATGGTCAGGAATCCGTACGGTGCAGCGTCTCCAAAGAGAGGCTTTCCACCCTCTCCTATCTGCTGAACGCCATCAGCCAGAATAGGTTGTGCGATTCCAAAAAACTCAAAGAATCCGGGAATCTGCTGCACATTTTCAATTACCGCGGATATGCCTCCGGCGGCGCTGACTCCTGCAATCATAACGATCGCCAATGAGAAGAACATGATTACCCCTTGCATGAAATCCGAAGCGCTTTCGGCCAGGAATCCGCCGATATATGTATAAAAGACTACAAAGACCGCTCCGGCAATCATCATGTATTGATACTTTGTCCCGAACAAAGTGCTGAAGAGCTTACCCATTGTTACCAGGCAGCTCGCTGCGTAAACCGTGAAGAAAATAAGAATAAATAAAGCCGCAATCGTCATAATAACTTTTTTGTTCTCTTTAAACCGGTTGCTGAAAAAGTCAGGGATAGTTATAGCATCACCTGCAACGACAGTATAGTTGCGTAGTCTCTTTGAAACGAAAAGCCAGTTAAGATATGTACCGATCAAAAGACCTATGGCAGTCCAGGCAGCATCGCTAAGGCCGTACCAATAGGCTACGCCAGGCAATCCCATAAGGAGCCAACCGCTCATATCCGAAGCTTCTGCTCCCATGGCGATGATCCAAGGTCCGAGTGACCTACCTCCTATCAGATAATTATCGCTGCTTTCTCCCGCTCTCTTGGCGTAATATACGCCGATACCGATTACCACTGCCATATAGAGCACCATGGCTATGAAAATCTGTCCTTTGTCCCCAATCATAAGCTACTCCTTGTCTAATTTCTTGTAGAATCCATAAAACATGTATACATTAATGCAATATGTTTTTAACTTTATCACATTATCACTCAACTTTAAATATCCCTATTTGAAAAACTTGTATTTGCCCTCAATTTACATTTAATGTCTGGCGCATTCTACAAATATCGGACTGAAAGCAGCGACAGCTAATTATCAAACTAAAACATCGCTGCCCTTCTCGAGCCAGGTCAACGAAATCTTCATCAGAAGCAAAATCGTCGATGCTTTTTCCTGACAGAGTCAACGAAATCCCCACCCGAAGCAAAATTATCGATGCCTTTCCCTAGCGAAGTCAACGATAACCTTAATCGGAACCAAATCGTCGATGTTTTTTTCTGACAGAGTCAACGAAATCCCCACCCGAAGCAAAATTATCGATGCTTTTTCTTGACAAAGTCAACGATATATATCAACTAAATCGTGTTATCGTTGCTCACTTTCATGAAAATCAACGCGTGAGTTGTATTGGGCATCTGAAAGACACCAACTACAGATTCTATTTTTGTAACATTATCTGGGCAGAGTCGTAATATATACCAAAGTTTTATATAACCGGAGGTACGTCATGTTGTCCAATCGTGAATTTGTGAGAGAATCTCTCGGCTTACATCTGTTTTTCGCCCGCATCATGAAAGAGCACGCCTTTTTCATGGAAATCGGATTTACACCAAAGGACAGAAACTTTACTGAAGCAGCAGATGCATTTAGAATTGCCTTTGATCGTATTTTGGAAGAAGTAATCCGACTTTCTGATTGTTCCATCGGAGCCGAATATCTGGACTCAGAAGAAGCAATCACACCATACACATTAAGAGCTGAAGAAGCTTCCATCTTCTACACCGGAGTTCGCATCAACACCGAGCTGACAAGGATGGAAAGCGAACTGTCAGCCGACGGACAATGCCGTGAAGATAATATGAAGGTTCAAAGAGTACACGATCTCAATCAAAGAATTATCGATTTACTCAGCCGGTTCATAGATTTCAAAATGAGAGTTTTGGATGATATGCTGACATGCAAAATGTTCACCGTAAATTACCCCTTACTGATAGACCATATTATGCGAGAAGCCATCTTGTACAGAATGCTATTGCAAAGGCTGAATGAAAATGAAGAGGTCGACATTGAACGGGAAGCAATCGAACAGGAAATGTTCTGGAATAGAATTATGGCAGAGCATTCCTTGTTTATTCGTGGCCTTCTCGATCCTACAGAAAACGATTTAATCGTAGCCGCAAACAACTTCGGCAATGAATTCAATGCTCTCTATGAAAGATCAAGAGAAGCCATGGACCTGACAATGTCTATATCCCAGTTAACCCAGGACAGTCTGGATGCTACAATGAGAATAAGCGAATTCAACGCGCAAGGCACCCAAGGCATTTTGGATTGCAAAGTACGGTCCATCATCATTCCGTTGCTTGGAGACCATGTATTAAGAGAATCTAATCATTTTATAAGGTTGTTAAGGAAATATTCCGGATAAAACCTAAAATTAACCATATTATTAACATAGCTGTTAACATACAAATTTATCGGGACGGCCCTCTTCGATTTGTACGGGCAAATCAAAGAACCGTCCCTTTAGATTTACGTTAATTTTTCTTCACCGATATCTACTATCAAATCCTCGTCTGATTCATCAGGATGGAATATTAGCTCACTATTTGACTCGGTTGTAAAGCTTATCTTTTTCCCCTTGACTATAACATTTTCACCGATTTCAATAATTGCCTGCGGGGAATTAATATCGATGGTGGGAAGAATATCTATTAAGTCCGTCCCGCCGACAGCAAAGGATTTTATAGTAATATCGCCGGCAGAGTATTCACTTCCCTCCTCGACATGTGCGAGGATTTTTACCCCGTCCTTGATGTACAACCGTTCGCCCTGTATCAATATGGCGCCCGAAGTGGCCACGGATTTCCCGTCTAAATAATCCTTCGAAGATCCTTCCTCTTCCTCAACTTTCCGGGTGGTGATGGTAACTCCTTCTTTGATGATAATCTCTTCGAAAGGTTTATTAAATATCCCCTCTTCCGCTGATTCGATACCTAGGTTATAGCCCGGGTATATCAGGTCCTGTGCTATCACCGCCTTCTTGTTCAGGCTGATCCAGCTTCCGGAAACACCCTTGTCCTTTGGAGCCAGGTAAAAGTCCAAGTCATATTTTTTTTCAACTAAAATTGAATCATGTGTTATTTGGAAAGTCCATTCGTACGATTCATATTGATTCCCGTTTATATCAACTTTAACTTTATAATTATCCTCATCTAATGGAAATTCGTTTAATTTCCAAAAGTAAAATTCATAATAGCCATCGTCATATTCATGAGATCCGCAAGCTCCATTGTCAAACTCACGTTCTTTGTTTTCATCCGAAGTTCCTATTATGTAATTGCCATTCTCATCCAAGAAACTTACAACAATATCAATATTTTCATCTTTAATGGCTTCTTTAGTTAAGCTATCATAAAGGGTACCGGAAATAATAATAATATAGTCTTGATCTGGAGTGCTTTGGATTCCAACTTCATCCGTACCAGGTTCCCCGGCATCTTCGCCTGCCTGACCTGTTTCTACACTCAATTTGTTTAAAGCAATGTCATGCTTCTCCTGCTCTTGGATGTACTTTTTTATCGTTTCCTCGTTGAGGCCAACTGTGCTGACATAATACCCTTCTGCCCAAAAGTGACGATTGCTAAATTTGTATTATATTATAAGTTTGCATGTTTATCCGAACATCATGACTTTTCCCTTTGAGATATCCCATGAAGCTTGAAACGCTAATTTTAGGTGGTATACTTACCAGCAGATGAACGTGATCCGGCATCATGTGTCCTTCGATTATCTCTACTCCCTTGTATTTACTTAGCAGTTGGATTATCTCTTTCAAGCTTTCACGGTATTGATAATAGATCATCTTTCGTCCATACTTTGGGGTGAACACTATGTGATATTTGCACATCCATTTTGTTCGAGCTAAGCTATGGGCTTTATTGGCCATTAAAATCGCCTTTTCTTTCGTCACAAAGTGGCTTGAACACTCCACATTATAACGGAAAGGGGATTTTTTTGTATAACTATTGACGCGCACCCGCATAGCGGGTGGTTTTCTGTTTCGCACGCTTTGCGTGCTCAACTGGCTTATAAGCCTGTAAATAAAAATCAAAAGGGACAATCCCTTTTGATTTTTGTGATATTAAAATGAACTGTTGCCGGCGATTTTTTGTAAAGAGGTGCAGGGAATAAATCTCGGCGGCCTTATATCATTCAGATTGCCTTTATAAACTACCTGGCCGTTAATATCAAGCAAGTTCTGAGGTCTGACCAGGTTCCGGGGTACCCTAAAATCCACAATACCGCTTTCTTTTAAGACATGATAAACAAATTCAGAACATAGAAACCTATGATCATAGCACACAGTTTTTTGTAAAAAGTTATATAGCAGACCCATATAGTTGTATTTATAAAGATATCTATAAGTAATAAAATGATCGAGCAAAACCTTTACCTTTTTATACTGCAACGCTGTAACTTTAACCTCAATTATCAGACAAGGCACATATTTGCAATATTTGTAAACACCTTTATTGACCTCTTCCTGCTTAAAACCTCCAACAAATGGATTCCAGGCATATATTCTGCCAAAACTGTACATATGCTTAAGTTCACTGTCCAGTGCAATTGCGGCGTGCGTATATTCGTCATTTTTTAACACATGAATAAGTCGAGATATGAGTGTATTCGTTCTGGTGAGTACTATGTATAAACTGTGATCCCTCATAATAAACGCATCCTCTAATTCGTCAATTTCTTCAATGCGTTTATTATGACTGAGAATAATTAAAGACCGCTTAAAAGAATATTAACAAATTATGAATTTATAACGCGGAAACAAAAATCAAAAGGAAAATCAAAAGGGACAGTCCCTTTTGATTTTCCTTTTGATTTTTTGACATCCGCATAGGTTTGAGATTTTTGCGGCTATTACAAATTTACATTCCTCATCCATCTTGGCATATATTTCTTCTAACAACTTGAATACTTTTTCTTTTTCACCTCTTACAAGGGTAGACATAACCCCCACATTATACTCCAGGCCGCTTTGCTCAATTAATTCGATAACTTTATCCACATTAGCATTGCCGTCGCCACTCTGCAAAGGCAAAAAAGATATCTCGCACGCCGCTATTTTATCCAAAGAGCACATAGAAACCCTCCTCTTTCCGTGTCCGACAGCTGTTTCTCAATATCCAGGCTGATCTCATCCTCCGACGCATCCAGCGGAATAAACAGGCATTGCCCGGTAGCTTCGGGCTTTTCCGGATACAGATTTATAAGCTCATCCATGGTTTTAAAAGACGCATATTTGAAAACGGAATTCTCCTGAAACTCCCTGCTGAGGTACAACTCTCCCCACTTACTGTCCCTGTTGATGGTGCCGATTACAATCTTTCCGCCCTTTTTTACAACCCGAAACATTTCATTTAATACCTTTTCGGACTCTTGAATAAACTCAATGGCAGCCATTGAAATGACCCCGTCAAAGGACTCATCTTCAAATATCATATCACGAGCATCCATGTTTATAAAATCAATAGAGAGCCCTCCCTTCTTAGCTTTATCCCTGGCAACGTCCAGCATATTATCAGACACGTCGATACCGGTCACATTCAATCCCATCTTTGCCAGCTTGATGCTGAAATTTCCGGTGCCGCATCCCACATCAAGAACACTCATACCTTTTTCAGGCTTGAAAAGACTGAATGCAAGCTCTGTTTGGACCTGATCGGCAAAAGCACCCATTTTAGTCTCATACCAACTGTCGTACAGCTTTGATTCTTTGTCAAAAACTTTCATTATTCCACTTCCTTTAAACCATTATCGTTATTATCGTCCGGCAAAGTAAATATTTCTAGAATATGTTTTTTGATATCGTTGAATATTTGTGTGGTTGTAACATCTTTGTTTCTCGGCCTTGGCAGCGGTATCTCTACTTCCTCCTTTATCACGGCAGGCCTGTCCGAAAGGATATAGACCCTGTCGGACAAGAGTATGGCCTCATCGATATCGTGAGTTATAAACAATACAGACGTATCCAGATTTTTCAATGTCTTTAACAGCCAATAGTGCATGTTTGATCTGGTAATAGCATCCAAGGCTCCAAAAGGTTCGTCCAGCAGCATGATATCGCTCGAAAACAAATATGTGCGAAGGAGCGCAGCCCTTTGCCTCATCCCTCCTGAAAGCTGGAAAGGATACTTATTCTCAAACCCGTCCAACCCAAAAGTTTTGAAATATCCCGCTGCTATTTTCCTTGCCTTCTCTTTGTCTTCGCCCTTTATCACCAGCGGCAGGCTTACATTGTCTATCACCTTCATCCAAGACAACAGCAAATCTTTTTGATACATATAACTTACTCTTCCGGTCTTGCCGGTGTAGTCCTGCCCGTTTATTATAACCTGCCCTTTGTCCGGCAGCATGAGCCCCGAAATGATATTGAAAATAGTGCTTTTCCCGCTGCCGCTTGCGCCTATCAGCGACACGAATTCATTGTGCCTCAGGTTGAGAGAAACATCTTGCAAAACCAAATTATCGCCGAAGGACTTTTGTATATTTCTAACGAACAGCTTTTCATCATGGTAAAAATTCATTGGTAAACGCCTCTTCTGCATCTAATCTTCTATCGATAAGGTTGTTTTCAAACATCCAGTCACCAAACCGTTCCCATCTTTCCTTTTCCATTACTCCCCATCTATCGGTGCCTTTCATATATTCGCTGGCGAGGAATTTCTGGCTTTCTATCGCAAGCTCCCGGTCAATCTCCGGAACATGTTTCAGCAACAATTCGGCTGCTTCCTCCGGGTTCTCAATAGCAAACTTATAACCTTTTTCTGTGGCTCTCAAGAACCTTCTTACAAGGTCGGGCTCCTTATCTATCGTATCTTCGCTTGCAACGATGACGGGAGTATAAAA
This sequence comes from Eubacteriales Family XIII. Incertae Sedis bacterium, assembly GCA_012521055.1. Taxonomy (GTDB): domain Bacteria; phylum Bacillota; class Clostridia; order Peptostreptococcales; family Anaerovoracaceae; genus UBA1426. Next base: position 80,647 of record JAAYNC010000062.1, read on the forward strand.
ATCCAGCTCTTGTACTAAATCATGCAACATGATGAAATTAATTGGTCGATTCTTTACTTCCGACGCCACACCGTCCCAGCCGTAATATATCCAGGTAAAGTCCACATCTTTCTCCGTCGCTCCGAAAAAGTCTGCGGCGCCAATATTCACCATAGTAACTGTCGAGAAATCGGCCCCCGCTTTCTCCATAAACCCTTTCAGAATCGCCTCTTCCATTTCCGAGCCCCAGCCTCCGTATTTCTTGCCTTCGAAGTCTTTCGGGCTCGTTATGTTCCTTTCTCTGGGAGATGCAAATCCCGAAGTGTTGTGTTGTATAATGGCTGCGATCGCCTTCACCGGCAAGGGATTTTCCGCTGTCCTGGCATAAGTCATCTGTTCTTGATGACTGATGCCGAAATCGCCTTTTCCGGCTGCAATCAAATCGGCGCTTCCTCCCTCTGAAGGCTGCTTAATCTCTACAGAAAGCCCCTCTTCTTCGTAATACCCCTTTTCGACAGCGACATATAGACCGGTATGATTGGTGTTTGGAACCCAATCCAAAAGCAACACTACTTCATCTAACCCATTTTCACTGGTACCTGTATCAGTACCGCAACTTGTAAAAAACAAGGAGAAAAACATAATTCCCAGCAAAACACACGATACCAAAGCTTTTTGTTTTCTTAACATTTACATAAACCCCCAATCTGTCAACTATCTTTGTTGCTCGATATACCTAAACCATGGCATGGATAGGTTTTGAATTATTGTTATGACTTTGAAAAGCAGCATGCTGAGTATAATAACGACTAAAGTCGCCGCAAAAACTTTGTCTACGGCAAAAGAATGCTTCACCCTTACGATGTAAAATCCTATGCCACTGTCTCCTCCCAGCCATTCACCTATGACCGCCCCCATGATGCTGTAAGTAGCCGCGATCCTTAAACCGGAAAACAACCCAACCATGGATGCGGGAAGCTTTACGATTTTGAAAATCTGAGACTTGCTTGCTCCCATGGATTTGAGGAGATTAATCATGTCCACATCTACGGAGCTCAAACCTTCCAGCAGGCTTATTATTATCGGAAAGAAACACACTAACACCGCTACGATGATTTTCGGCAATATTCCGAACCCAAACCACAAGATAAACAAAGGCGCAAGTATTATGATGGGAATGGTCTGTGACACGATTAAGAGCGGGTACAATGCCTTTTTAACAGCAGGAAACCTGTCCATTGCCATAGCAAGCAGGAGTGACAATATGATCGCAACTGCAAACCCGGTCAAGGCCTCCCGCAAAGTGACAAGAATATGATCTATCATATCCGGCATGGTCATTACAAAAGCCTTCAACACATCTGAAGGAGACGGCAGTATGAATCGTGGGACGAGCCCTGCTCTTACAACAGCCTCCCATATTAGGACAAGAAACAGGGCAAACAGTAACGGTATGAGCTTATTGCTTATTTCTTTTGTCGATTTCATTTCGCTTCCCTTGCTTATTGTTCCATAAAATTTAAAAATCCCTTACCTGATAACAGATAAGGGATAGAAATTGCAGTTCATTCCTATATTCTCCCTACGACGGCATTATCCGTATCAGGTATACGGGTCGGAATCTTCAGATTCCCTCTCAGCCGGTCACACCAGCTCCCCAGATTTTTCATTTTCTAAATTGTAACACGCACACCTTACCTTGTCAATTAAGTTCAAAAATCAAAAGGGACAGTCCCTTTTGATTTTTACGGGATCATTTCGCCTAAGGTAACCTTAACCTTTTTAGTCTGGCCATTGCGAATAAAGGTTATGGTTACTTTGTCTCCGATATTGTGTTTGTAGATTTCACCGATAAGTTCTGTGGCGTTCCTCACTCTCGCATCGTTCACATGGGTTATAACATCCCCTCTTTGTATTCCGGCTCTCGCTGCGGGGCCATCGGGGTCCACTTCGTAAATGTAAGCTCCAAGCGGTAAATTGTGCTGTTTGGCATACTGCAGGTATTGATCGCTGATCGAAACCCTGAGAGCAGGATGCTTAGCCACACCGTTGTCCACAAGTTGTTTGATGATTGGGGTTACATCAGATATAGGTATCGCAAACCCCATGCCTTCGAAGCCCTGCACCGCATATTTTGCAGAATTTATGCCGATAACTTCGCCCGAATAATTAACGAGAGGGCCGCCGCTATTACCGGGGTTGATCGCAGCATCTGTCTGCAGCATATTATACAGGGTAACTCTATTGGAAACAGTAATGGTCCTGTTGATTGCAGAAATGACTCCTGCAGTTACAGAACGAGCGAATTCGTTTCCCCCGGGGTTACCGATGGCTACTACATATTCCCCGACCTCGAGCGCTGAAGAATCCCCTATTTTAACTTCAGTAAGGTTGCTGGTGTCCGAGATCTGAACTACAGCCAAATCGGTGATGGAATCCCTTCCGACTACTTTTGCATCCAGTGTGCGTCCATCGCTTAAACTAACGGTAATTTTCTGGGCGTTCTGGATAACATGATTGTTAGTTACAATGTAACCGTTTTTCGCATCAATGATAAACCCTGAGCCTGTTCCGGCTTCCACCAACTGAGGAGTATATCCGGAGCCATAACGATATCTGTAAACAGTTTGGTAGTTAGTAATGCCCACCACTGCCGGACCGACCTCTTTGGCTACCCGAACCACAGGAGAGCTGCTCGCTTGCGTTGATGAAGAATCGGTAAGAAAAGCCGCGGAATTATTGCTGTCTGCATTGCCGTTGACTGTTGCCACCACAGCAGTCTGCGCTTCAATGGCGTCAAAAACATCTGCATAAACATATTTTAAAATCGCAGCCGAAGTAAAACCTCCAATGAGAGCACAGAAGATGCATAAGGCGATTATTGGCAGCAGTCGATGTCTCTTTTCGCTCATTATAAGTAACCCCCTTTCATTTTTGGGACCTTTGCGGATAGTTCTTCAACCATTCAAGCATAAGTATAAGACATAACCCTGAATTGAACCTGAAAGTTAAATGAAAAGAGAGAAATATTGCAAGCTCAATACAAAATCTGATCTTTCAAAAATGTGCCTTTTCTTAAATCATCGAAAGCTTTGTCCAATTCTTCCTGCGTGTTCATTACAATCGGCCCGCCCCAGGCAACAGGCTCATCCAGCCGTTTTGAACTTATGAATAGAACCTGAGCTTTTTCATCAGTTGCCTTAATCTCTACCTCATTCCCGGAAGTGAGCTTTACAGCCGTCTTCTCCATAACAAGATCATCGCCAACGTATGCATCGCCCAATAAAGTAAACAACATAATCGAGGAATAGGGATCCGTACTCAAAACAACGGATGCATGGGGATTAATATGCAAATCATAATAGTCGAGAGGAAGATATTTGCTCATATATCCTTTGTGACCTTCAAATTCACCGGCCAAAATCCTCAACTTGCCCCAATCAAACTCTATTTCCTCAATCTCTGAATTCTTGATGCTCTTATATGCCGGAGGTGCCATTTTATCCTTAGCAGGAAGGGTAATCCAAAGCTGAACACCGAGCAACCGTTCCGATGCCGGAAGCCTCTCCTCATGCAAAATGCCGGATCCCGCCGTCATCCATTGAACTTCTCCATCACCAATGGTATCCTCATTCCCCAGGCTGTCCATATGAGTCATACGTCCGCGATATACGTAACTGATCGTCTCGATCCCCCTGTGGGGATGCATGGGAAATCCCGCTATGTAGTCATCGGGATTCATGCTGTCAAAAGAATCAAGCAACAATATGGGGTCGAATTCCTGTACGGTCCTGCTCCCCAACACTCTAACCAATTTTACCCCTGCTCCGTCCTGGGTTCTATAACCAGTAACCTGCCCTGCTATTTCTCTTCTCATAATTTGTCCCCTTTCTTTAATAACACTGCCTTTGCCGCAATCCCTATATAAATAATTAAGCCCGCGCTATTCCCAAAGATACGCAGCAAACATGGTATGGTGGCTTCACTGAAGAGCATTGAGTAAAAACCATAATGTTTAGTCGATTGCAACAAATTAATATAATTGTAGATAATTCTCAACTCGATCACCATAAATGATAATTAGTTGGCTCAAAACCTGATCCCAGTTTCGATACCTTATTGTCCACTTTTTCATAACATTCAAGGAAGCCAGATAAAGCATCTTTTCTAAA
>JAAYNC010000147.1:0-7379 GCA_012521055.1 Eubacteriales Family XIII. Incertae Sedis bacterium
AAAAATCAAAAAGGACCGTCCCTAATGATTTCTATTAAGCATGAATCCCGGGCTCCCGTCATAAAAATGAGAAGTAAGGGAGGCGGTCAATTTGGATAATATTTTGTCTTTTATCAAACCTGAGCTGTTCATTCTGGTAATTTTTCTTTATTGTGTAGGACTGTTTCTGAAATTATACAAAGGTTTCAAAAGAGATTGGATGATTCCATATATACTTCTGGGAGTAAGCTTTCTGATGACACTGGCCTATGTCAGCATTTTTATGGGCGAAGGGTTCTCCCCGCCGGTAATCGTTGCGGTCATTATTCAGTCCGTATTGATTGCAGCGGTAACGGTCTTCGGAAATGAGCTTATCCAGCAGGTCCTTAAAAGGAATAATTATAGAATAAGGTGAAGAAGTGGATCTGGGAATAATTACAGAAGGTCAGTTGAATTTAATAAAAGAAATCCGCAAGTTCTGGGAACAACAGGTCATGTGGATGCGGTTTTACATTCAAAGCGCCGTGAGGGAAGATCCTGATTTACAGGCGGTTCTCAACAGGTTGTTCATAAACTCGCGAGATTTCTATTATTTACTCCTCGTATTTTTTGGCAGACCGGCGGCGGAACGGTTTGCCAGCTTTATAACGGTGCACATGTCACGGATTGTAAGCCTCATCGATGCTCTAAAAGCCAATGATCAAGAAACGGTGAACCGATTGACGGTGGAGTTGAACGAAAATGCCAATGAGTGGGCAGCGTTTCTTGCTCAGATGAACCCTTATTGGGAGGAAATGCAATGGAGACAGCTGTTACAGAGTTTTGTGGGCCAGACTATCAACGAGGTGATTTCCATAATGGCAGGAGAATATGAAGAAGGAATTCGCATTTTTGATAACATCGAAAATATCGCCTACGATATTGCCGATTATCTGGCCAAAGGAATCATTTTCAGCTTTGTTCCGTAAAATAATAAAATCAAAGTTCCTTTTCAAAAAATCAAAAGGGACTGACCCTTTTGATTTTTTGTGGTTACAAAAGAGCGGTTGGGGGTATGCTATAGACACACGCAGGGAGGAGGATGAGAATATGACGGATAACTGTGAGAATAAAGAAAAGAAAGAAAACCGGAATCCGGAAAAGACGGTGCCCACTTTTACAACTTTTCCCATAGCCAATGCCCATACCGTCGACATCGATTCCAGGGTAACGATTCCTACAGAAGAGGACCTGGGAGAAGGAAGAGACTGGGTGAACGAAAACAAGAAATGAGCCGGATTTTTAACGGCTCATCCCGACTTTCTTTTGTCCTGCTTCTTTAGCTCATACAGCATCCCGCTGAACATTTCTTCCGGCCTCTCCCGGTAGTATTCGATAATGCTTTCAATTCTGCTTTCGATTCTGCCGCTAATGCCCTCCTGTTTCTCCCGGTAAAGATCCAGGAGGTATTCTATTTTATTTCCCAACCCTGCTTGCCTTTGCTTATAATGCTCCAGGAACTTATCCTTCTTGATCCCCAGATCGAGCTGTTTGTCATGGTAAAATTCCATAAGATTATCAAATTTAATGCCAAACTCCGCCTTGATATCCTGAATATCTTTCAAGAAAGCAATCCTTCTGCTTTGGGCATTTTTTTCTCTTTCTCTGTTGTAGTTTTCGATGACGACCATATAGCGCTCATAGGCTTTCGCTACCGCATCTTCCCAGGATAAATAGACTTTTTCAGAAGCCTCTTCACCGATTCGTTTAATTACCGTGGGATTTTCACAGGCAAACGTAATGGCTTCCGCTAAGTCCTTCGGATCCTCCTTTGCAAGTAGTGCCGTGTCCATATGTATCACCCGTTCCGCAGCGCAGCTGTCTTCAATGAGAAGGCTGGGGCAGGCGCAGGCTGCCGCTTCGGAAACTACGATACCGTTGGTGTCGTATGTGGAGGGGAACAGAAACAGGTCCGCCAGCGTAAAATATGCCCTGACCAACCGGCGGTCGTGGATAGCGCCCGTAAAGATGCAGTCATCCGAAAGCCCGCATTCCTCCGCATAAGCCTGTATCTCCGGCCGGTCAAGCCCGTCTCCCACAAAAATCATTTTAAACCGGTATCCGCGCTGCTTTATGATCTTAAGACTGTCGATGGTTAGCCTGTTTCCCTTGTACCACATCATGCGGCCGACGAAGAGAAAGACAGGGACGTCCGGCTCAATGACGTGCTCTTTTCGCAGCCGGTCCACGAGCCGGGGATCTGCACCGCCTTTCGGGAAATCCGTACCGTTGGGCATTACTATATAATCCTCTTCGTAACCCAGGGATCTCATATTTTCACCCGCTCCTCTTGAAACGGCCCAGACCTCATCACATACGTTGATATTGGACAGCAGGAACTTTACGGAAGCGGTTTTGACCGGATCGTATGGAAGAAATTTTTGCAAATCGATGTCAAACTTAGTATGATAAGTGAAAACTATCGGGATATCGTTACTGAATCGCAGTACTCTTGCCAACACAGCAGAGGCAAAGGGGCAATGGGTATGAATGATGTCCATTTCCGCCTTGCGGAGCCTGCTTATAGCAGACGGATCGAAGGGGTATCCGGCACGATAAACCAGCTTTTTGCTTATTTTCGCGCTGGGGTAGCGTATTACTTCAAAGGGATAATCGTCTGTTACATTCGGATACCAAGGTGTGGCTACTACTGCGTTGCCATGTTTTTTCTGAATCTCTAAGGCATAATTGGCGGCCACATTTGCCACTCCGTCGATAGTGGGTGGGAAAGAATCGTTGAAGATCCCCACCGTTAACTTTTCCTTAGTCACAGCGATCCCTCCCATGTTATAAGTCTAGTGCTGGGAGATTCATATTGTCAAGAAGGACCCCTGAAATTCGGTCGACGTATTCCGCCAGGATTCGATGGTTGTATTCCTTTAACAGCAAATCCACCATCCTGCCGTAACTTTTCGTGCCCTCCGTTTGGGCATTTATCATAAGGTACTTGTCATTGGCAGTTTTTGCAATGGAAGTGACTACTCCGGAATGGTCTTTCCAGTAGTTTCTGCTGTAAGCAAGTTCTGCGCGGACGGTTTCGGGGATGCTCGAGTAAACGGCATTGTAAAGGTTGCTGTCAGCATTGCGGTAAAGCTGATTCAGCGTATACAGGAGCGCGTTCAACGTTCCGCTGTATCGAAATTCGGCAGATTCCGAATTCTTGCAGGCCAGATAAGCGAGGAAACCTGCTTCGTCCTCCTTCATAAAGCCTTTCAAATGGGCAAATTCGTGGCAGATGGTGTACGGAATAAAAAAGGGCGCCACATCCCTGTTGTAATTGGCTTCTAAAGTAAAGGGAGAAAAAATACCGGTTAGCCCCAAATATGACATGACATTTGAAAAGATAATGGGCTTAGGTGCTGGATAATAGCCCGAAAGGGCCGGATAGCGCTCTTTCAAGCTCCTCATAGCCTCGGCAGCAGTTGCGCCCAAATCCACTTCCTCAAGTTGCAGCAAACCCTGCTCATCAAAAGCAACGGAGTCCGAAAGCTCTATTATCTCATCCACAAGGAGAAGCGACAGTCCAAGCAGCTCTCCGATGCTGTATTCTCTGACGGAGGTATCCAAACCGGCAGAAATAGGCGGTTTGCTGTAATTGATAGAGGCGGTGAGAGTGAAGATCAGCAAGAGACTTGCAAGAATACAGATCCCACGCCGGAATGTAATACCCAGGTAATTTTTAACATTAGAAGTTCTTTTTAAAAGGACATAAATGGTCCAAACCATAAAGAGCAACAGCCCTAAGAAAGTCGCACATATCATTAATTCAAAAGCAGAAAAGGGAAGTAACGCGAAAACTCTGCCCACGGTGTTAACGAACACGGGAAAGACAGCTTCTCCGTACCATTGGCTGAAGCCGGGGAAGCTGCGGGCAATAACCGTAAGTATCAGCGACAGGAAAATGCAGGCGCCTGAATAGAGCAGAATCCGCCTGCTCTTCGATATGTAATTGATAATTAAATGCATTTGCAACCTTCCTCGCTGTTATGTAACTTAAGTGGTGTATTTAAAATTATACCTGTATTACGCAGTGAATGCATCAGTAAATCTATGGCAGGAGAGCAGAGGGGCTCTAACTGATCAATGAATAGGGGGAGTCTGCAGTGTTATGAGAGAGGGCCAGTAAGGTCGTGAGAGGGGAGCAGAGACGGTTATGAGGGGAGGTAGGGATAAGGGTGTATATAAAGAATGGAGCGACATTGCGTCGCTCCGATAAGTCGCGTTGAGAAAAGATCCTAATAAATTGTCTTTATATTCTCTGTGAAATCGGAAGCAGTCCTTGGTCATCGAAAAGTTGATCGATCTGCTTCACATCGTAGATCTTGTTTTCAATGCAGAATGCTATGGCCAACTCGTCTTTGTGGGATCGTGAAAGACGGTAACGAGCCGAACGCAGCAGAGCGTCCATTTCTTCCCGGTTCAATTCCAACCCTATGCCAAGTAAAATCACAAGATTTTTGTTGGGAATAAAGTCGGCATTATCTCTGATTTTGGAAATCAGTTTGCGATCGATAGGAATTTTATCGTAAAGCTCCGAATCTGCTTTTATACCTAAGAAATTAAGAAATGTTTCCTGAAACGATTCTGTCACTTCGTCCAGCGGTATTTGGTCGCTGTCAACTACAGGACGGCAGGATACGGATTCAGAAATAGCGGTAAAGGGATCATCAGGATCGTCCTGGGTGTGATCCGTCACTTCATCACAGACGAAGTCGATTGCTTCCCCAACATAATTAGCCTTTATGTAATCTTCCAAACGATCAAATATTGTTTTTTCAGACATTGTACACCTCCGTTATGTACTAAAACAGTTAACTATTAAATCATATTCCATGATTGTTTCTTATATAACATTATACCATTGGGACAGGCAATTCAAACAACTTGCATTTGGTGTCTGACACTTTTTACAAGTTGTGTGAACAAGAATTCGCATAAAATTCAAATCGTGTCTATTTCCATACTGCGGTGTAGACAAGAAAATAATCAGCCAATTGGTCCTGTCTATTTTCAATCTTCATTGTAGACAACGCTCTAGAACATTAACGTTTTTATGTCTACTTTTGATTTACGGTATAGACAAGTTTTTTACTCAGATCAAAATCTTGTCTACTTTTACTCTTCAAAATAAACAACACTTAAGGAGGGGAGTAAATTCTTGTCTACTTTCAATCCTAGTTGTAGACAACAATTGAGAGTTGAATCGAATTGTTGTCTATTTTCACCCTGCGAAATAGACAACAATTCTGGACGATAGGGATTTGTTGTCTACCCCCGGCCCCTATAGTAGACAATTTAAGAACAAAATTTAAACTTGTCTATTCATGCTCCGATGCAAACAAAGTTGTAAAAAGTGTCTGTAAAAAGTGTCAGACACCAAATGCAGGAGACACTAAATGCAGACGCCAAATACAACTATACTACCGATTCTGTGGTATAATATTTTGTCCGCTAAAAAACAAGCAGAGGAATTAAGGAAGGAACAGGAAATGAAAAGAAAAGTTGCATTTATGTTTATTAACGCTGAGATAAAGGAACCGCGCAGGGTAGAGATGGACCTGGGACAGGGTTTTATGGCCATGGTCGGGGTAGGCAGCTACGAAATGGCTTGTCAGGAAGCGGTGAAACTGACCGATGAGGGATTTATCTTGCTGGAACTCTGCGGCGGTTTCGGAACCATCGGGCACGCTAAAGTTACAGAAGCCGTTCAGGGAAGGCTTCAGGTCGGTGTGGTCCGGTTTGACAATCACCCGGGGTATGACAACGCTTCCGGCGACAGCAGATGGCTCAAATGAAGCATGCGGTTGTTACTTTCTGATTAAGGAAGTAATGCGTATTAGGAAATCCTTGGGCAGCTGGGCTATGATCACTGCGGTCATGACCAAAATTCCCCCCAGAAGTTCACGGGGCGTCAAAATTTCCTGCAGGAACAAAACGCCGCCCACTGCTCCGAAAAAGGCCTCCGAGCTCATCAGCAACGCGGCAATATCGGGATTTGTATATTTCTGAGCAGTCACTTGCAAAGCATATGCAACGCCTACAGCCAGAATGCCGGAGAAGATAAGAGGAATGACTACCTTGATAACGGAAGCGAGATTAGGATCCTCAAAAACAAAGGCGATGAGGGATGACCAAAGTACAGAAAAAAATGCCTCGTTTCGTACAAACCTTATTCCGTCCACCTTGACTGCAACCATTCCGATTAAATGAATATGGATGGCAAAGAAGAAGGTGCTCATGAATATTACCAAATCTCCAAAGGATATATAAAAATCTTCCGTAATGCAAAGAAAATAAAGGCCCAAAACAGCGATTACCACACCGAACCAAACGGTTCGTGTAGTTTTTTTCTTAAAGAATATGCCGATTATAGGAACTACTACGATGTAAAGAGATCCGATAAAAGCGGCTTTGCTGGCAGCGGTATAAACGAGACCCACCTGTACCAACATGGAGCCTGCCCAGTTAAAAAAGCCGCAGGCCAGGCTTCCGAGAATCATGATTTTTCTCAGTTCTTTGACAGATAAAGTATCGTCTGATTTGACAGCATCCACTGGTCCGATATTGTTCACCGGCGAGATAACGTCAACAGGTTCAATAACGCCGCTTGGTTCGATATGGTTTACCGGATCGATTTCTTTATCACAAAGGTCTCTCTCGTTGTAGGATTTTTTGCCAATTTTTCGATCGTTCAATCTGATTACCGGTATCAGGGAAAGAGCGCCTAACAAATAACGGCATGCATTAAAAGTAAAGGGGCCGATATGTTCCATGGCGGCGCGTTGGAACACAAAAGAAAACCCCCAGATCATAGCTGCCGTTACGAGCATAATATTTGATGCCAGCACTCGCTTTTCCATAAAAATCCCTTCATAAAATCTATACAGAATTTATATCATTTATATCTCGCTTTTGTGAATGTATCACGATTATTTTCGTAAATCAATTCATTTTTCAGAACAAAAATAAGCAGGCGTGGATTGATCTTGTTGTGGTTGTTTGTCAAGTCAATTCTTTCCTGACGAAGCACAAAATTAGGCGGGTCGGGATTAATCTTGTTGTGGTATTTCCTTAAATTAATTCTTTACTAGCGACAAAAAATTGTCGGTCCACGGGCCATTTTAAATAACGTTTTTTTGTAGTGACGTAATTTTACACATTTCTTTTATTATTCTGCTAATATAATGATTATAGGAAAAACTAATTTGAAGAGCAGAGGAAGAATAAAGATTGCAGGAATAGTTGAGATGTAAATTTATGACAGGTAAGGTTAATACAGAGGGACAGCTAATACATAGAAAAGGAAATTCACGGAATACAGAATAAGGACAGGCAATTCCCAGAACAAGGACAGGCAATTC
>JAAYNC010000074.1:0-10680 GCA_012521055.1 Eubacteriales Family XIII. Incertae Sedis bacterium
AGGGCAAGGATGTTTGCATCTGCGTGATTTCCAAATCCGGAACCACTATAGAATCGAACATCGCCTTCGCGCTGTTAAAGGATTTACTGGCCGAAAAATACGGAAAAGAAAAAGCTGCCGAGAGGATTTATGCGATAACGGATCCAAAGAGCGGAACCCTTCGCCAGGAGGCGGAGCGGGAAGGTTATGAGAGTTTTGCGGTTCCGGAAAATATCGGCGGGCGTTATTCTGTTTTAACTCCGGTGGGGCTTCTGCCTATCAGCGTGGCAGGAATCGATATCGATGCAATGCTTTCAGGTGCGGCGGAGATTTCGGATCCACTGCCTTTTGAAGAGGATGGAGCGGCGCAGTATGCGGCGGCGCGAAACCTGTTGTTTTCAATGGGTAAGGTGATTGAGATTTTCGAAATCTGCGAGCCCGGTATGGAGTATTTTTCTGAATGGCTCAAGCAGCTTTTCGGTGAGAGCGAGGGGAAGCAGGGAAAAGGAATCTTCCCGGCGTCACTGCAGCTTTCCACGGATCTTCACTCATTAGGTCAATTCTTGCAAGAAGGAAATCAGATTTTTTTCGAAACCATTTTGAATGTGGAGTCGCCGCCCATGGATATGGTTGTTCCGGAAGGAGCGGACGAGTCCCTTGCTGGACTTTCCATGAATCAAGTGAACCGGGCTGTGGTTCTTGGAATGATGGCCGCCCACCAAAAAGCCGGCATTCCCATGATTCGGGTGGATATACCGGCATTAACTCCATATTATTTTGGTCAGCTGGTGTACTTCTTTGAGAGAGCCTGCGCTCTTTCCGGGTACCTGGCAGGGGCGAATCCCTTCGACCAGCCGGGAGTGGAGAAATACAAGGCAGAAATGAGAAAAATATTATCAAAGTTGTAAAAGACACCGAATGCACAACAAAATTTTTTCGGATTAAAGTTGTAAAAAGTGTCAGACACCAAAAGCAATTAGTTTTATGTTTTGGAGCGCAGAGTTGCGCTCCAGCGAGTACAAGCAAGTGCCAACCAGGCAGGACGGGCCGTCTAGATAGTAGCACGCAGCGCGTAGATTCTTCGAGCGGGAGAGCAACTCTGCGCTCCGAAACATGATGTTAATAATTGTAAAAGGTGTCAGACACCAAATACAACGGACACCAAATAAAAGTGATGAAAGGATGAGAGTTATGGCGATGGTTAAGTTTGAAAAGAAGGATCAGGTCGGATTGATTAAGATTGATCGGCCGGAGGCATTGAATGCCTTAAATGCAGAGGTGCTGGTGGATCTGGATAAGGCAGTAGATGCAGCGGATGCGGATCCGGAAGTCCTGGTTCTGGTTATAACCGGAGAAGGAAAAGCCTTTGTGGCGGGAGCCGACATTGCCGGAATGCATCCGTTGGATGAAAGAGGCGGTTACGAGTGGGGCAGGCTCGGCCAAAAAGTGTTCCGCAAGATCGAGACGCTGAAAAAGCCCGTCATTGCGGCAGTGAACGGATATGCCCTTGGGGGCGGCTGCGAGCTGGCCATGGCTTGCGATATCCGCATTGCAGGGGCCAAGGCGAAATTTGGCCAGCCCGAGGTAGGCTTGGGAATTACGCCGGGTTACTCGGGAACACAGAGGCTACCTCAGCTCGTCGGCAAGGCAAAAGCCATGGAGCTGATCCTTACAGGGGAGATTATCGATGCCGATGGGGCAGCCGCCATCGGTCTGGTCAACAAGGTGGTCCCCCAGGAATCCCTGTTGGACGAAGCCTTTGCACTGGCAGAAAAGATCGCAAAGAATGCCCCGATTGCAGTAGCCTATTCTAAGGAAGCCATCGTAAAAGGCTTAGAGTGCAGCAATATGGACGAAGCTATTGAAGTAGAAGCTAAGCTCTTCGGAAAGTGCTTCAGCACAGAGGACCAGAAAGAGGGAATGGGCGCATTCTTAGAGAAGAGAAAACCGGTGTTCAAAGGTAAATAAAAAATTCTCAGGAAGCAGTCCGGGATTTAAAAAAGAAACGGGTAATCAAATGCCCCTGAGGGTTCGAGGGCGAGCCCGAGGGCAAATACCCTGTGGCAGACTATTTTGTGTCTGGTAATAGCCCGTAAAATATTATACAATAATCTACGGTTGAGATAATAAAGACTTAAAGAAAAATAGGAGGATGTCATATGAAGAAAATAGGTGTATTAGGCACCGGTACAATGGGTGCGGGAATCATTCAAGTGTTGGCCCAAAACGGTTATGAAGTCGTGCTTCGCGCAAGAAGACAGACATCTGTTGACAACGGAATTGCAACCGTAGAAAAGAATCTGGACAGACTTATTAAAAAGGAAAAATTAACCCCTGAGCAGAAGGCGGAAATCATGGGGCGGATCACGGGCTCCACAGATCTTTCCATCATAAAGGATGCAGATCTGGTCATCGAAGCAGCTACCGAAGATATGGAAGCCAAAAAGGCTCTCTTCGCAGAACTGGATGAGCTTTTGAGACCCGAAGTAATCATTGCCACGAACACGTCTTCACTTTCCATTACGGAAATCGCAGCGACAACCAAGCGGCCCGACAAGATCATCGGCATGCATTTCTTCAACCCCGTTCCCGTGATGAAGCTGGTTGAGATCATCAAGGGAATCGCCACATCCGAAGAGACAAAAGATACCATCGTCAAACTGTCGGAATCTCTGGGCAAAACTCCCGTCCAGGTTGAAGAGGCTCCCGGATTTGTCGTTAATCGCATCTTGATCCCCATGATCAACGAAGCTATCGGCATTTTGGCTGACGGCGTTGCCAAGGCAGAAGACATCGATGCGGCCATGAAACTGGGCGCCAACCACCCGATGGGTCCGTTGGAGTTAGCCGATCTCATCGGTTTGGACGTATGCCTTGCAATCATGGAAGTTCTGTACACCGAGTTCGGCGATCCCAAGTACAGACCCCATACTTTGCTGAAGAAGATGGTTCGCGGAAACAAACTGGGAAGAAAGACCGGCGTAGGATTCTACGATTACAGCAAATAAAACTTGCGCAAAGGTTTAAAATCCGGTATAATAGTCTATTGAGGGACAAGGTGGTTCACCTTGTCCTCTCTTATGAAAACAGGGAACAAATCGCTCAAATTATCGTCATACATATCATAACAGGATGCGGCATTTATGAAAGCAATTATGAAAGTATTTATCAAACACTTTTTTATATGGTTGGTCATCTTCACCGTAATCATCACCCCCGCCACCTACGCGCTGAACAAATTGGGGGCGGTCCGCGTGTTTCAGGGAACCGAAACCATCATGGAGGAGTTAGTCCTGGATGCCCTTGTGGATCCAAAAAGTCCGTTCTTTGAAGCTTTCCGCGATTCCAAGCGGGCTAATGTGCTTCTTCTCGGTGTAAACGACGGGCTTACCGACACCATCATGCTGGTTAGCTACGACATGAAAAACCAGCACGTGGATATAATATCGGTTCCGCGGGATACATACTATGGGCGCAAGGGGGTCTCCTCGCCGGGTTCTCTCAAAATCAATGCAATTTACAAAAAAGACGGCGCGGTGGGGACGGCCAGGGCAGTCAGCGATGTACTGTTGGGAATACCCATACATTATTACGCCGTAATCACCTATGACGGGATCGGGAGAATTGTAGATTCTATCGGGGGCGTGCCCATGGATATTCCGTTCCACATGTACTATAAAGACCCGACGGACGAACCGCCTCTATACATAGACATACCGAAGGGGCCCATTGTACTCGACTCAAGCAATGTTGGGCAATTCCTCCGCTTTCGCAAGGGCAGCCCAGGCTATCCGGGCTATCCCGACGGCGATATCGGCCGGATAAAAGCCCAGCAGGAATTCATGAAATCAGCATTTAGACAGGCTCTGGGGTTCCAATTGCCCAAAGTCGCCAAGACGGTGATTCAAAACGTGGATTCGGATCTGCCTCTCTCCATGGCCTTGAAAATCGTGGCGAAAGCCCCGGGACTTAAAGGTGAAGATATACAAACCTGGCTTACTCCCGGAAAATCCGGCATGAAAAACGGAGCATCCTATTGGTGGGTGGACAAGGAAGCGATAGAAGAAATGTTGATGGAAATTTATTCCATTAAAACGGAAGAACAACAATCCGAAGAGCAGGTTGAATAGCAGCAATATTGCTTTTCTTTTCCGTTAAAGTAGTATAAAATATTTAAACATCGGGATTCTATTTTCAGGGTTCCCTGTTCAGAATTCGGTTTAAGGGAAAATTCCCTCTGAGAGAAGATTCTTTTGGAGATTCTTTAAAGAAAAGAATTCGTTTAAAAGGATTTTGTAACGAGAGGAATGTTCGGCCTTTAAAAGGTCCGCTAGTTACCCCTCGAATGTGAAAATATTAGCGAAGGAACGGCCATCTGTCGATGAAAAAAACGCGTACGCGTAACAGAGCCGAAAGCTCTCCGCATAATAAAAACTTCATAACTTTCATAAGTTACTTTCTGGTTTTCTTTATCCTTGCAACCGGCGGGTTCGTGGTTGCGGGAAAAGCTATTAAAGAAGTTGGCGAAAGTCCCATCTTTGGAGAAACGGAAACGAACCTGATGGACGATATGCCTGTGCTGGTCAGCAAGGACAGCATCTTCTTTGAAGCGTTTAAGGACAAGAACAGGATCAACGTGCTGTTGATGGGATTCAACCAGAATCTTGCCGACACCATCATGGTGGTGAGCTTCGATTACGATGTCAAACACGTTGACCTGATATCCATACCAAGAGACACCTATTATTACCGCGAAGAATACAAACACAGCCCCGGCTTTCTGAAAATCAACGCCGTCTATCAGAAAACAAAAGAACCTTTGGAGACGGCCATAGCGGTGAGCGAGATTCTATTGGGCATGCCCCTTCACTTCTATGCCATCGTAGACTACGACGGGATAAAGGAAATTGTGGATACCATGGGCGGGGTGCCCATGCATATACCTTTTCATATGAAGTATACGGATATTACGGACAAGCCGCCCTTGTATATCAATATCCCGGCGGGAGACCAGGTGCTGGACGGTGAACATGCGGTTCAGTTCCTCCGTTACCGCAAGGGCTATAGAGAGGGCGACCTGGGCCGGGTCAAGGCCCAACAGGAATTTATGAAATCCGCTTTCAAGCAGATGCTGGGTTTCGATTTGCCCAAGATCGCCAGGGTGATTCTTAAAAACGTGGAATCCGATATTGACCTGGGTACGGCCATGAAGATCGTAACAAAAGCTATAGGCATAAAACCGGATGACATTACTACCTACGTGATGCCCCACACCCTTCAGGACGAAGCGCCTTACTACGTTTATCCCGACAGCAAGGGCATCGCAGAAGTAATTACTGAGATTTACTCTATTGAAGTCGAACCGGAGTCGGGGACGGAAACGGAGGGTGAATCTGAAACGGACTCCGGGTCTTCGAATTAAGCAGTTTCGAATTAAGTAGTAAGATTGAATGAGGAACAACTATGTTTAAAAAAATCTTTTTAATTATCCTTTCGGTCTTTATTATTACGACTGTTTTCCTGCTTCCCGTTGCCGGAGAGTTTGCTCATGGGGCCTCCCGGTATAGCTTTACCGACGTATCTTCCAACTACTGGGGATATCAATACATCACCTTTTCAGCGGAAGTGGGAATCGTGAGCGGCTATCCCATGGAGGACGGCAGCTACCAGTTTCGTCCGGACAATCCGGTTTCAAAGGAAGAATCCATGCAGATGATCTACAAGGCGGTGACGAACTCCGGAATCGGTCCCGCTTTTTCTGAAGACCTTACCGAAAAGTATGAGGCGCAACTCAAAGAAGCCGGAATTGCCCAATGGGCATGGGAATGCGTTTCTTACGGGTTGGAAAACGGCATATTGGGGGCAAATGAGCTGGGCGGTTTTCGCGCCGCTGACGGTAATTCCGTTCCTGCTGCCAGAGAGGAAGTGGCCCGGTGGACCGCAAAGGCCATCGGCAGGGAACTGATGCCGGCAACAGCCCTGGATTATGCGGACAGTCACCAGATCGCCAAAGAGAATTTGGTCTACGTGGATTTGCTCAATCGTACAAAAATCATGATCGGCGACAATACGGGGAAGTTCAATCCCAAGTCTTCCATCAGGCGGGTGGAATTCGCCGTAATCTGCAATCGGGTATACGCCCTTGCTGAGGCGGATTTTGATCTTGACTCACAGATTCGTTCCCTTCGTGGTACGATCACCGGCGTAAACAAACCGGAAAATAGTATTTATTTGACCTCGGAAGATGGATCTCTAAAAGTAATTAATCTGGAAAAAAAGATTGAGATTGTAATTAATGGAAATTTAGCATATAATGGATTAAACGATATCCCCACCGGTAAAAAAGCAGTTCTTGCCTGGGGACCTTTTGATCAGCTTCACGTAGCCACAGAGGTTGTTTCAGGAGATGCCACCGTGGTGGCTCTCGCTCCGGTGAGCGATGATTGCGTGGAGGCGGAACTGCGTTTGAAGGACGGAAAGAGTGTATATTATTACATCGACGGGGAAACCTCTGTAATAGACGAACCTATGGAAGGACAGGACGTTATTTTCATTGTAGATGGTGTTAAAATCATAGAAATCGCAAACAAAAATTAGGATCATAAAATTAAATAGTGCATACTTTAACGTTGAAGCTGCAGCACCACGGCATATTTGACGTTGAGGATAACATCGTCGCAGCATGCTTTGACGTTGAGGGCAGTATGGTCATAGAATAATTTTGACGCTGAGTGCAGCTCGTCATATTCAATGTATCAATGTAATTTATGGATGTATGGATGATTCTCATCATATTTTGCTCATTTTAAAGAGGGGAAAAGGTGTATGACAAATACGTATCAGTTGGATGAAGCCATTCTGAGAACCAAAAAAGTTGTTGAATTGCGAGAGATTGCCAGAGCTTTCGGCATTCCCTACTATCAGAAACTAAAAAAAGCGGAGCTTTTGGAGGCCTTGATTAACGGACCCCAGGCTGTTGCCGGGAAAGAGACTGAAAAGGGGCCGGAAACCCCGGAAACGGCGGAAGCTGGCGAAGGGGAACAGCCTGCGGCTCCCAGAAAGAGAGGCAGGCCGAGAAAGACTCCCGTTGCTGCGGAGCAGGCAGCCACAGAGGATAGAAAAGAGGAGAAAAAGCCTGAGGAAGAGGAAACATCCCAGGCAATGCAAGTTGCGGAAGAGTCCCGTGAAGGATCGGAAGAGGCTGCCCTGGATTCGGAAACGGCGGAAAGTGCCGATACAGAAGCCGGCAAAGAAACGGATAAGTCGAAACAGTCCGCAGCTGCGGTTTCCGAAGATACTCCCAAAGAGGCACAGGAAGTCAAGCACGTTAAGAGAGTTTACCAGCCCAGTGAAGACCGTCCCGAAGTTGAAGGGATTTTGGAAATTGCCGACGGCGGTTTCGGTTTTCTCAGATTTCACAATTTCCTGACCAGCGATCAAGATGTTTACGTCTCGCCTTCTCAAATCCGAAGATTCAATTTAAAAACAGGAGATAAAATTAAAGGCATATCAAGGAAACCCAACGAAGGGGAGAAGTTCGGAGCCATTCTCTATGTGAAAGAGGTAAACGGCGACGAGCCCGGCGTTGCCATGCGCAGGCCTGATTTTGACGAGCTTACACCTATTTTCCCCAATGAGCGGATTTTTTTGGAGAACGGATCCACAGAGCTGTCCATGCGGCTTATCGATTTAGTGGCCCCCATAGGAAAAGGCCAGAGGGGATTAATTGTTGCCCCCCCTAAAGCCGGTAAAACCGTGCTGCTGAAAAAGATTGCTTCCAGCATCGAGAAGATGTACCCTGATATCGAGCTCATCGTGCTTTTGGTGGATGAGCGGCCGGAGGAAGTTACGGATATGCAGCGCTCCATCAAGGGTGAGGTTATTTATTCCACCTTCGATGAGATGCCGTCAAACCACGTGAAGGTGGCGGAGATGGTTTTGGCTAGGGCCCAGCGCCTGGTGGAGCACGGCAAGGATGTGGTCATACTGCTTGACAGCATCACCCGGCTGGCGAGAGCCTACAACCTGGTAATTCCTCCCACGGGCAGGACCCTTTCCGGGGGATTGGACCCCGGCGCCCTTCACAAGCCCAAGAAGTTCTTCGGCGCGGCCCGCAAACTGGAAGAGGGAGGCAGCATCACGATTCTGGCCACGGCCCTCATCGAGACGGGAAGCCGGATGGACGATGTTATATTCGAGGAATTTAAGGGTACAGGAAACATGGAGCTTCATTTGGACAGGAAGCTTTCCGAAAAGCGCATTTTCCCGGCCATCAACCTGAACAAGTCGGGAACGAGAAGAGAAGATCTGCTGATGTCTCAGGAGGAGTTGGAAGCCATTTGGTACATGCGCAGGGCTTTGGCCAATGTGGGTGTCCAGGAAGTTACGGAGACTATCATCGATTACCTGGCTCATACCAAATCGAATGCAGACTTCATTCAGCTCATCAGAAAAACAAGATTGGAATTGGATTAATACGAGATATGGATTTAGATAAAATATTTATTAAAGACGCCTGCCCCACCAAGATCGGCGGGCAAGCGGTGCTTGAAGGCATCATGATAAAGGGGACGGATCGCACGGCTGTGGTGATCCGAAAACCAAAAGGGGACATGCATATAAAGATCACGCCCTTGCCCGAGACATCCAAATGGAGGAAGATACCTTTGGTTCGGGGCGTGCTTATTTTCGTGGATGCCCTGGTGACGGGAACAAAGACCTTGCTGTACTCGGCAGAAGTTCTGGAGAATGCCGAGGGGGGTCAGGAGTACGAGCCGGACAAGCTGTCTCTTTGGCTGGAAAAGCGGTTAGGGAAAAAGGCTGCTCTGAATGCCATGCTCTATGCTTCGGTTGTACTGGCTATTTTGTTCACCGTAGGGGTCTTTATTATTTTGCCCACCTGGGTTGTCAATATTTTCGAGCTTCTCACGGGGAACGAGATTGTGCTGAACCTGCTGGAAGGCGTGTTTCGCATTCTCATGTTCGTCGGATATGTGGCGGTGATTTCTCGCATGAAGGATATCCGTACCGTGTTTCAGTTTCATGGCGCGGAGCACAACTGCATCCACTGTTACGAAAACCGTTTGCCCCTTACCATCGAAAATTGCAAACAATTTGAGACGCTGCACCCGCGCTGCGGCACTAGCTTTTTGATGTTTGTAATGGTGGTAAGCTTGCTGCTCTTTTCCCTGCTCGGGTGGCCTAACCTGCTATTGCGCATAGCTTCCAGGCTGCTTTTGATTCCGTTTATCGCAGGGGTGTCCTATGAGCTGTTGCGGATGGCGGGGCAGGGGAATTCTACGTTTATAAAAATTTTGAGCTTGCCGGGTCTGGCGTTGCAGAAGCTTACGACGCTGCCTCCCGACGATAAGCAGTTGGAGGTGGCCATCGCTGCCCTCAAGGCGGTGCTGAATGCTTTGGGCCCGAAGGAGTTCGTCGGAATTACGGACATAGAAGGAAATCTGTTTCCGGAGACGGAGGAGGCTCTTATGGGGGAAAAGACGGAAATATGAAGCTGTTGCTGAAAGATATTCTGAACATGGCCGAAGCGCGTTTTACTCGGGAAGGATGTTTAACGCCCCGCTTGGATGCGGAGCTTCTTTTCTGTCATATGTTAAAGAAGGACAAGTCCTGGCTTTTTCTGCACTACGGGGATGAGTTGGACGACAAGATATGCGAGGAGTATTTTCGGCTGGTGGATATACGGGCAGGGGGTATGCCCCTGCAGTACATAACGGGAAGCCAGGAGTTTATGGGGTTGCCCTTCCGTGTGAATGAGAAGGTGCTGATTCCGAGGCAGGATACGGAAATATTGGTGGAGAAGGCTCTCGAGATTTTGGAAGCACGGAAGGAGCCTCGAGGAGGTTTTCGGATTTTAGACCTCTGCTGCGGAAGCGGAGCCATTGCCGTGAGCCTGGCCTATTATTTGAAAAAGGCCAAGCGGAAGGCAGCCGTCCTGGGGTCGGATATCAGTTCCGATGCTCTTGAGGTGGCCAAGGAGAACGCCAGGATAAACGGTGTGGACCGGCAGATTCGTTTTGTGGAAGGGGATCTGTTCGGGCCCTTCCCGAAAAACAGAAAAGGCAGGGGAAAGAAGCAGTTTGATATGATCGTCTGCAATCCTCCTTACATTCCCACCGGGGTGCTGCCCACTCTCATGCGGGAGGTGCGGGAGCATGAACCTTTGGTGGCGCTGGACGGCGGCGAGGACGGGTTGGATTTCTACAGGCGGATTTTGGACGAGACCTGGCGCTATCTTGTGGAGGAGGGCGTGCTCCTTTTAGAGATCGGGTATGATCAGGGGATTGCGGTGACCCTGCTGGCGGAGGAAGCAGGCGCCTACGGACCGGTGGAGATTGTAAAGGATTTGGCCGGGAAGGACCGGGTGGCCGTGATAAAAAGAAAAGAACACGCTAAGACAGATTGAATGTAAAAAGATGACAGGCGGGAAAATAATCCCGGGATTTTAAATATCACATTTATCAAGACTGCCAAACTGTCGACGGAGTGGGTTATGGTGTACAAAGTGAAGCTGGATGTGTTCGAAGGACCCTTCGACTTGCTCGTTTACCTTATCGAGAATGCGGAGATGAGCATCTACGACATCCAGGTTGCCGAAATCACGAAACAATATATTGAATATGTAGAGCGGATGAAGAGGATCGACGCCAATCTCGCCGGCGAATTCATGGTGCTTGCCGC
>JAAYNC010000037.1:0-23788 GCA_012521055.1 Eubacteriales Family XIII. Incertae Sedis bacterium
GTTCGAGTTCTTTTTCGGCTTTAGAAGGCCCTTTCTTAAATACTTCTGAAGCTCGTTCCAGGAACTCCTTCTTCCAGCGGGAGAGAACCACGGGACTGATCTCATACTTGGCGGCGATCTGGTTGACTGTCTCTACTTCTGATAAAATCTCCAGCACAATCTTGGTCTTGAATTCTGGCGTGTAATTGTTTCTTGTTCTCATGTTGCTAGTATAACTTAGATTTTTGTTTTTTTGTCTCACCCTATGGGAGCATTATATTTTCACAGCATAGGCCTTTAGGACAAATGGTATAATTCTCTTATTGAAGGTTTGAAAATGGCAGCTGAGTTATAGTAAGTTGCCATAGACGAGAAGGAATGCCGGGAAGTGAGGTGAAAGGGAATGGATCGGCAGGAGCTTGAAACATTTTTCCGTTCATTGGATCGTTCGTTTTTTATTGAAGATGACATGAAGAAGTATGCAGATTTGGACGAGCCTTTGCCCATAGGCTTCGGACAAACAATCTCGCAACCCAGCCTTGTGCTGGAAATGACACGGCTTCTGGCGCCGGAGAAGGATAGCAAGGTGCTGGAAATCGGGACCGGTTCAGGCTTTCAGACAGCCATTCTTGCAAAGATGTCAGGACAAGTCTTTACAGTGGAAAGAATCATGGAATTAATGGAAAAGGCGAAAAAGAGGCTGGAGGCATTAAACTTTACGAACATCCATTATAAAGTGGGAGACGGAAGCGTGGGATGGGAAGAACATGCTCCCTATGACAGGATTATGGTAACGGCGGCAGCAAATGTTTTGCCTGACGACCTGGTGGACCAATTGGCAAACGGCGGCAGGATGGTTATTCCCGTCGGTCCGCCGCATTTGCAGGAACTTCAGCTTATTACGAAGACAGATGACGGCGATATGGATGTCGAGACAATGGGAATGGTCAGATTTGTAGAGCTCAAAGGGCAGTATGGTTGGACAGAGTGACAGGATATTGGTTTTAACTCAATAGTCTATTATCAAAATGATGTATAACCTGCCGGATAAATAGGATGGTTTGATTGCTGATTTGGAGGCATAATAATATACTAATGCTATGAATGTGAATTTCATAGCATTTCTATTTTTGGTGTGTATTGTCTCTCAATGATGCCTTGCAGCAAAAAAGATGTTTCCCTTACTAATTAAGATAATATCCGGCATATTCTCTCGTCCTAAAAGACTGTAAAATTAAGACGTTATCGATATGGATGTTATGCATTTATATTTTATGGCCGGAATTTGTATAAGGAGGTCATTGGGATGAGATTTAAAAGATTTGTTTCTATAACATTGTGCTTCATACCGGTTTTGATTTTGACACCACGTGGATTATAATTGAGGGCGAATATCCCTATCCGGTTTTACGGTAAGTCATAGTGTGTATTGTAGATCAGGCCACAAAATGCCGGTTGATATTCAACCGGCACAGACTGTAGACAAAGTCGCAAAAAGGGCGGTTATATCGCTGTAGCTGTTCCGGGGATAAAATACGAATTCGGGAATAATGTTCCCGAGGAAATGAAACCCTTCTGGGTTGATGAGGTGGAAAGGACTATACACTCCCTTGATTGGTGGAGAGATTTATGGAGCAAGGCAGAAGGCATAGAAATCGTAGATATGCGGGAAATGAACTGCTGCAAACAGGCATGGGATGAATGGCTTGCCTGCAAGAATCCCTATGCCGTAGAGGATATCAAAATGATGGAGGCCGAGGGCGGAAAGTATTTTAATCTCATTCAGTTAATCGCTAAAGCTATTTGAATATGATTTAAGATCCAAGGGGGCGGTTGCGAAAGAACCGCCCCCTTGGGTCGAAGTAGGGTCAAAAATGAAGAAATAAAAACAGAAATGAGCTAAGCATATTAGCATTTTATTCAAAATAATGTTATAACTTAAGTAACTAATACCCGTTTGTCATAAAGGCTATTATAATGAAACCTTGAATTAATTAATGAAATCTCGAATTGATGTAATTGGCGTAATAGGTTTTTTGTTTATGATATACTAGTAGTGTTACAATCTGACAAAAGAGATTTGCCGAACCTGTTTGACGATCTATGAGCGATGCTGCTAACAGTGTAGTAGTATCATAATCTGACAAAAATATTTGCGGTCCTGATCATTTTAAAACTTATAAATAGACGTTCTGGACGAGACTCAGAAGGGCCAGACGACAGAGCGCCATATTTTAACCGTAGAGTTAGTTAAGGAGGTTACGATATGGAAAAGTGCTTGCTATCAGTAGATTGGGACTACTTTGTTTATACTCAACACACTTTGGGTCTGTACATGGAAAACGAAAGGAGCTTGGATGAACTTTGGTATAAAAGATATATCCAGGCGATGGCGCGGGGCAAAGATATTAAAAAAGCTTTTCAACTCTCCCCGGAAGTGGATACATTCTGGGACAGAATCAAGCAACGCTTCAAATTTGTAGGCGGCATTAAAGCCTATGTTTCAGATTCTCATGCCCTGTCATACAAAATAGCGAAAGAAAACCACTGCAATGTGGTGTACCTCTTTGACTCCCATTCTGATCTGGGCTATGGCGGGCTTTCGTCTCTTAACTATGACGTCAATTGTTCCAACTGGCTCGGCAAACTCTTAAAGGATAAGCAAATCAAAGAAGCTAATATTATCTACAGTCCGTATACGGCGGAGAAGCCGGAACATTTCAAACTGATGAATCGACTCTATAACATAAGGTATTACGATTTCAATGATCTCAATGAGTCAGATAATCTCGCTCATCCGGATTATTTAGGCAAATGCATCGAAGTATCCGTAATTCACATATGTAGGTCCGGCGCATGGACTCCTCCGTGGTTGGATAATAATTTCATTAAATTTATTGATGCTTTGGGCTTACCCTATGAGGTGGTAGATTGCCCAAAAAGAAAATGGGATCCGGTTCATATCAGCTTATCGAAACAGATCGATTATCTATTGGTGAGCGCTTTGTTTTGTTGAAAATTGCTGCCATCGGCTGCCCCTGGCCTGCCAATAGCAAACGATTAATTCATGAAGGTTGCTTGGCAACAGGTCCCGCCGTTCGGAGGGGAAATCCCTTAACCGGCGGGATTTTTTATTATACAATTGTTTGGGAGGTGGATAAAAAAGTGGTAAAATATAATAATACTGATATTCGCGTTTTATTATCATCACTGCGCAATACGAAACGGATTGCGATAAGTTAATAGTTCACAAATCATGCATAGCCGATGATTTCTTTGTTTTTAGCACCGGAATCGCAGGCGAAATATTGCAGAAGTTTATCAACTATCGCAAAAAATAGCCATTGTCGGGGATTATTCAAAATATACAAGCAAAGCTCTTAAAGACTTCATATATGAATGCAATAATGGAAACAGTATTTACTTTGTTCCGAGCGTTGAGGAGGCCCTGCTTAAGTTAGATGGAGCGGAATGAGCCTGTTAAACTTTTAAAGGCTTCTCTTATGGGGTCTTCCTGCACCGTGATTATCAGGGACGGAAAACTTGTGCTTGGCACCTGGCAGGGAATCTACTTTTGCGAATTCGACGGACCCAGGACCAGGGAGTTCTATGTGAAAATCATCAGCGACTGATTAAAACATATAAATAAGTGTTATAAATATAACAAGTGTCTTTAAGTGTTAAATGTGACAAACCCTGCATTGTAAAAAAATAACCAGAAAAGGAGATGTATACTGTGAAACTTAAGGATAAAGCGATAGTTGTAACCGGCGCTTCTTCCGGTATGGGTAAAACAATAGTAGAGCATTTTGTAAAAGAAGGGGCAAATGTTATTGCCGTGGCAAGACGCGCCGAAAGACTTACAGAGTTGGCCGAGTCCCTGAAAGGTGAGGCCGGAAAATGCGTTCCTTTTGTCGGCGACGTATCCAAGCGTGAAGATTGCGAAGCCATGATCGATGAGTGCGTAAAGCAGTTCGGCAAGCTGGATATTCTTGTCAACAATGCGGGTGTTATGGACAATATGGCCACGGTTGCAAATTGTACAGATGAGAAATATGAATACGTAAAGGGGATCAACGTATATGGCCCTCTTGCAGCGATGCGCAAGGCTGTAAACGTATTTTTGAAACAAGGCAACGGAGGAAATATTATTACCATATCCTCCTTTGGCGCTTACCATCAGGCCGCAGGAGTTATCTATGCTGCGTCTAAGGCGGCTGTAAACGCGATCGCATTGCATACGGCTTTTACTTATGCAAAGGACCACATTCGCAGCAATGTTATCGCGCCGGGAGGCATCAATACGGAAATCGGTGTTGCAATGGGCCAGCCCGACATGGATGGCCTTAAGAGAATCCAGGGTGTGCACGCGCTCATGCCGGCCTCAGGTGAAACTATTGATATCGCTAATTGCGCCCTTTTCCTGGCAAGCGATGATTCATCCTTCATCAACGGGCAAATTATCGGCGTTGATGGCGGATGGTCTGCCATGTAAGACGGGCACGCTCCGCCAAAGGAGTATTTTTAAAAGAATGAAAAGTGTCTAAAACAAGGAGTAAAAAACGGGTTGAAAATTCAGCCCGTTTTTTATAATTCTTTTAAGGTTACGGAGGGAGTTTTGTGGGAAAACTGACCAACATTAAATAACCATGAGATTGTACCATGGGTTATTTAAGAAATTCGGCAATGCTTTTGTTAAAGGTAGTTCAAATCATGGAAAATATTTTAATTAGTTATAATAGCTGGAACAAAATCCTTTAAATATTGTAAGGTAACCAAAACTATTAAAGAATCTGTTAGAGCGAGCAGTCTTAATGTCTCGTCACGAAACACTGACGGCAGAACTTCTCGGCTCAAGCAGCGAAGGATGTTGCTAAAGTAATTAATTTATACCCCTATAGAGATGCAGCTTGTACTGTTTTTGAAAATTATATGCTTATCAGATGCCGGCATGGGATTTACAGTATTTCATCGAATGCCGGCTGGAATCCACTGCATTTCATCAAATGCCGGCATGAGATTCACAGTATTTCATCAGATGTCGGCTGGAATCCACTGTATTTCATCAGATGCCGGCATCGGCACATCATATTGCTCTTAAAGAAACACCGTCAAGCAGCCATTGGGTTGTATTACCGCCGCCCCCCACATCCGTTACTTGTACGAAAAACTCTACAGTGACACTGTTGACATTTGGGGGTACAGGAATATCCGACATTTTCTGATGGAAAACAAAGCCCATACCCGCTTGGTCAGCTTCCGCGCTATATGCGATTTCAACATTTATCAGGTCGACTCTGCCTCCATCTTCATAATAGACACTGGCTCTTATATTGAGTCCTTCAAATCCACCTTGTGCAGCTCTTCGAAAGTTATCTGCAAAACTAAGAATCAGGAAACAGCCCGGTGTAACTGTAACCCGTTGAAACAGAGTGGCGAATTTTTCAGTAAGCACGGGTGTCTGGGCGGATATAAATTCTGCGGTGAAAATTCCTTCATACGGGTGTTCAAAGGATCGGATTGTAAAATTCGACGTAACTTCGTTCCAATAAGCAAAAGGCTCCAATATGCCCCGCTGCTCGAACCCACCGTTTTTTATCAGCTCTGTAGGAGGACAACGGCGGCTTGCAGCGGTTTCTTGTTTATCTGCCAACGGGCAATTTACATTGCTTATCGCTACGCAATCCTCAACCTTATCCATACGGTATTTTATGAGATCTTTTGAAGTACATTTTTGTTTTCTGTCGGTCATTAGTTTATTCTCCTTTGTTACATAATTTGTCACATAAGATTTATTTACTAATATGCTCATCCTTTAGGCTGGAAGCCTTTGGAGATGCTAACGTTCTCAATAGTTTTCTTTACTAATATGTTTATCTTTTGTGTTTATCTTTTCTGCCAGAAAGTCTTTGAAATGCTGCCACTTTCAACAGTTTTATTTATAATATGTTTTTTAGTTCTGCGATGTGAAAAAAGCGCACTCCTGCCTGTTAGGCGCTTGCTTGTACCGCTGGAGCGCAACCCTATGCCACAAAAGCAACGACGATCTGGATTTCATCATAGATATCGATGCCTCCACTAAAAAAAAGCATCGACGATTTGGTTTCGATTAATAAATCTCGGAAGCTATGAGCGCGGCGCCCAGGGCTCCGCATATATCCGGCTCCTCCGGAACAATTATTTCTGCATCAAGCTTGTCTTCAAATGCGCGTACCACTCCGATATTTCTCGCCACGCCGCCGGTCATCATGAACTCTCTTTCAAGGTTACCGCGTCTGCCTAAGGCAACAACTTTGGAAGCTATTGAATTGTTTATGCCGTGGACGATATCTTCCAATTTTTTATCCGAAGCTATCAGCGATACGACTTCCGATTGGGCAAATACTGAACACATGCTGGAAATAGCTATATCCTCGTCCCTCTTCAACCCGTATCTGCTCATCTCTTCCAGGCTCAGTTGCAGCGACTGGGCCATCATTTCAATGAAACGGCCCGTACCTGCTGCGCATTTATCGTTCATTACAAAATCCGTAACGTTTCCCTTTTTATCCAGCTTTATAACTTTGCTGTCCTGGCCGCCTATATCTATGATGGTTCTGACTTTAGGATTGAGGAAATACGCGCCTTTTGCGTGGCAGGTAATTTCCGTAACATCTTCTGCTCGAAAATCAATTCTCGCTCTTCCGTAGCCGGTAGCAACGGTTTTGCTGATATCCCCGATTTCAATACCAGCTTTTCTTAAAGCTTCATCCAAAGCTTTTTTCGCGCTTTCCGCCACCTTGACTCCGGTGGGAATAATTGCAAAGGATATAATATTCTTTTTGTCGTCAATAATCACGGCGTTTGTTGAAGTTGATCCCGTATCTATGCCGGCATAATAAGTATGGGAAGCGGTCATGGGGCTGTGGTTGTTTAAGGCAACACGGGTGTCCATGCCGGCATAATAGGTCTGGGAAGTGGCATGCCTGCGGCTGTGCTCGTTTAAGTCAACACGGTTTCGCTTTGGCTTAGTGATCATGTTTTCGTAAAAGGCCCCCAATCTGGTCTTTATTTGCTCCGTTGCGAGCATAGTATAATCCGTTTCTATTTTCAAAACAGGTACATTCAAAGTCGATTTCAGTTTGGAGTATTCGAAAGTATAGAAATCGCAGAAATTCACCGTGTTATATATGATTCCGCGTAAATTTGGATCTTCAATCAAATCCCGCCTCTTCGAGATGTCGCTCATCCGGATGCAGGGTATTTGAGACAACAATGCATCCGAATACAAAGCCATGAGTTCTTCTATGTCGTCGGTTTGCGGAGGTTTTTCCACCGAGCGGATTCCGGTACAGGTATTGTTTTTTACGGGTAGAGGGGATTCGCTTTTAATAAGTTCAAGCAGATCCGAATTAATTCTGGCTCCCATCACTGAAGCGTATGGGCCCGATATTTCTTCCCCGCCGGAATCAAACGAATCGTAGAATTTTTCCACATCAAATTTTCTGTTTAAAGCTTTAGAAAGTTCGTCTATAAGCTTCATTAGTTCTTTTTGATACAGAAGCTTGCTGCAGCAATTGTCATTATGGTGGGGCAAGTTCAAAATATAAACTTCTTGCCCTAAAGTCTTCAATACGTCGCCTGCTCTTTCAATAGAGTCACAGCATGAGGTCAAAATGATAGGGTCGCAGCAATCCCGCAACCTCTCCTCAATGATTGAGCGTGAATAACTGCATACGTTGCTATGTATATACTGATCGCTCAATTCATAGTTTTTGGCGGTAGGATTAAGCAACTCGACTTTCATTCCGAAGCCCGCCAATAATTCAATAGGCGTATATTTGCAAGCGTATTTCATTTTCTCTTCTCCAAAATCTCCAAAAAAGCTTGCAGGCGTGTGGTCATCTGCCCGTCGTTTACATTCTCCCTGTCGCAACCATCGCCGTCTAGCACCAATACAGGAAATCCGTTTTCTTCGAGGATCTTTTTCGTTATACCTGAGCCTCCCAGGGTTTTCTTGCAGCCCCAATGGTTAAAGTATATTACCCCGTCGGCATTTAGGTATTTGGCCATGTGGAGGAGCTTGCCGGCACGACGCTCTGCAGAACCGAGCCCATGATTATTTAACAGTTTAGCGGCCAGTGATCTCAGCGGTTTATCTTCATCCAACTCCATTATCGCATCGAAATTCATGTCGGAGCATAATAGCTGGTATTTTTCGCTGTTATTGAAAATCTCTTTCATGGACTTTTGCCAGTAGGGAAGGGTATGGCACCACAGAATTCTGATCCTGCCGTTGGCTTCTTCTACCTTTTTAGCGTCGTCTAACAGCATCTCAAAGTATTTTTCCGCTTCTTCCGTCCCGTTTAGAATGTGAGTAAAAAACAGTTTATACATTTCTGAAGTAACATCATTCGGTATATCCTTTGCTGAAAGCTCTTTTAGATACTCTTTATAGAGCATCATGGAGCGATTTTCCCTTCTTATCACTTCTTTTAACTTTTCATAATCAAATTTTTTATTTGTATTCTCTTCGATAAATTCGACAGCTTGTTTCAGCTGCTCTTCCACATAGTTTATTGCTTCCGAATCGTTATTGCTATTGCTTGGAATATCAACAGCAAACAAGGGTATTTTCCAGAAATCAGCCAGCGCCCTGAAAGTAATAATATTTGCATCACAAATCATAGTAGTGAACGTTATAAACTTCGGTTTCGGCAAAACATTGGAAAAGGCGGCCCCGAGCAGGGCTTTATGGTAGGAGCACAGGGTTTTAGGCATCCCGACGTTTTCTATGTAATCGATGAAGTAACGTTCACAGCAGGCGCCGTTCAAATAACCGGCAAATCCTTCCACAAATTCAGGTCTTATGCCGGCAGCATGGAGCAATTCACAGGGGAAGAAAATATTCACAACTGCCGTATTTTCAGGATCCGACAGGGGATAACGAATTAATCTGTTGCAGACTACTGAAGAATATACTTGATTAGGCAGCAAATATTTTTCCGGGAAATATTCCATTTGCAAACCGCTATATGCGTAACCGAATCTCAGAAAGTTCAGCGATCTTTTCGGATGTTTTTCCATATTGCTGCCTACAATTTGGCCAAACTTCTTTACGATCTTATTCATGTCTGACTCCTGACGTAAAAATAAGCCAAAAGTCCCGGACGAAGAACTGTGGCTTAGACAAATAAATATTACACCATATTCCGGGCAAATTCAAGAAATCCTTTCCAAAACACCACATATAGGAACGCGATGACCAGCATGCAAAATATCTTGACACATCTCAAATATGACAGAGCAATATAATATATTGTATTATTATGTTTATGGATTCAACATATTGGCCACTTAACATTCGAGTAGGAATTATATATAATAAATTAAGTGCTGTCGATTTTTTGTATTGCCTGAAATCGGAGGGTAAGAATGAATCCAGATAAAGACATTTCTTTAAAGCACCGGTTATTTAATGTTGTTTTTCTGGTAGGCATGTTTATGTCCTTTTCCTGCAGCTTAATGAATTACTTTCTCGGGGCTGCAACGGCAGCCATATTATTATCCTTTTTTTGTGGCGTTATCACCGTGGTATTTTACATAGTTTTCAAAAAGACAAGGAATTATGAGCTCATATCATTGCTGGTTGTTATTCTCTTAAGTTTTGTTTTTTTCCCAACCATGTGGATTGCCACCGGAGGCACCGGCAACAGCATTACATACTATATAATTATAAATGCCGCCATCATCGCCGTGCTTCTTATCGGCTTAAAGAGAAGGATAATCTTATTGCTCTTTGCCTTAATCGTCGGCGCTCTAATGGTTGTTGAGTACCGTATGCCGGATATAAGAACAGATTATAGTTCCGAGTTGGCTAGATATATTGATTTATCTTTCGGCTTATTTGTAAGCATGTTTTCCATTTCGGTTTTGATCGCTGTTCTCATAGACAGCTATATGAGCGAACTTGAAAAATCCAAAAAACTGTCAATAACAGACTACTTGACGGGAGCTTACAACAAAGGGTTTATCACTTCTTGCTTAAACGAAGAAATCAAGGCGTCGCAAAGAACAAAGAAGAAGCTGACTGTGGCCATGATCGATATTGACGATTTTAAATTCATAAATGATACATACGGTCACATATATGGTGACTATGTATTAAAGAGAATAGTAAGTACAATTAAAAGCAACCTGAGGCAAAATGACATAGTAGGGCGTTTTGGAGGTGATGAGTTTTTTATTATCCTGCGTGACACCGGCAAGGAAGAAGGATATGCCATGATGGAGCGTATTCGTCAAAAGATTCAAGAAATTGATTGGGAGCGCGATTTGATAGTGACGATTAGCGGAGGTGTTGTAGAATTGGAGAGCGATGATTTGACCGACCTCTTAAAGAAAGTTGATCATCTATTGTATAAAGCAAAACACAAAAACAAAAACCTCATAGAAGCAGAGGCTAGCGGTTAGTGGGATGGACCCGTCACCTCAATAAATTTGAATAAATATCAATACTCTGCTAAAATATGGATTGGAATAAAATACGTAATGTTTCTATATAGCGACCAAAAGATGTGAAAAGGCCGTTTCGAACTTGTATCATAAAATAGGAGGGATAGCTATGAATATGATTCAGAAAGCGGCAGTCAACATGTTACTCAACTACATTACTGACAACCCCATGCAAAAGTTGCCGAAGATGTTTGAGCTCGCTGAGAAGCTGGATAGGGGGATTTACATACTCATCATATTCGCACAGTGCGTAACGTGCTGCTGGATGAAAACAATGTCTGGCACATATTTGTCAAGAAATTGTTCGAGGAAGTAGATTTAAAAGTTATACAGAAGTTTATCGAATGCTTTATAGTCAACGCCAACCTTGACGGGGAAGCGCGGGCACGTGCCATAGAAGAAAAATACGACTGCAACGTTCCCTGGGCAATTCTGATGGATCCTACCAGCGCCTGCAATCTGTCCTGTATCGGTTGCTGGGCTGCACAGTACGGAGGCAAACACAATCTATCTTACGAAACCCTCGATTCCATTTGCCGCCAAGGAAAAGAAATGGGCATTTACTTCTACATATTCTCCGGGGGCGAACCGCTGGTGCGCAAAAAGGATATCATTAAGTTGTGCGAAGCTCATCCGGATTGTTACTTCTTTGCCTTCACCAACGGGACCCTTGTGGATGAAGAACTGTGCAAGGACATGCTGCGGGTGGCCAACTTCACATTAGCCTTTTCTATTGAAGGCGATGAAGAAGCCACCGACATGAGGCGCGGCAAAGGAACATATCGCAAAGTAATCGAAGCAATGGACCTCATTCGTAAATATAAACTTGCCTTTGGATACTCTACTTGTTATCACCACTATAATATTGAAAGTGTTGCATCCGATGAATTTGTCGATGGCATGATTAACCGCGGCTGCCGGTTCTCATGGAACTTCACTTACATGCCAGTAGGAAAGCAAGCTCAGCCAGACTATATGGTTACTCCCGAAGAGCGGGCATACATGTACAGGCGAATCAGGGAAATCCGTGAAACCAAGCCCATTTTCGCCATGGATTTTTGGAATGACGGGGAATATGCCCACGGATGTATAGCGGGCGGAAGACGCTACCTGCATATCAACGCTGCCGGAGATGTGGAGCCTTGCGCATTCATCCATTATTCCAACGTCAACATTCACGATGTGACGCTGCTGGAAGCCCTGCAGTCCCCCCTGTTCATGGCTTATCGCAAACGCCAGCCCTTTAACGACAACATGTTGCGTCCATGTCCGCTGCTCGATAATCCGGAGATGCTACAGGCAATGGTTAAAGAATCGGGAGCCAAATCAACCGACATGGAAGCGCCGGAGAACGTGGAAAAGCTTTGCACCAAGACAGTCGATGCCGCTAAAGCATGGGCCCCTGTGGCCGACCGCCTGTGGGAAGAGAGGCAGGAGGAGCTGCAAAAGGAGCTGCAAAAGCAGAATGCGACCTACGGAGTTGCGAAATAGAATCCGGAAGGAGTTATTAATTAAAGACCGGAAAGAGCCGCGAATTATAAGCCGGAACGGGATAAAGCATTCAGCAAATGATCAATAAACAAATATATAGACTTGTAACGGATTGCCGCCAGTTGAGATGTTTCTTGATTGGCGGCATTTATTAAATACGCAAAGGTATATATAAGGTATATATAATAAAGCGAAACAGGGTAAAGCGAACAGGAGGATGCAGCTCGCGCAGGGGGAAATCAAAGAGAAAAAAAGAAGGGGGTATTTCCATTGAAAGGCAATAACGTCGGGATAACCAAAACATTACTAATCATTATGGTTATCGCATTAATGGTCGGCCTCTCCGCTGCCTGCGGGGAATCACCGGCGGTTGCGGAGCTTTCGGAGGATGAAGTTCTCAAGCTGTACAATAAAGCGAGGGAAGCATACGAATGGTTCGATATGACTACGATACCGTTTGACGGAGGCTCATACATTGATGTGGATGGTATACAATTCTGTGAGGTTATCCAGCCAGGCATTGATTCAAAACAAGCGCTTTCCGATTATCTTAACGAATTCTTCATCGACGACATAACGGAAGATCTAATGACTGCATCTTCCGACCGGTACATAGAGTACGAAGGAAAACTGTATGTACTGCCGGCGGACAGGGGCACCGACACCTATAAGGGCGAGGAATCATATGAGGTGGACAGGATATCGGAGGAGCAAATAAAGCTCACGGTCACAGTGGAAATATACGACGACTTCGACGAACAAAATGTAATCGACTATGAACAATATGACTTCTTCCTGGAATATTCAGACGGCCGGTGGAGGTTTAAGAATTTTGAGTTGGTGAGGTAAGTGTGTTAGATTTGACAGTGAATTAAAGAATTTTGACCAGTTTGTTGAAGAGTGCTTTACTAATTAAATGTGGTTTCAAAAAACCATTGACAACTAACAGTTTCAGCATAAATCGAAGAAACCATCGTTTTCTGATGACAGGGAAGCGCTTTTAGCTGAGATTGAGTCGTTAAAAAATGAGATATATAGGAAGCGAAAGGAACTTGATATTCTTAAGAAGGCGGCAGAAATCATAAAAAAAGACCAGGGCATCGGTCAGATGGATCTGAGCAACAGGAAAAAAACCACTCTGATCGATGCCCTAAGGACAAAATATCCACTGAATGATCTTCTAGTAATGGCAGGCTTGCCGAAAAGCAGCTATTTTTATCAGAAAGAAGTACAGAAACAGCCTGATAAATATGCCAGTCTACGAGTAGAGGTAAAAAAGATTTTTCATGAGAACCAAAGCCGCTATGGATACCGGCGGGTGCATGCATTAATCAAAAATAAAGGGATAACAGTGTCAGAAAAGGTTATACGGAGAATCATGAAAGAAGAATTATTATTTGAAGTAGAACCGCCAGCTGATTTTGACTTTTTATTGTCACAAATTAAGCAAGAAATTTATTGACACACAAGTCCCTATATGTTAGGATAGTTGTCAGAATTAACACAGCTAAATAAGTTTGCCTTTAATTACAGTCCTGTGAGGCTGAGAAGGAAATTTAAGATGTAGTACAGATTGTTAGGTAATCTGTGTCTTTTATAGCACTTAATACCTCCAGCCAACAGCTGAGAGGTATTTTTTTGGGTGTAGCCAATACTTTAAGAAAGTAGGGTTTAATGTGTCAAGCTCAGTAGTGATTTTAGACCAACAAGCGATAAATAGAGCATTAACAAGGATTGCCCATGAGATTATTGAACGAAATAAAGGAATAAAAGATTGTATCCTTGTAGGAATTAAGACGCGTGGAATATATATTGCTAATAGGCTTGCTGAACGAATTGCTAAAATTGAAGGGCAGAAGATTTATGTCGGTGAAATGGATATTACACTTTACCGTGATGATTTATCAGAAAAAAATATAAATAAAGATCCATTATTAAAATTAAAGTCAGCATCATTTCCTTTAGATATTACGGAGAAGCGAATTATAGTTGTTGATGATGTTCTTTATACTGGTAGAACTGTACGGGCAGCACTCGATGCGATTATTGACCATGGTAGACCAGCCCAAATTCAATTGGCAGTCTTAATCGATCGCGGTCACCGTGAACTGCCGATAAGACCAGATTATGTTGGTAAAAATGTTCCAACTTCGAAATCAGAAAAAATAGTAGTCAAATTGCTTGAGATTGATGAATGTGATGAAGTAACGATTGAAAAAAATATATGACCCTTTAAATAAGTACAGAGAGACTTGCAAGGGGGCTGTTATTTGCTACAAATTTTTATCTTTATTTGTACAAATAATGATACCTCTTTGCCCGAAGCAGAGGTTTTTTAATTTTAGCAAATATTTAGACTACTTAAATAAAATAAAATAGTTTGCAAAATTATACGTGACGAACAACGGAAGGGGCAGAGAAATGAAACATTTATTAACGATGAGTCAACTTGAGCTTGGTGAAATTTTTGAAATCCTCGACGAAGCACAATCTTTTTTGGACGGTAGAGTTTGGACTCCGGGTAAAGAGAAATTTGTAGCAAACTTATTTTTTGAACCAAGTACACGAACAAAATTTTCTTTTGAAATTGCCGAAAAAAAACTTGGACTACAAGTATTTAATTTTCAAACAGAACAGTCCAGCTGTAAAAAGGGCGAAAGTTTGTATGATACTGTTAAGACTTTGGAATCAATCGGTGCCGATGCGGTCGTAATTCGTCATTCAAAAGAATATTACTTTGACGATCTTGTTGGTGGAATTAATATCCCAATTATTAATGGTGGTGACGGCTGTGGCCATCACCCGACACAATCATTACTTGATTTATTAACAATAAGACAAGAATTTGGAAAGTATAAAGATTTAAATGTAGTTCTTGTTGGTGATATTCGCCACAGTCGTGTTGCAAGATCAAATGCGGCTGCACTATCAAAACTTGGTGCTAACGTATATTTTTCCGGGCCACAAGAGTGGATTGACGAAACGATTAAAACTGGGACATTTATCGAACTTGACGAGGCAATTGAAATTGCTGATGTTATGATGATGCTTCGTATTCAGCATGAACGTCATTCATTTAAAATGGTTTCGATAGAAGAATATCACGCTAAATTTGGGTTAACGATTGCAAGAGAACGGAGAATGAAAGAGAACAGCATCATTATGCACCCGGCACCGGTTAATCGTGATGTTGAAATAGCAAGTGAATTAGTTGAATGTAAACGTTCTAGAATTTTTAAACAAATTAATAACGGTGTTGCAGTAAGGCAAGCTGTCTTAAAGCGCGCATTACAACATTAAAGGGAGGTTGTTTTCAGTGGCTAAATTATTGAAAAATGGTCAAATTTTAAATGCCGCAGGTATGTTAGAAAGAGCTGATATTTTAATAAAAGCAGAAAAAGTTGTAAAAATAGAGTCTAATATTGCGCCTGATAACCATGAAATAATCGATGTTTCCGATAAAGTAGTTTTACCAGGTTTTGTAGATTTACACGTCCATTTACGTGAACCAGGTGCTGAGCATAAAGAAACTATTGCAACAGGCACACTTGCTGCCGCTAGTGGTGGTTTTACTACGATTGCAGCGATGCCAAACACTAACCCTGTACCTGATACTAAAGAACGTCTACTTGCATTAAATGAGAGAATAAAAGAAACGGCAGCTGTTAGAGTTTTGCCTTACGGTGCTATTACAGTAGGTGAAGCTGGTAAGGAAATAACTAATATGGAGCAATTGGCAGAGGTTGGGGCATTTGCTTTTACTGATGATGGCATAGGTGTTCAAGATGCTAGTATTATGTTAAATGCGATGATGACTGCCGCAAAAATTAATAAAGCAATTGTTGCCCATTGTGAAGAAGCGACATTAATTAATAATGGTTCGGTTCATGAAGGTGAATTTTCAAAAAAATATGGTATAAATGGAATCCCATCAGTATGTGAATCTGTTCATATTGCAAGGGACGTATTACTTGCTGAAGCAACTGGTGTCCATTACCATGTTTGTCATATAAGTACGAAAGAATCTGTTAGAGTCGTTCGTGATGCAAAGCGGGCGGGCATTAATGTAACCGCTGAAGTAACTCCACATCATTTATTGCTTTCTGATACCGATATTCCAGGCTTAAATACAGATTTCAAAATGAATCCCCCATTAAGGAGCACGGCTGATAAAGAAGCGTTAATTAACGGTTTGCTTGATGGTACAATTGATTTCATTGCAACAGACCATGCACCTCATTCTGAAAGTGAAAAAAAGGCACCAATTGAGAAGGCTCCGTTTGGAATTGTCGGTTTAGAAACGGCTTTCCCACTTTTATATACACATTTTGTTGAGAAAGGTTTAATTTCTTTAAAGCAACTTGTTGAATTTTTAGCTGAAAAACCTTGTAAAACTTTCAACTTACCGTACAGCACATTAGCTGAAGGAAAACTTGCCGATATTACTGTTGTAGATTTAAATAAAAATAAAAAAATTGATCGAAATAAATTTATATCAAAAAGTAAAAATACACCTTTTACAGATTGGGAGTGTCGCGGCTGGCCGGTACTTACAATTGTTAACGGTGAAGTAGTCTGGCAAGCAGAGTAATTAAAGCGTAAGGGAGATGTATAGCCGTGAACGTTGAAAATATGAAAATTACAAGTCAAACGAAACTTACTGATAATGTTTTTGAACTTGTTTTACAAGGCAATGAAGTCGTAAAAAATGCAGTTGCAGGACAATTTGTTCATATAAAAATAAATACAGGCAATGATCCGTTATTACGCCGTCCACTTAGTATCACAAAAATAAATAATGAGCAACAGGAATTAACCGTTATTTATCGCGTAGAAGGTAAAGGTACAAAACAATTAGCATTAAAGAATGAAACAGAATATTTGCCTGTGTTAGGTCCTCTGGGTAATGGCTTCCCAATTGCTGAAGCGAAAGCAGGTAGTACAGCTTTATTAATCGGTGGTGGTATAGGTGTTCCTCCACTATATGAATTATCATTACGACTAAAAGAAAATGATGTTAATGTTATTCATGTGCTTGGCTTTAATAGTAAAGCTGATATTTTTTATAAAGAGCAATTTGAAAAATCAGGGGATACGTTTATTGCTACAATTGATGGTACATATGGTATAAAAGGTACTGTAATCGATGTTATCTATGAACAAGGTTTTAATTTTGACATAATTTATTCGTGTGGACCGCGGCCGATGCTAAAGGCGATTGAAACCGAATTTCCAGATAAAAAAGGGTTTCAATCATTTGAAGAACGTATGGGTTGTGGTATTGGAGCTTGTTTTGCGTGTGTTTGCCGTGTAAAAGATCCTTTGGCAAAAGCGACTTACAAAAAAATATGTAGTGATGGTCCTGTATTTGCTATCGGGGAGATAGAAATATGAACAGACTAAATATCGAATTACCCGGTCTAAAAATGAAAAATCCGATTATGCCGGCATCAGGATGTTTTGGTTTCGGTGCTGAATATGCAAAACTATATGATATAAGTAAACTTGGGGCTATTGCTATAAAAGCAACGACTGTCGAACCACGTTTTGGAACCCACACCACGTGTCGCTGAAACGGCAAGTGGTATGTTAAATGCTATCGGTCTACAAAATCCAGGTTTAGAAAGTATATTAGCAAATGAATTAGTTTGGCTTGAGCAATACGATGTGCCGATTATCGCTAATATTGCAGGTTCAACAATTGAGGATTATATAAAAGTAGCATCAGAAATTTCTAAAGCACCTAATGTAAATGCCCTTGAATTGAATATTTCTTGTCCGAATGTTAAAGAAGGTGGACTAGCTTTCGGTACGAATAAAGATGTAGCAAGTGAGTTAACACGTTTAGTAAAAGAAGTATCGAAAGTACCGGTATATGTTAAACTTTCGCCAAATGTTACTGATATAGTTGAAATTGCTGTCGCTGTTGAAAAAGCAGGTGCAGACGGTTTATCGATGATAAATACATTACTTGGTATGCGTATTGATTTAAAAACACGCAAACCTGTTATAGCAAATGGTATTGGCGGGCTTTCCGGACCTGCAATAAAACCAGTTGCAATTAGAATGATTCACCAAGTAAGCCAAGCTGTTTCAATTCCGATTATCGGAATGGGTGGCATTAGTACGGCTGAAGATGTAATTGAATTTTTCCTAGCTGGAGCAAGCTGTGTAGCAATTGGAACGGCAAATTTCGTAGATCCGTTTGTTTGCCCGACGATTATTTCCGAATTACCGCAGCTGCTTGATGAAATGGGTGTAAATCATATTTCCGAGTTGTGTGGGGGTAGCTGGAAATGAACAAAATAATTATTGCGTTAGATTATCCTTCAGAAAACACTGTGCTTGATTTTTTAGCTAAATTTGATAATGAACCACTTTTTTTAAAAGTTGGTTTAGAACTTTATTACAGTACAGGCAATTCATTATTATATAAATTAAAAGAAAAAGGTCACAGCATATTTTTAGATTTAAAATTACATGATATTCCGAATACTGTTGGTCGTGCAATGGAAGCACTTGCGCAGCTTGATATAGATCTCATAAATGTTCATGCAAGTGGTGGAAGAGCAATGATGGAAAGTGCTTTGGCAGGATTGGAAAAAGGTACAGCATGTGGTCAGAAACGCCCTAAACTTATTGCAGTTACACAATTAACAAGTACAAGTGAGCAAATGATGCAACAGCAATTAAAAATAAACGATACAATAGATAATGTAATCGTACATTATGCAAAAAATGCGGCAGCAGCTCGTCTAGACGGTGTTATTTCCTCACCATTGGAAGTTCCGCTTATAAAGGCTGTTTGTGGAAAAGACTTTTTAACTGTTACACCTGGAATACGCTGTTTAGGTGATGCAAAAGATGACCAAGAAAGAATTACGACACCGAAACAAGCGCGTCAACTAGGCAGTGATTTTATCGTTGTCGGCAGAAGTATAACAAAAAGTGCTGATCCTTTAACTACATATTTAAATATAAAGAAAGAATGGAGTGAAGCTAGTGAAACGTCAATTAGCTAATCATCTATTAGAAATCGGAGCGGTTCACTTACGGCCAAACGATCCGTTTACTTGGACTTCAGGTATTCGTTCACCAATATATTGTGATAATCGCTTAACTTTATCATTCCCGTTCGTGCGTAGAAAAATTGCTATTTATTTAGAAGAACTAATTAGACTGCATTACCCGAATGCTGATGTTATTGCTGGAACTGCTACTGCTGGAATTCCGCATGCAGCTTGGGTAAGTGACCATTTAAATTTACCGATGATATATGTTCGTGGTAAAGTGAAAGAACATGGTCGTGGAAATCAAATTGAGGGAATAGTAAAGCCTGGGCAAAATGTTGTAATAGTTGAAGATTTGATTTCAACAGGTGGAAGTGTTATCGTTGCTGCTAACGCGTTAAAGGAGGTAGGAGCCAATATTCTCGGAATTGTAGCTATTTTTACATACGGTTTAGAAAAAGGAATACAACAATTAGCCGCAGCAAATTTAGAACACTATACGATTACCGATTATTTGACACTTATTGAAGTAGCAGAAGAAAAAAAATATATTGAGAATTCCGATTTAGAAAAGTTAAAGAAATGGCGTGAAAATCCAACTTCGACCGACTGGTTTTTATAATCAGTAAAAAGGAGTGTACTGAGTGATTGTTGTCAGTTCATGTTTAGCGGGAGATAAAGTAAGATATAATGGAACAGCTTGTTTTAATCAACAAATTTATGAAGCGGTAAAAGCCGGCAAAGCAATTTCCGTTTACCCTGAAGTTATGGGTGGCTGTTCCTTTGCTTTAACAGCTTTTTCTAGGTTTAAAATTTTACAGGAGGGAATAGGTGGATATTTTTGAAACATTATATAGCCACAGAAACGAAGAGCAGGCAGTGCCGATGGCAAACTATATGAAGAACCTCTTTCCGTTTTTAGGTCTTAAAAAACCTGAGAGGGAATCTTTGACAAAGGAATTCTTAAAAGCGAAGAAAAAGGAAGATGGAATCGATTGGGATTTCATCTTCAAATGTTTTGATATGCCGGAACGGGAGTTCCAGTATATGGCCATTAATTATATGGATAAAGTCAAAGACAAATTCACTCCGGATGACATGGAAACCATTGAAAAGCTGATAACAACAAAATCCTGGTGGGACAGTGTGGATGCCATAAATATTGTTGTAGGGCATATCGCCATGAAATACCCCGAGGTAAAAGAGGGCATCCTTTCAAAATGGAAGAAATCGGATAACATCTGGCTGAACCGCGTTTCAATAGTATTCCAGCTAAAGTATAAAGAAAAGACGGATACGGAATTTCTCAGCAAGGCCATTCTGCATAATTCCAAAACAGATGAATTTTTCATTAACAAGGCCATCGGCTGGGCGCTCAGAGAGTACTCCAAAACCAACAAGGAATGGGTCAGGAATTTCATCGAAAGCCATGAATTATCCAAGTTAAGTGTGAGAGAAGGTAGCAAATATATTTAAAAAAGAGGCACTATATCAGCCGTAGGATCAATACCGAATAAGCGCCTTTGTATTTTTGCCGGGATAAAAATATGAATGAAATTGATTTGCTGATAGGCGGGGTCATATTAAAATAGAAATATTTAGGGAGAGTTTTCATGGAGTTTTGGAAACTGCATGGCAGCGGAAACGACTTCATAATAATCGATAACCGGGGTAACAATTTTAAAAACCTTTCTGCCCTGGCCAAGTCAATTTGCCACAGGCGTTTCGGCGTTGGAGCGGACGGCCTTATGACAGCAGAAAGTTCAAGAACTGCCGATATACGCATGGTATATTTCAATTCCGACGGCAGCAAAGCGGCCATGTGCGGAAATGGGTTGAGATGTTTCGCTAAATTTGTATGCGATGTCGGGATAGTAAAAGGAAGCTCTTTTTCTGTTGAAACCGGCGATGGGATTAAGAAGGTAATAATTGTAGAACATGGCGAAGCCAAATCGATCGTCAGATTGGAAATGGGTAAACCGGAAAGCATTAAAGAAATGAAACTTGAAAACTATGAATTGGTTTTCATGCATCTCGGCGTACCGCACAGCGTCATATTTATTGATGATACACTAGGCATTGATGAATTGATCGATTTGACTGAAAAGGTTGGTCCGGTTATAGAAAAGAACGCTGCATTTCCTCAGGGTGCCAATGTCAATTTCGTGCAATCGTCGGGTAGAAATTTCCTTCGGGTGAGCACTTGGGAAAGGGGCGCAGGGAGGACCTGGGCATGCGGCACCGGCGCTTGTGCATCTGCCGTGGCTGCCATCTATTGCAAGATCGTGGATTCTTGCGGAAAAATAATAGTGGAAATGCCCGGAGGGAAAGTGAATGTATCGGTTTCTGATAATCAGGAGGTATTTTTAGAGGGACCCGCCGAGCTTATTTGCAAAGGTTACAGCTATGTGTCTGTATAGGCTCTCTGTATGATGTTTCTGTATATTTTCTATGTATGGTTTTGGGCTTGCATGATTTCATGCCTATAACAGCACTTCACGATCTTATGTCACTAACAAAAGCTCATTAGAGAGCTTGATATTGCTTACAAAAGCTCAGAGATCCGTCAGTTCGTATTGTCTTTACGTGCATCTTTCCATATAATTAAATTAAATCAATGTCCTGGTAATATTAGGTGTTTTCAATGGGAAATTACAATAGTAAGGATATCAAGGAAGACGGCGTTGTTGCACCATTTCAATTACTCCATGGAAACAAAGAGTTGATGGCCAAAGTAATTGAGAGTTTTCCTTATCCGATCCAGGTTTATGCTACGGACGGTACATCGGTGTTGCTGAATAAGGCCATGCTGGAGGAATATGGTGCTGTCAACCCTGACATGGTCGTTGGCAAATATAATATTTTCAGAGATCCCGACATTATCGCATCAGGTCAAATCAATGAGTTGAACCGGGCATTTCGTGGAGAAATTGTCTTTTTCGCTGATGTTAAAGTACCTTTGGAGGGGATTGCGGAGCGTTACGGTATAAAGGATTTAGACATAGAAGCGTTGTACCAGGATATTACGCTATTTCCTATCTTCGATGACGAGCAACGAGTGGCA
Source organism: Eubacteriales Family XIII. Incertae Sedis bacterium (assembly GCA_012521055.1). GTDB lineage: Bacteria > Bacillota > Clostridia > Peptostreptococcales > Anaerovoracaceae > UBA1426. Next base: position 22,039 of record JAAYNC010000037.1, read on the forward strand.
TATGTAGCTGCGTTGCTGATCAACAGAAGGGTCTATCGCGGTAAGGAGGAGATTGAGAAGGCCAAGGAATATTTGGAAACTGGCTGGAAGGAAGAATTTGATTTGGGGAGAACGGCTAAGGCGGCGGGTCTCAGCAAAGCGCATTTTACCAGACTTTTTAAGAAGCATACCGGCATGACACCACATGAATATTATATTGACATTAAGATCCACAAAGTAAGGGAAAAGCTACTGGATGCCAATCTTTCTGTCGCACAGGCCTTTGCTGCCTGCAACATGAATTACAATGGACATTTGGCCAGGATTTTCAAAGAAAAAACCGGTGTTTCACCTTCCGCATACCGTAAAATGTTGGACAAGCAGGCTCATGCAGATTGAGTAGATAAATAAGTTGGGGTAGAGAGTCGGTTTAGAAGAAACGAGGGGTATCGATGAAAAATCAGGTTGAAAGCGTTCAAGAGGGGCCAGAGAAATCGCTCCGGTTGTCTCTCGATAATGAGGAACTGCTGGCGAAAGTGGTCGGGTTCTTTCCCTATCCGATACAGATTTTTTCCTTGGACGGAACGGCGCGTTATATTAACAAAGCGGCGCTGGATATGATAGGCATAAGAAGCGTTGAGTCCCATGTGGGCAAATACAATGTTTTTGAGGATCCCGTCGTGCGGAAACTGGGTTTTATGAACCAGGTCAGGCAGGTTTTGACGGGGAAAACGGTGAACATTACTGATTTTAATGCCCCTTATCTTATCGGGACCTGATCCGGTATTTTAATGTTGTAGACCGGGATGTTCAGATGATCAGCTCCGACATTACATGTTTTCCTTTAGTTGATGAGAATGGAACCTTCGAATATTTTGCCGTTGTTTTCATTCTCAAAAAAATCTATCATGGGAAAGAAGAAATTGCTTGGGGCAGACAATATATAGAGGAGCATTGGTTGGAGTCTTTTGACTTGGGGGAAACGGCCAAGGCGGCGTGCCTGAGCAAGGCGCAGTTTATCAAACTGTTCAAGAAACATCTGGGGGTAACGCCCCATGAGTATTATATCAATTACAAGATCGGAAAATTGAAGGAGAAGCTCTTGGATGCCAATCTTTCCATCGCACAGGCCTTTACCGCCTGCAACATGAATTATAACGGTCATTCAACGAGATTATTTAAGGAGAAGGTTGGAGTTTCTGCTTCGGTGTATAGAAAAATGTCGTTGTAAAATGAAGGGGAAATTTTAACGTGGAACAAAAGGAATAATAAACTTTGCAATTTTTATAATTAGATAGCGCGAGAAATTGTATAGAGAACAGATGGCGTGCATATACATATAAATTATGTAAAGTAAGAAAGGACAACACAATAGAGCCTGGCTTTGGATAGAAGCCGGGCTTTTTTGTCATCTAAATTTTCAAAATGACATTTTCCGTACTGTTTATGAGCATGTTCGGCCTATCTCTAAGGACAAACAGCTACTACAATAATACATACTGAATAAGGTTAATTACTAAGTAGTTTAGGGAATGTTTTTTCTCTGTGCACAGGCGGCAGCCGTTAGCGCTAGGATTGCTAACGCAATGAGGAATGGGGGATAATGTGATTCCCAGCGCCTTTACGGTGTCGATGTTTGCTCGGCTGTCGCCTCATTATTTCTATTCCAAGAATCAGAACGAACAAAAGCATTATCGGGGGTATTTATAAAACAAGTGATTGGAGGAGTATGAGAATGAAACGGATTATTCCATTGGCGTTATGTTTCTTA
>JAAYNC010000092.1:0-1713 GCA_012521055.1 Eubacteriales Family XIII. Incertae Sedis bacterium
CCTTCTTCGCTACGGCCAATTCCCTGATCAACTGGAAGAACTGGCTGTCGTCGGTTACTTCCCGATCCGTTATCTCGCTGATGAGCAGGTAGAATAAACCATCCACCGGCCGAATCTCCGCCAAAATCCTGCCATTTCCCAAGTTCATGTCCGTAATAGCAACGTCTTTTACGATATCCCCGTCGGCTAATACGGCAACCGTATCTTTTATATCTCTCACTGTATTCATGTTTTGGCACCAGTCTTTTATGGCTTCGATGATGGTCTTTTTAATCCGGTGATCCTCCGGCAGGCCTTTCAGGAAACCAGGCAGCATGAATCCGATCTCCGCTGCAGGGAATTGGTAAAGCACTTGTGTCAGAATTCCCTGGATCTGATGGTCATCCATTTTCATACAATCCGCCGCAATTACCGGCGTATCGTATTTCATTTCCAGCTCGCTGCATAATTTCTGCGTAGCCGGTTCTTCCGGAACCGTAGAGTTCAGTACTGTAACAAAAGGCTTGTTCAGTTCTTTCAGCTCCCGCACCACTCTCTCTTCGGCAGGTATGTAATCTTCTCTCGGAATTTCACCGATGCTTCCGTCAGTAGTCACCAGCACGCCTATGGTGGAATGATCCGCGATGACTTTTCTGGTTCCGATTTCCGCCGCTTCCGCGAAGGGTATTTTCTCCTCATTCCATGGCGTGTTCAGCATGCGTGGTTGACCGTCTTCCATATGGCCTATGGCGTTCTTGACCATGTATCCCACGCAGTCTACCATCCGCACTTTGAAACGGGTGTTATCGGATAGACGAAGCTCCACTGCTTTGGCCGGGATGAATTTAGGCTCAGTGGTGGTAATGGTTCGCCCCGTGCCGCTCTGGGGCAGTTCGTCGCGAATCTGAGTTTTCAGGTGCCCCTCTTCAATTTTGGGCAAAACCATTCGATCCATAAAACGCTTTATAAAAGTTGATTTTCCTGTCCTAACCGGCCCCACCACCCCGATGTAGATATCACCTCGGGTCCTTTCCGCCATGCTTTCATATATATTCAGGTTTTCCAAGGTATGCCCCCTCCTTCACATTGCACTATGTCTGTACAATATATTAGGACGCCCTTCTCAATATGCACAAAAATAATCAATAAGATTGCCATTCTGCGCAGCCAAACTGTTTTGAAGATTAACAAGCAGCGGGTTTTGAAAGTTCTTGTCTATCCATATGCAAAATGATAGGATGAAAGAGTAAAAAAGGAGGATACGCCTATGTATGATCGTTATGAAAGCCCTTTCAGTACACGATATGCCAGCAAAGAAATGCAATATCTCTTTTCTGCAGAGAAGAAATTCTCCACCTGGCGGAAACTGTGGGTGGCTTTAGCCGAAAGCGAAATGGAGCTGGGGTTGCCCATCACGGAAAGCCAGATAAAAGAGATGAAAGATCACATAAATGACATTAACTATAGCGTTGCCGAATCAAGAGAGAGAGAAGTTCGTCACGATGTAATGGCCCACGTTTATGCGTACGGGCAACAGTGCCCGTCAGCCATGCCAATAATCCATTTAGGAGCAACCTCCTGCTACGTCACCGACAACACGGATATCATAATCATGTACGAAGCCCTTGATCTGGTACGTAATAAACTTCTCGTCTGCATAGAAAAACTCTGCGATTTTGCTGTAAAATATAAAGATCTTCCTACTTTGGGTTTCACCCATTTTCAGCCTGCCCA
>JAAYNC010000109.1:0-16343 GCA_012521055.1 Eubacteriales Family XIII. Incertae Sedis bacterium
AATCTGATAGGGTATGTGAAACGTGCTCACGATGTAGACGTATCCCTGACGGCTCATGTTTTGCTGGAAAATCTGGTGTATAAAGCCACGGGTGTCTTGGCTCTTCTCCACCTGGTGAAGAATAGAGGCATCGCAAGGGAAGACGTAGATTACGTAATCGACTGCAGCGAAGAGGCCTGCGGCGATATGAACCAGAGGGGCGGGGGCAACTTCGCTAAAGCCCAGGCGGAAATCGCGGGTCTGGTCAACGCTACCGGGTCCGACACCCGGGGATTCTGTGCCGCTCCGGTTCATTCCCTTATCGAGGCGGCGGCTCTTGTCAAGTCCGGAACCTATAAGAACGTGATTGTCTTTGCGGGAGGAACCACTGCAAAGCTGGGCATGAACGGAAAGGATCACGTCAAGAAAGGCATGCCTATTTTAGAAGACGTCATGGGCGGTTTTGCCGTTCTCGTCAGTGAAAACGACGGAGTGAGTCCGGAAATCAACACGGATATCGTGGGGAGTCATAGCGTAGGAACAGGCTCTTCACCTCAGGCCGTCATCACCGCTCTCGTCTCCGAACCTTTGGAAAGAGCGGGACTTAAAATTACCGATATCGGAAAGTATGCGGCTGAGATGCAGAACCCCGATGTTACAAAGCCCGCAGGAGCCGGAGATGTGCCGGAAGCCAACTATAAGATGATCGCAGCGCTGGCGGTAAAACAGGGAGTTTTGGAACGTGCGGGAATAACTGACTTTGTCATGAAGTACGGCATGCCGGGCTGGGCTCCCACCCAAGGACACATTCCTTCCGGTGTACCTTATCTCGGATTCGCAAGGGACGATATCTTATCCGGTAAGATCGAGAAAGCTATGATCATCGGAAAAGGAAGTCTCTTCCTGGGCCGTATGACCAACCTCTTTGACGGTGTTTCCGTGGTGCTGCAGAAAAACAGCGGAACGCAGGAGGCACGAGAAAAGGATGCGGGTATGACAGTGGAAAGCCTGCCCGTAATCGGAATAGCCGCAGAGGGGAGCGAGCTGGGCATGGAAGCCATATATGAGGGCGTTGCACTGGCGGAAAGAAAAGGCTATAAAGCTTTAGTCATAGAAGGTGATGATGTCCACAAGAAGATGGAAGCCATGTTGGCAAGGGAAGAAATCCAGGCTGCGGTAACCATGCATTATCCTTTCCCCATCGGAGTTTCCACCGTGGGAAGAGTCATTACGCCGGGCAAAGGAAAGGATCTCTATCTTGCTACCACAACGGGAACCGCTTCTGCCGACAGGGTGGAAGGCATGGTGAAGAACGCAATTTACGGTATTATTGCCGCGAAGGCAAGCGGCATAGCGGAGCCCACAGTAGGGATCGTCAATGTGGACGGAGCCAGACAGACTGAAATGGCCCTGCTTGCATTAAAGGAGAGAGGTTACGATATCCGCTTCGCCGAGTCCGAGAGAGCCGACGGCGGCGTAATCATGCGCGGCAACGATCTTTTGACCGCATCGGCAGACGTCATGGTTATGGACCCTCTGACGGGCAATCTGATGATGAAGCTCTTTTCGGCGTACACCACGGGCGGAAGTTATGAATCCACGGGATACGGCTACGGGCCCGGAATCGGGGAAGGCTATGATAAGCTGATCCTCATAGTCTCCAGGGCTTCGGGAGCTCCGGTGATTGCAGGTGCGGTGGAATATGCCAGTCAGCTTGTGAAGAACGACTGGAAGAGCATTGCAAAAGAGGAATTTGCCAAGGCTAACAAGGCAGGGCTAAAAGAGATTTTGGAAAGCGCAAAATGCAGGGCAAGAAGCGGCAACGCTGGCCTGCCCAAGGCTCCTGATGCATCTGCCGAGGTGACTCCGCCGGCGAAAGAAATTGTCACTGCTGAAATTCAGGGCATAGAGGTTATGGATATTGAAGATGCCGCCATATTCCTTTGGAAAGAAAGAATCTATGCGGAGACGGGAATGGGCTGCACCGGGCCGGTGGTTTTAGTCAATGAGTCCAAGGAATCCATAGCCAGAGAGATCCTGTCCAAGGCGGGATTCATCAAGTAAAGCAAAGCGCCCGTATCGGTGCGTCTTGTTCCAGGTGTCTTTTATCAGATACCTGCAACCATAACAAAAGGGACATTTCTTCCATACATGTGAAGCAATGTCCCTTTAAATTTATTCATTTGTTGTCAACTGGTGTTGTCGATTAGAACATGGGCACTACCGCGCCTTCATAGGTGCTTTCGATAAATGCCTTGACTTCAGGAGATAACAGGGCTGCCGCTAAAGCCTGCAAATCTTCCCTGCCCTCATCGCCTACCTTAACAGCCAGTACATTGGAATAATAGGTTTTGATAGTGGGAGACTCGGCATCTTCGATAGCCAAAGCATCGGTGCCTACGTTGAGCCCCGCGTCGATGGCATAGTTGCCGTTAATGACTGCCATGTCTACGTCGGGAAGTGAGCGTGGAAGCTGGGCGGCTTCGATCTCTACAATCTTAAGGTTTTTCGGGTTTTCAACGATATCGTTTACTGTGGCTTCCAGACCCACATTTTCTCTAAGCTTTATCAATCCCAGATATTCTAAGAGCAACAAAGCTCTGGCTTCATTTGTGGTGTCGTTGGGTACGGCGATCTGGGAGCCGTCTTTGAGATCTTCAAGAGATGACGTCTTGCCCGGATAAATGCCGAAAGGTTCGTAATGAACGTCTGCGATGGCCACGATCTCCGTTCCGTTTTCTACGTTGAACTGATCAAGGTAGAGCCGGTGTTGGAAGTAGTTTGCATCGATCTCCCCGCTGTCCAAGGCCAGGTTGGGCTGAACATAGTCCACAAACTCCTGAATCTGAAGATCATAACCCTGTTCAACCAGAAGTTCTTTGGCAATTTCCAGGATTTCCGCATGGGGAGCCGGGCTTGCGCCTACGATGATCTTTTGAAGCTCCGCTTCAGGTTCTTCGGTTTCGCCGCCACCGCACCCCGTAAATAGCGATAAGGCAAGTATGGAAATTAATAATAGCGATAATAGCTTTTTCATGGTTTCTCTTCCTCCATATTAAATTTTATATTCTTTTGTCGCTGATTTTCGCCAGTCTCATCCCGATTTCCTGCAGGATCTGAACGATGATGACCAAAAGTGCAACGGTAATCAGCATGATGTCCTCTTGATAGCGGTAATAACCGTAGCGAACCGCTATATCTCCCAATCCGCCGCCACCCACAAAGCCGGCTAAGGCGGAATAGCTTAGGATTGTAGTGACTGCAATGGCGGACCCTACAATCAGAGAGGGCTTCGCTTCCGGAAGCATTACCTTGTAGATTATTTGTGTCATGGAAGCGCCCATGCATTGGGCGGCTTCTATCACTCCTTTATCCACTTCCTTGAGGGAAGATTCTACTAATCTGGCCACGAATGGCGCAGAGGCTATAACTAAGGGAACGATGGTCGCAGTGGAACCAATGGAAGTTCCCACTATAAACCGGGTAACGGGAATAACGGCTACAAGCAAGATCAAAAAAGGTACCGATCTAAGCAAATTGACCACGATTCCCAAAACCGTGTTTATACCTCTTACCAGAGAATTCTGGCTTCCGTCAGATACGACCAGGGCAACGCCTAAGGGCAACCCTATCACATATGCTAAGGCGGTAGAGACCAGAGTCATATAAAGCGTTTCCAGCAAACCGAATCCTATCATTTTTGTTACAACGCTGCTAAACACTTGATTCCACCTCCTTAACTATCAAGCCCTGGGCCCGGAGATAGGCCACAACCCGATCGGATAGATTTTCATCTTCTGGAAGCTGTATGATCATCTGACCGAAGGCTTTACCGTCGATATTCCTGGTATCGGCGAACAGGATGTTCACCGGTGCTTTGCATTCTAAAACCGTCTTTGCCAGAATGGGTTCGTAGGAAGAGTTTCCGTCGAAGATAATCTGGCAGCACCGGTTGCCGATAACGCGGTTCGGCCTGTCGCCGCCGGGAGAAGCAAAGCTCTTGGCAATCTCTGACTTGGGATTGGTAAAAATGTCGATGACGTTTCCTACCTCCACAATCCGGCTGTTGTCGATAATGGCGATCCTCTGGCATATTTCTTCGATAACGCTCATCTCGTGGGTGATGATTACGATGGTAAGTCCAAATTCCTTGTTAATCTGTTTCAGCAAACCGAGGATCGAATGGGTGGTTGCGGGATCTAAAGCGCTGGTAGCTTCATCACAGAGCAATACCTTGGGCTTGGTGGCCAGAGCTCTGGCAATGGCCACGCGCTGTTTTTGCCCTCCGGAAAGCTGAGCGGGGTAAGCTTTCGCCTTGTCGGAAAGTCCGACCAACTCCAGAAGCTCATAAGCGCGTTTCTGCGCCTCGTTTTTATCCATCTCGACAATTTCCAACGGGAAGCAGATGTTATCTATAGAGTTGCGCTGCATCAGCAAGTTAAAATGCTGGAAGATCATGCCTATGGATTGCCGCGCGATTCTCAGGTCTTTCTTGCTTAATTTTGAAAGGTCTTTTCCGTCGAAGAATACGGTACCTTTTGTAGGCCTTTCCAAAAAATTCATACAGCGGACTAAGGTGCTCTTTCCGGCGCCGCTGAGTCCTATGATGCCGAAAATCTCACCTTCGTAAATATCCAGGTTAATATCTTCTAAGGCTTTTACCTGACCTGTTTTGCTATAAAAGATCTTTTCCAGACCCCGTATTGAGATAATGGGTCTATTTTGGTTCATATGTATACCCCTTCGGATTTAGCTTACCGGCTTGTAAAAAGTGCCTGACACCTTTTACAACACCTCTTACAAGTTTGAGCAATGGCTGCATGTAATTCAATATAACAATGATTTGAACGAAAATCAAGAGAATGGGATACAAAAACACAATTACGGATATATATAAATAATTGTAGAAAATTGCTTTTTTGTATCTCTGTATGGATCATGGCCGGTAAAAGAACCGAACGGTTTATATGAAGAAAAAAAGTGCAGGCGGAAATCAGGTGTCAAAGAGTCACTTAATGTTCGGGATAATGCGTACATTCAAAAAATATCGACAAGATTCTACCAGGGATTTTAGGGAAAAAGCTTTACGCGACGCAAGCAAGGTTCTATAATAGCATTACTTAAAGGAATGAAGTCGGAGGCTATTCATCTATGCAGATGCTAAAGGACAGGATCGTAAAAGACGGACAAGTTATCGGTACTGAGATCGTAAAGGTGGACTGTTTTTTAAACCATCAGATAGATGTCGCTTTAGTATCGGAAATCGGAAGAGAGTTTGCCACTCGTTTTGCTGACCTTCCGATAAACAAAATCCTAACCATTGAATCCTCCGGTATCGCTTTGGCCTGTGCCACGGCAATGCATATGGGCAATATGGGCAATTTGCCTGTAGTTTTTGCAAAGAAGGCTGCACCCAATACAATGACCGACGGGTATTACTCCACAGAGGTGACCTCTTTTACAAAAAAGGCCGTATACACGGTAGTCGTATCTAAAAAATATCTTTTCGAACAAGACAATATCCTGATTATTGACGATTTTCTGGCATACGGTGAGGCGGCTTTCGGATTGATAGACCTGGCAAAACAGGCAGGCGCCGCAGTCTGCGGTTTCGGCGCTGCTGTGGAGAAGGCTTTTCAAGGCGGCGGAGACAAGCTGCGTAAAGAAGGGTATCGGGTCGAATCCTTGGCGGTTATTGCGTCTATTGAAGACGATCACTTAACTTTTAGGGAATAATCTAAAACTAAACTATTGTAAAACATTGTACAATAAGCATTGTAAAACATTGTACAACAAGCAAGGAGAAGGAGAAAAGGAGAGTAAAAAAATGAAAAAAGTTTTAGCAATTTTCTTAGTCCTTATACTGTCAATGACGGCAATGGTTGGCTGCGGCGGCGGTGACGAGCCGGGCGGAAACGGCGAGGCACCCGAGGACGTGACCACCGTAGGATTCCTCTATATCGGAACCATAACAGACGGCGGCTACAATCAGGCGCAGCATATGGGAGCAATGGCTGTCGAGGAGCACTTCGGCGGGGCCGTCAAGGTTCTCTATGCCGAGAACGTAGCAGAAGACAAGCAGGCAGTAAAGACTAACGCCATCAATATGATCGACAGCGGTGCAAGCATCATTATCGGCACCAGCTTCGGACACATGGACGGTTTAGAAGAACTGGCCAGCGAATACCCGGATGTGACCTTCCTGCACTTCTCCGGTTATAAGATGAACGACACCAACTTCGGAAACTATTTCGGAGCTATGGAAGAAGCCAGGTATCTCTCTGGAATCGTGGCGGGTATGATGACAAAAACCAATAAACTTGGTTACATCGCTGCGTATGATTATACGGAAGTACTCATCGGTATCAACTCGTTCTTCCTCGGTGCAAAATCCGTCAATCCCGATGTGACCATGAACGTTGTATACATCAACAGCTGGGGTGACGCGGCGCTGGAGCAGGCGGCAGCAGAATCTCTTCTCGCCCAGGGCTGTGACGTGCTCACTCAGCATGCGGACACTTCGGCGGCTCAGATTGCAGCTGAAAAGGTAGGCGCCTATGCAGTAGGTTACAATATAGACAACAGCAAGGTGGCTCCCGGTTCCTTCCTGACAGCTCCCATCTGGCATCATGAAGCTTACCTCATTCCCACCATCGAGAAGATCATCGCAGGCGAGTACGTTCCCGAGTCTTACTATGGAACGATGGCTGACGGCTATATCGGTCTGGCTCCTCTGACGGATCTTGTATCCGACGAAGCGAAAGCGGAAGTAGAGAGAGTTAAAGCCGAGATAATAGCAGGAGACTTCCCGATCTTTGTAGGACCTCTCAAAGACAATGAGGGCAACGTAGTTGTAGAAGCCGGTGACGCTCTTACCGAGCGTGACGAAATCTGGGCAATAAATTACGTGCTGGAAGGAATTACTGCCATCCAGTAAGGGATGCAGTGACAACAATTCGGTAATTACCATACTGGGGCGGTTCCCCTTCAGAGCCGCCCCGACGCTTTATCGGAGGTAGTTATGGAGCCAGTCAAGGCAATCGAGATGAAAGGCATATGTAAAGCCTTTGGATCTGTAATGGCCAATGAAGATGTGGACCTTACCGTATACAATGGAGAGGTCCATGCTTTGTTGGGGGAAAACGGCGCCGGAAAGAGTACTTTGGTCAATATACTGTCAGGCATCTACCGTCAGGATAGGGGCACCGTTTCCGTTTACGGAAAAGAAGTTAACTTTACTTCGCCCAAGGATTCCATCGAAATGGGCATCGGAATGATTCACCAGCATTTCAAGCTTGTAGATGTGATGACGGCAAGGCAGAATATAGCTTTGGGCAAAGGTAAAGGGCTGTTTATGAAGAACAAACAGCTTACCAAGGAGATCCGGGCCATTTCAGATCAATACGGGTTGGATGTGGATCCGGACAAAAAAGTTTATAATATGTCGGTAGGCGAGAAACAGACCCTGGAAATCATAAAAGTACTCTACCGGGGGGCGAAGATACTCGTATTGGACGAACCTACCGCTGTATTGACTCCTCAGGAGATCCGCAGGCTTTTTAAGATCATCCGCAGCATGCGTGATAACGGCTGTGCCGTAGTTATCATTACTCACAAGCTGGGTGAGGTAATGGAAATCAGCGATCGTATAACTGTACTTCGCAAAGGCAGATCCGTCGGCACCGTTAAAACTTCTGAGGTTCAGGTTCCCACCCTTATAGAGATGATGGTGGGAAAAAAAGTAGACCTGGCTATTAAAAAGGAAAAAGCTGAAAAGGAAAAGGAAACGCTTCTTGAAGTTGATAATCTTTACGTCACAAGCAGCGATCAAAAAAGTTCCCTTTCGGGAATCAGTTTCAGCCTTCACGCCGGAGAAATCCTCGGAGTAGCTGGGGTGGCCGGCAGCGGTCAGAAGGAGCTTTGCGAGACCATCGCGGGGCTCACGAAGGCCGAAAAAGGAAGGATCTTTTTCGAAGGAGAGAACATCATCGGCAAGACGCCAAGGGACATTATCCGGTTGGGAATCCGCATGGGATTCATTCCCGAAGATCGCCTCGGCATGGGGCTTGTGGGTGCCATGGATATCGTACATAACCTAATCTTGAAGGATTATCAGAATCAGCCGGGCATCTTTCTCAAGAGGGCTGCCTGTGAGGCTAAAGCCAAATCTATCGTTGAAAAATTGGACATTCAAACGCCGGGTGTCCATTACCCGATAAAGAAACTTTCGGGAGGTAATATTCAGAAAGTACTTTTGGGGCGTGAAATCGATTCTGACCCCAAAGTGCTGATCACCGCCTACCCTGCCCGTGGCCTGGACATCGGCGCGTCCTACAAGATATACGATCTGCTAAATGAACAGAAAAAGAAAGGCGTAGGCATTCTGTTTGTCGGTGAGGACCTGGATGTGCTCATGGATCTCTGCGACCGGATCATGGTCCTCTGTATGGGGAAGATCACCGGCATCGTAGATCCGGATGAAGTGACGAAGGAGCAGATCGGTCTGCTGATGACAGGCGGTAAGGAGGGGTTGGCTCATGACCAGATTTAATATCGTTAAACGGGACGACCTTCCGAAAAATGTGGAATGGTTGATCCGGATCCTGGCCATTTTATTTTCCATAGTCTGCGCGGGGCTGGTGATCTGGGTCCTGGGATATAACCCGTTTGTTATTTTCCCCAGCATGGTTTCAGGGGCATTGGGTACGGAGATCCGGCTTACCCAAACCGTATTAAAGGCCATACCCTTGGTGGTTACTTCTTTAGGTATTTTAATAGCTTTTAAAATGAAGTTCTGGAATATCGGAGGAGAAGGGCAGATTATCATGGGGGCGTTGGCCGCGGCCTATGTCGCGCTTAACATCGAAGGGCTGCCGAAACCGGTGATGTTGCTTCTAATGGCGCTGGTAGCCATGATAGCGGGCGGCCTTTGGGCCTTTATTCCCGCGTTTTTCAAGGCTAAGATGGGAGTAAACGAAACCATATTCACGCTGATGCTAAACTACATTGCGATTAAATTTGTTACTTATCTGCAGTACGGACCTTGGAAGGATCCGGAATCTCAAGGATTTCCCAAGGTAGCAACTTTCCCCGACAATGCCATCCTGCCCAAGCTTTTTGGAATTCATATCGGCTGGGTAATCGCCCTTGTACTCGTCGTATTCGTATATATTTTCATCAACCATACAAAAAAAGGGTTTGAGATTACGGTAGTGGGCGAAAGCAAGGAAACGGCCAGATATGCCGGAATGAAAATTTCGTCGATTATCATAGTGGCCATGTTTATCTCCGGAGGGCTCTGCGGCTTGACTGGCATGATCCAGGCATCGGCAGTGGAGAAGACCCTGGCTGCCAGCTTGTCCGGCGGTTACGGATTTACCGCCATCATCACCACGTGGCTCTCCAGGCTGAACGCCATTGCGGTGCTCTTTGTATGCGTCGCTTTCGCCATACTATTGCAGGGGGGCGCTTACATTCAGGTTTCCATGCAGATCCCCGCTGCCGTAGCGGATATGATGCAGGGAATCATCCTGTTCTTTGTACTGGGCAGCGAGTTTTTCCTGCAATATAAAGTCAGCATACCAGACAGAAAAAGCAAAGTTCAAAGGGAGGTGGCATAAATGGAAGGATTTTTAGCTGCAACGGTGATCGCTAGTATGCCACTGCTCCTTGCAACCATCGGTGAAATTATTACCGAGAAAGCCGGACTTCTGAATCTGGGTGTGGAAGGTCTGATGCTCATGGGTGCCATTATGGGCTTTGTCGTGGGATTTGAGACGGGCAATCCGTGGCTGGGAATATTAGGAGCCATTTTGGCGGGAGCGGCAGGCAGCTTGATCTTTGCTTTTCTCACCGTCACTCTCCGCGCGAACCAGGTGGTAACCGGATTGACCCTAACCATTTTCGGAACCGGTTTTGCCAGTTTCATGGGCAAGTCATATGTAGGGATTGTTGTCCCGCAGGAAATTAAAGATTTCTTCGCAAAGGTTCACTTTCCTTTGTTGGGGGACATACCCTTTATAGGGCATGTCTTTTTCCGGCAGGACGTGTTCGCATATTTCGGCTATGTTCTGGTTGCAGTAACGGCAATCTACTTCTACCGTACGAGGCAGGGACTGAACCTGAAAGCGGTGGGAGAGAGCGCGGCTTCCGCCGATGCTTCCGGCATCAATGTGACTATGTACAAATATGTTCACACCTGCGTGGGCGGAGCTCTCTGCGGACTGGGCGGAGCATACATGTCTCTGGTAATGATGTCCGTCTGGGTGGAAAATGTGGTTGCCGGAAGAGGATGGATTGCGGTGGCGCTGGTCATCTTCGCTTCCTGGAATCCGATTAAGGCTTTTATAGGCGCTATTCTTTTCGGAGGGCTTTCCATTTTAGGGTTCCGCCTTCAGAGCATGGGAATTCATATCTCTCAATACTGGGTTGACATGCTGCCTTACGCGGCAACCATTGTGATTATCATCCTGAGCTCCAGAAAGAACAAGAAGGAGAATCAGCCTCCGGAGGACCTGAGCAACGCCTATTTCAGGGAGGAAAGATAGCAGTGGATTTGCAATAGGTTTGCAATAAAAACCATAATGTTGTAATAAAACAGTAGTTCTACTGAACAAAGCGTCAGACACCGGATACAATTTTTCGTGTCCGGTGTCTGTAACAGCACCGACCATCTGTCGAAGCCAGGATAATACATTTCGAAGAGGGTAAGATTATTGTTGTTATTTGCAGGGTAGTATAGAATGTAATTAAAAAGCCGGAGCGCTTGGAAAACTGAGCGTTTTTTGTGATGTTGGGAGGAGGTAAATCGATGAAAGTATATGTGCATCTGGCAGAAGGCTTTGAGGAAATCGAAGCGGTTACCATAGTGGATGTGCTGCGGAGAGCAGGGGTTGATGCGGAGACCGTATCCGTTACGGGGGCGCACCTGGTGAAAGGAGCCCATGGGATTCCGGTAAAAGCAGACCGGTTATTCGAGGAAGCGGACTACGATAACTGTGAGATGATTGTGTTGCCCGGAGGGATGCCGGGTACGACGAACCTGGGAACTCACAAAGGCCTGGCGGAAAAGCTGGAGAAATTCGCAAAGGAAAACCGCTGGCTGGCGGCGATCTGCGCGGCACCCATGGTCTTCGGCAACCTGGGTTTGTTGAAGGGGAAAAAGGCTGTTATCTATCCGGGCATGGAAGAACATCTCAAGGGAGCTCAGGTAGGAGGAAAACCGGTGGAGATCGACGGAAAGATCATTACATCGAAAGCCCCGGGAACTGCTATGATCTTTGCCCTCGCTCTTGTAGAAGTACTGAAAGGGGCATCGGAAGTGGACGGACTGAAGAGATCAATGGTAGTGGACTTATAAGGGAAGCAGGTTTCCGTTTATGGAGCGTTGGAAAATAAATTTATATACTCTGTGGGTCAGTCAGATTTGTTCGCTGATGAGCTTTGGTTTTGGCATTCCCTTCGTCCCATTTTATTTTCAGGAACTGGGCGTTACGAGCAGCGTACAGCTCAGCTATTACGTGGGTTTGTCGGCCACCTTGCCGGCAGCAGCCATGGCCATCGCTTCCCCGGTATGGGGAGTAGTATCTGACCGCTACGGACGCAAGATGATGATATTGCGGGCCATGTTTTTTGCCGCCTTGATTTTAGCATCAATGGGTATGGTGCGAAACATATGGCAGTTTATGATCCTTCGGATTTGCCAGGGCATCTTTACCGGAACCGTCACGGCAAGTATGAGCTTCGTTTCTGCCAATACGCCTGAAAACCACATGTCATATGCTTTGGGGATAATGACATCCTCTACTTTTCTTGGCTGGTCCATAGGCCCCTTTATCGGCGGTTTACTGGCGGAAGTTGTGGGCTACCGTTTGTGCTTTTTGCTGGGCGGCCTGCTCATGATGATTGGGTTTGTGCTGGTTTTATTTCTGGTTAAAGAAGATAAAAACACATATGGCTTCCGTGTTCGTTCCGCCGAGGAAGGCAAAAAGAGCAGGTGGGCTATTGTTACTCCTTACATCATTTCAATTATGGTGTGCCTCCTCGTGCAGAGGATGGCTCGCACCGTATTTACTCCCTTTTTAGCTCTTTATGTACAGGAGAATCTGGGGACTATCACGGGAGCTGCAAGATATACGGGTTTTATTAATGGCGCCACCAGTTTTGCTACCGCGGCGGCAGCTCTGACCATTACCAGATGGGGAGACCGGACGGACAAGCTGAGGTTGTCCATGAAGCTTACTTTGCTTTCGATTCCCGTGATGGTGTTGACCTTGCCCTTTAAATCCCTTTTTGTGTTTGCTCTATTCTTTACCGTTTTCTATTTTCTTGCGGGAGGAGTGGAGCCTATTCTCACATCGGCGGCGTCCGAGCGCACCCCCGCCCATATGAGAGGAGCCCTGTTCGGGATTATGGGAACCGTGAGCAGCATGGGCGCTATGTTGTCTCCCATAATGGGAAGCTATATTTCCGTAGAGTTTTCAATTAAGGCGATTTTAGCTGTCATTCCCATCGTGACCATAATTCAGGCTGCTTGCATTTACATAGCCCAAAAAGAAGCTTTGAAGCATCCGATAGCCTTGCAGTCCGGTCCGGAAAAGGAGGATCCTTTCTATGATTGACATGCATTTGCACACATATTATTCCGACGGGACCATGTCTCCAACAGAGCTGGTCAGGCGCGCGGCGGAGAGAGGCGTCAAGACCCTTGCAATCACGGATCACGATGGGTTTAACGGCATTAAGGAAGCTTTGGAGGCGGGAGAGAAATTCGGCGTTGAGGTGATACCCGGCATAGAGATTTCTACGAATATGAAGGGCGAAGAACTTGACGGGGTTCCGGATCATTACGCCGGAGAGATTATCAACATGCATATTTTGGGTTATGAAACCGATATCCAAAACGAAGAGCTCAGAAAAGCAGTAGAGTATATGCGTGAAAAGCGCCAGGAGCGCAATCGAAAGCTGCTTTCAGCTTTCAATCGAATCGGATATAGGATAAGCGAAGAGGATCTGCTGCAGCGGGAAGGCCAGGATTATGTGGGAAAACCTAATTTTGCCCTGGCTTTGGTTAAAAAGGGGTATATCAAATCCACAAGGGAAGCGAGCACACCCGGGCATTTCCTGCGTCATCCCGAGGCAAGAAAAATCCACAGGGAAAAAATCCATGTTCGTAAAGCTATCTCTCTCATCAAGAATGCAGGCGGCTATGCCGTTCTTGCTCATCCCATGAAGATAAGATTGCCGAAGGAAGAAAATTGCGACCTGTTTGAACGTTTGGAGTTGGTGTTGGATAAACTTCAGGAATGGGGTCTGGCCGGTATGGAATGTTATTATAGCACCCATACGAAAGAACAGGGGGAGCGGTTGGCGGATATAGCCAAAAAAAGAGGGCTTATAATTACTGCCGGATCGGATTTCCATGGCCCTGATTTCGATTACAATATAGATGTCGGCATAACCTCTAAAAAAGAATGAAAAAGTATTGACAGAAAATGCAAGTAATATTATTATATAAATGTAAATATATTACATTTATTACTTTTAGTTAAGGAGGAAAGAAAATGCCGGCAGATAGGGACAGAGAGGTTACTTTTGAACTGGTGGAACATATCGGCATCTTTGGAAAAGATGCAAAAGGATGGACGAAAGAGTTGAACCGTGTCGCATGGAACGGCGGCCAGACGAAATATGATATGCGCAGCTGGGACAGCGGCCATCATAAAATGGGTAGAGGAATTACTCTTACGAAGCAGGAATTGCTGGATTTAAGAAGCTTGCTTGAGCAAGTGGAATAGAAAGCGTAAGAGAAAAAAAGAAAAGTTTAAGAAGGCTATAGAGAGAGCCTGCCGGAAGATTTCCCCGCAGGCTCTCTTTCTTTATCGATTCTTGTTGTTATTATGCTTCTGTTATTGTTGCTGCTCCAATATTTCCGCTGCTCGGTTGGGATCGCTGGTCTTGAGGATCAATCTGGCCTTGCCGTCGCTGGAATAACCGTACATATAGATTACGTCCACCTTTTCCGCTGCGAGAATCTTCAGCTTTTCATTGAGAGCTCCCGGGACATCGGGTGTAACCAAGCAGATGACATCAATGGCTTTGACCTTATAACCGTTTTGCCTCAGTGTCTCGGCGGCAAGATCGATATCGCTGACAATCATTCGCAGGATGCCGTATTCTTCTGTCTCGGCCAGAGAAAGAGCCGAAATATTGATATTTGCTTTATGAAGGATATCCGTCACTTGAACCAGCCTGCCCGGTTCATTTTGAACAAATACAGAAAGTTGTTTGATCATCATCTCGCTTCCCTTCCTTTCTTCTGCCGATGCAAATCCTATAGCTTCCGCTTATCGATAACGCGCTTTGCTTTGCCTTCGCTTCTTGCTATGGTTTTACTTTCCACTAACTTAAGTATAACACTTATTCCGAGAACACTCTCTATTTTATGTTTGATTTTATTATTAATTTTTGCAAGCTGAACCATTTCGTCGGAGAAGTAGGAATCATCGATCTCTACCTGTACCTCAAGGGTATCCAAACTTCCCTGCCGATCTACTATCAGCTGATAGTGCGGCTTAGCTTCGGGAATTTCGAGAAGAATGCTTTCGATCTGCGTCGGGAAAATGTTTACGCCGCGGATGATGAGCATATCATCGCTTCTGCCGAAAATCTTGGACATGCGTGTATTGGTCCGGCCGCATTCACAGGGAGCATAACTGAGGGATGACAGATCGCGGGTTCGGTACCGGATAAGAGGCATGGCTTCTTTTGTAATCGTAGTGAATACCAATTCTCCCGTCTGACCCTCCGGCAGCGGCTCGAGAGTATCGGGATCGATGATTTCAGGAAGAAAGTGATCTTCGGCTATATGTAACATATCTCCGGCGTGACAGGCGATGGATACGCCCGGTCCGATAATTTCACTCAACCCGTAGATGTCAAAGGCTTTGATTCCCAGTCCTTCTTCAATTTTTGCCTTCATCTCAAGTGTCCAGGGCTCGGCCCCGAATACACCGACGCGGAGAGGAAGAGAAGCAGCGTCCACGCCGGATTCCTGGAGGACTTCCAGCAAATAAGTAGCATAAGATGGAGTGCAGGTCAGTACAGTGCTGCCGAAATCCTGCAGAAGCTGAATCTGCTTTACGGTATTACCCCCTGAAATGGGCACCACTATGGCTCCCAGGTTTTCCGCTCCATAGTGAATTCCTAACCCTCCGGTGAAGAGGCCGTAGCCGAAGGCTACCTGAATTATATCGTCCGAGGTAACTCCGGCAGACACGAGCGCCCGGGTAACCACTTCCGAAAATATATCAATATCCTTTCTACTGTAGGCTACTACCGTAGGTTTGCCTGTAGTTCCGGTGGAAGCGTGGACTCTGACTACCTGGCTTTTGGGCACGGCGAACAGACCGAAAGGATAATTTTCTCTCAAGTCGTCCTTTGTGGTAAAGGGCAGTTTCGAAAGGTCCTCGATGGATTGAATATCCCCTGGTTCCAAGCCGAGTTGCTGCATTTTCTCGCGATAGAAGAGAACATTATGGTAGACGCGCTTTACGGTAGAGTGAAGCCTGGCGCTCTGGAGATGATGCATTTCATCCCGGCTCATGCATTCCTTTGTTTTATTCCATATCATTTTTTTGCCTCCTTACTTGACTTGTAAAATAGTTCATTCTCATTTTTTATTTAATAAGCAGATCAATTCGTGCAAAATTCTGTATCCTGTTTTTTCGGTACATCGGTCCCGGGGAGGGGGGGGAGAACCGGTAGTAACCAACTTTGTTCTGTCAACATACTATGAAGAAAAACCTAAAGGAGGTATTTCCATATGGACCGTTGTGACCGTTTTGGGGGCATTGATGACAGCCTTCTTTTCTTTTTCCTGCTTCTCGTAATACTCTTCTGCAATAGCGGAGTATTCGGGTGCGATCGTGATCGTTGCTGACATCACAAACAAAAAGGTCTTTCCGTCTCGCAAGAGACGGGAAGACCCGTGGTACCACTCTTATTGCCATGCACGGAGGTTGCCGTGTCATGACCACTCAGGGCATACACCCGTATCCCTTTAACGGGAGAAACCGTGTGCGCTTACTCAATCCCGGTTGGAGATTTGGTTGGGATTTTTCGGCGGACAAGCTCGAGGGTGAACTTCGGTGAAGCACCTGTTGCCGGATCGCACCAACACCGGCTCTCTGTGAACAGGAAGAATCACTTACTTTTCCCTGTCAACGCCATTGTAATTATGAATATATGCCGAATTATATATTGGCAGGGTGGGCTTGTCAAGAATATTTGTTCAATTGATATGTTTCATCGACTTTGGCGGCAGAAACAGGCAAAAATATCAAGTTTAGAAATAGACATCATTC
>JAAYNC010000140.1:0-21785 GCA_012521055.1 Eubacteriales Family XIII. Incertae Sedis bacterium
GTCAACTGTTTTTAAAAATTTTTTCCAATTGTATTACCGGAAATCAAAAGGGACTGTCCCTTTTGATTTCCCTTTTGATTTCCTTTTGATTTCCTCCAAGTATTCGATGAGTTTTTGATGAAAGTCACATTTAAAGCTGCACAGTTTTTCGGCCCTGTTTTGCTTCATTCGAAGCGCTTTTCCCGTATTGCCGATCTTGACGTACAGAAAACCGTCATCATACCATAAATCTTTATCTCCCTCATACTCAACGATACGCCCTTCTAAGCAGCCCATGAGCCAATCCATGTCCTTTTCACTGTTAATATGAGCAAAGGGAGGTGTTTTAATCAGTTCCTCATAATAATTTTTATATTCTTTCATATGATTGCTTTCTACTCCTTTTTTCATTCCCTGCAGCGCGAAACGGCTTTGTGCCAGCCCTGCAACAGCTCCATGCGCCGGGTCTCGTCCATGGACGGTTCAAACACTCCATCGATGCTCCGGTTTTTTACCACATCTCCCAGGTCTGACCAGAAACCCACCGCCAAACCTGCCAGATAAGCAGCGCCCACCGCTGTGCTTTCTTTGTTTGCGGAACGCTCTACCTGTGTGCCGATTATGTCTGCCTGGAACTGCATAAGAAAACGATTCTCTGAAGCGCCTCCGTCCACCTTGAGGGCAGCAAGTCGAATTCCCGAATCCTCCTGCATGGCTTCAAGCACATCCCAGGTCTGGTAGGCAATTGCCTCCAGCGTTGCGCGAACGAGATGGTTTCTATTGACCCCTCGTGTCAATCCGGTTATGATTCCCCTTGCGTAAGGATCCCAATAAGGAGCTCCCAGTCCTACAAATGCGGGTACGAAATATACTCCGTTGGTGTCGGGCACGCTGAGGGCCATGGCCTCTGTATCCGATGATTTTTCTATGATTTTCAGTTCGTCTCTAAGCCACTGCACGGCGGCCCCGGCAACGAAAACCGATCCTTCTAAAGCATAATATACCTCGTCATTTATTCCCCAGGCAACGGTGGTCAGCAACCCGTTTTTCGAATAAACCGGTTTCTTTCCCGTATTCATCAGCAAGAAACCGCCGGTACCGTAAGTATTCTTTGCGTCTCCGGACTGAAAACAGGCTTGTCCGAAAAGAGCAGCCTGCTGATCTCCCGCTGCAGAGGCAATGGGAATCGGGCCTCCGAAGATTAACGGATCCGTTTCACCGTATATATAACTGGAAGGCACTGCCTCAGGCAGCATTGCCTCTGGGATGTCAAAGAGTTCCAACAGCTCCTCGTCCCATTTCAATTCCTTTATATTGAACAGCATGGTGCGCGCCGCATTGGAATAATCAGTCACATGGACCCTGCCCTTTGTGAGATTCCAAATCAGCCAGCTCTCAATGGTTCCAAAGAGCAGTTCGCCGTTTTTAGCCCGCTCCCTTCCTCTTTCCACGTGATCCAGGATCCATTTCAGTTTTGTGGCGGAAAAATAGGCATCGATCAACAACCCGGTCTTTCGCTGAACCGTATCTGATAATCCCTTAGCTTTTAATTCATCACAGTATTCCGCTGTCCTCCTGCACTGCCAAACGATGGCGTTATAGACCGGCCTTCCCGTATCTTTTTCCCAGACAACGGTAGTCTCCCTCTGGTTGGTGATCCCGATGGCGGCAATGTCGTGGTATTCGGCTCCTACCTGCCTCATTGCTTCCTGGGCAACCCCTGCCTGAATTGCCCAAATTTCCATGGCATCGTGTTCCACCCAACCGGGTTTAGGATAGATCTGCTTGAATTCTTTTTGCGCCAGGCTGATTACTTCTCCTTTCCGGTTAAAGACAATGCAACGGCAGGATGTGGTTCCCTGATCAAGTGACATGATGTATTTGCCCATTTCTTCTATCTCCCTCCGTATGAGCGCCCGGTGTTAACGGAATTATACCCTCTTTACATAAAATAACACCGTACCCGTCCATTGCTTATAAAAAAACACACAGGGAGTTTCCTCCCCTGTGGCTTTTTAAACAAAATCAACCAGCACCCGGTTGAATAAATCCATTCCTTTGGCTGTAAGCCGGAGCCGGTCTGCCTTTTCATCTATTTCCAGGAGACCTGTCTCAATGTGTTTATTGATAGGATCCCCATAAACCGCCGTCACCGGCAATGCAAATCTTTTTTCATAATCGGAAAGGCGAATTCCTTCCACCTTTCTTAGCCCGGTGAACATAAATTCCGACATTTCGCCCTCGACGGTGTTCTCATGAAACCATATTGTCCAGGGGCTGGCGCCCTGCCTTCTCCCGGCGCAATTCTTCTCCTTAGCGATGCGGATGTACCTGCTTAAATCCGTTTCATTGCTGAAACGCCTTCCGTCAATATAGGAATGGGCTCCCAGCCCAACCCCAAGATATTCGTCCATGGACCAGTACTTCAGATTGTGTCGGGATTCATAGCCGGGTTTTGCTGCATTGGATATCTCATAATGCCGGTACCCGCTGCTTTGAAGCCGGTCAATGGCACTGTGATACATTGCCCGATCCCCTTGATCGTCAACAGGCTTTAGTTCCCCTTTCTTCCATAGATCGTAAAAAGGCGTCTCCTCCTCGATCTGAAGGCTGTAAAAAGAAATATGTTCCGGCCCAAGGTCGATGGTTTTTTCCAGACTGTCCATCCATATATCATGGGTCTGCCCGGGTATGGCAAATATCAAGTCTACACTGATGTTTTCAAAGCCGCACTCCCTTGCTAAGTGAAAATTTCGAACAAATTCTTCCCTGTCATGCACTCTCCCAAGCAGCTTGAGAATTTCATTATTTAAGGATTGCGCCCCGATGCTGAGACGGTTAATCCCTGCACCTCTGTAAGTCGTAAGCTTGTTCTTATCCAGCAGCCCAGGGTTTGCTTCTATGGTAATCTCCGCTTCCTCCGATATGGTAAAGCAGCTTTGAACCCGTTGCACGACGCGGGAAATCAAACCAGGATCAAGAAGAGACGGTGTTCCGCCTCCGATGTAGACGCTGTCCAGTGAGATGTTCCGGTCCGCGTAATGTTCCAGCTCCACCAGCAAAGCCTCTGTATATGCGGCATGATCTTCTTCGCTCATACCGCCCAGGGACAGAAAATCGCAGTAATTGCATTTTTTCAGGCAAAAAGGTATGTGGATGTATAATCCGAGGGATTTCATAACAGCCATTCCTTTATTTTTTGTTCTCGTCGTATTTCAAAACGGCTGTAAAAGCTTCTTGAGGAACTTCTACCCTGCCGAACTGGCGCATTCTTCTCTTGCCTTCCTTCTGCTTTTCAAGGAGCTTCTTCTTCCTGGAAATATCTCCGCCGTAGCATTTGGCTATAACATCCTTGCGGTAAGCTTTGACCGTCTCGCGAGCAATAACCTTTTGCCCGATGGCAGCCTGTATGGGTATTTCAAATTGATGCATCGGTATGAGTTCCTTCAGTTTTTCGCAGACGTAGCGTCCGCGGCTGTAAGCCTTGGATTCATGGACAATCATGGAGAAGGCATCCACCAACTCCTTGTTGAGCAGAATATCCATCTTGACAAGGTTAGACTTCTCGTAGCGAAGCATCTCATAATCCAGAGAACCATATCCCTTTGTCTTTGACTTCAGCGCGTCAAAGAAATCGTAAATCACTTCATTTAAGGGCATTTCATAGTGAAGAGCTACCCTGTTCTCTGTTATATATTCCATATGAGTCATGACTCCCCGCCTCTCCTGGCAGATTTCCATAATGCTGCCCACGTACTCTTTGGGAATCATGATGTCGGCTTTGACCAGCGGCTCTTCTATGTGATCTATTTCATTTTGAGGCGGCAGATTGGAAGGATTCTGTATCATCAATTCCCTGCCGTCTTTCGTCACTACCTTGTATGTGACACTGGGGGAAGTGGTTATAATGCTTAAATCAAACTCCCTTTCCAGCCGCTCCACGATGATTTCCATATGGAGCAATCCCAAAAAACCGCAACGGAAGCCAAAGCCCAGGGCGGTGGATGTCTCCGGTTCGAACATGAACGCCGCATCGTTTAACTGCAGCTTTTCGAGAGCCTCTCTTACGCTCTCATACTTTTCGCCTTCCGCCGGATAAATCCCGCAATAGACCATGGACTGCATCTTTTTGTATCCGGGCAGCGGAGCATCCGCAGGATCGTTGTCAAGGGTGATGGTATCTCCCACCCTGGCATCCGCCACCTGTTTGATGCCGGCACAAATGTAGCCCACTTCTCCGGCTCTCAGACGCTTTACCGGAGTGGGTCCGGGAGCAAATACACCCACTTCCGTCACTTCATATTTCTTATTGGTGCTCATCAGCTTGATAAGATCCCCTTCTTTAATTTCTCCGTCAAAAACCCGGGTATAGATGACTACGCCCCTGTAATTGTCGTAATAGGAGTCAAAAATCAGCGCTTTAAGCTTCCCCTCAGGATCTCCGCCGGGGCCGGGTATGTGACGGATAACTCCTTCCAGCACTTCTTCGATATTGGTGCCTTCTTTGGCGGAAATTAACGGCGCTTCAGAAGCATCGATTCCAAGAACTTCTTCGATTTCCGCCTTCGCGGCATCGGGGTCAGCGCTGGCCAGATCGATTTTATTGATAACCGGGAAAATCTCAAGATTTTCATCCAATGCAAGATAGACGTTGGCCACGGTCTGGGCCTCCACGCCCTGGGTAGCGTCAACCACCAGGACAGCCCCTTCGCAAGCCGCCAGGCTTCGCGAAACTTCGTAAGTAAAGTCCACATGGCCGGGAGTATCTATGAGATTGAAGATATATTCTTTGCCGTCTTTGGCCCGATAGTTTAAACGCGTGGTCTGCAGTTTTATCGTAATGCCCCGTTCTCTCTCAATATCCATGTTATCCAGAAACTGCTCTTTCATCTCGCGATGGGCTACCACACCCGTCGTCTCAAGCAGTCGGTCGGCAAGAGTAGATTTCCCGTGATCGATATGAGCGATAATACAGAAATTCCTAATTTGGTTTTGATACTGGTCCATATTTCCTCCGATAGAAAAATGTTTCAAAATATGATTTCAAAAATTGAAACAGACCGCAGCTTCTGCGGCCTGTTTATTGTAGCATATTTCTATTTACTTGTAAAAGGTGTTGTATTTGGGATTCTTCCCACGGAACCTGCATCCGGTGACAGCAATTATGTTATAAGGTTTTTGAAGGAAGAGGTAATTCTTCATCTCTGCCTTGATTATTTATATGCTGTGATTGGGAACCTTCCGGCAGACCTCTTACCATGCCTGACAAAACGGATATGGTTTCTTTAGCCGTATCCTTCACCCGATCCACTTCCTCCAAAATCCAATCTGTATTCACCATAACTTCCTTCCCGAGAAAAGAGAGCAAGATATGCTCCCTGTCGATGCGTCTTGACTGCAGAGTCAGCGCTCCCGGGTATCTGGTCATCTCCGAGCAGGCGCTATCCACCGCAACCAATCCTAGATAAAAGAAGAATACCAGCAGAAAAACCGCCCTTTTCTTTTTTCGCAACAAACTTCGTTGGCGCTTTATCGCATCTCTTTGCGCCCATTTATCCATCCTCATAGTGTATCACCCAAAGCCTACATTTCCTTAAGCACTTCTTCCAAAACCCGGGCAAACAACATGGCAGACAGCTTTACCTCGTCAATGTGATTCTCATTATTGCCCATTTCCAGCAGAATATAATTATCCGCCACATGTTGATTGTATTTGTATTCTTTTCGGATAATCCCCCTGCTGAAACCGGGATACAAATGGTTTGCCTTTTGGGTTATCTTGTTTGCGAAATTTATCAGCGCATCCAAGTTGTTATTTCCTTCTCCTACAACAAGAGCAAACTGGGCGGCAGTCTTGCCGTCCACCGTAAAAACGTGTTTTCTGTTTCCCGTATATGCGGCTGCATCCCTATGTAAATCGATGACGATACATATTGAAGGATTTTCACTTAAAATCTTCTCCACTGTGTCTAGAGACCGGCTGTAGGACTTGCTGTAGGAGGGGTGATCGTGGAGGGTCTTATCGTGCATTACCGAAATGCCTCTTGCCTCAAGAGCGCCTTTCAACGCGCTGCCCACTTCTCTTACCGTACCCTTCTCATCGACGGAATGAAAGTTTCCGATGCTCACCGGCTGATAGGATTCTGTTGCGTGGGTGTGATAAATAAGTACAAGAGGATCTCCGGAGGAGGCAGAATCCAGGATATCCCCACTTTCCGGCATTTCCGTTTCAATATTTGTCGCATCGCCTTGCTGTTCCCCATTAGCAATCATTCCTTTTATGATGATGCTTTCATTTACGGATACATCGGTCGAAGATTGCCTTACATCGGTTCCGTAACTTCTGCTGACGGCAGGAAAAGCTGCCGTCAGATATTGTTTGCCAACTTCCTGTCCCATGTCCGCCTTGCCGCCTGCCAGCTCGCTGTTCAGCAGCAGGGCGCAGGTGAGAGCCGAAAAGCTCCAAAACAACAGGGTAAGGAACAAAAGCATTCTCTTGTTCCTCTTCTTTCTGTGTGATGATTTTCTTTTCATATATACACCTCTTCTAAGAGGAATATATGCCGGGATGAAGAGTATTATTTATACCATTTGCAATGACCTCAGAAAAATCTGCAATAATCTGATCGATGTCCGTGGTGGTGACGATCATACTGTGACCGTTCTTTTCAATATGTCTTTCCGCTTCTTCAGGCTTTTTGAGATAGCCGGCCAAATTGTCAAGAATAAGCGTTTTTGAATCGATAACCGTAGGAACGCCAATGGCTATAACCCTTGTTCCAAGGGATTTTTCCGTCAGATCTTTCCTCATGTTTCCCGTTCCTGCCCCCGGTGAAATGCCCGTATCCGTTATTTGAATGGTTGAGCTGATGCGATCTACACTCCTGGCAGCCAAAGCATCGACGGCGATAACCACTTCCGGCTTTGCGATTTCCACAGCGCTTCGAATCAACTCCGCCGACTCCATCCCGGTAGTGTACATCACACCCGGAATTAAGGCGCTCACACAGCCCACATCCTCGTAGCTTTCAGCTCCCGTGATTACAAACATGTGACGGGTAACCTTGACCTTGGAAACGGTGCAAGGTCCCAAGGAATCCGGGGTGACCATCTCGTTGCCCAAACCGATGACCAATACATTGAGTTTGTTGTGAAAACGCACCAATTTTGAAAGCTCCGCCGTAATCGCTTTCACCGTCTCCTGCTTAACCTCTTCCTCTCCGTCCACAAGGTCCTTCGCCTCAATGGTGATATAGTTTCCCAAAGGTTTTCCCATAATCCGGCTGCCCTCTTCCGTGGTAATCTTTATCCGGATGACCTTAACTCCGTATCCGTATTGATCTTCGTCCACTTCAACCCCGGGAATTTCAACCTTTTTGCCCTTGTGCTTCTCCTCGATCATTTCTTTGCTTTCAATAGCTAAATCCGTTCTGTAATTCATTTCCTCCCCCTGTTCTTTTTTCTTATTTTGTACTTGATTTTTCTACTTTATTCCGCTATACTTTACACGGCTATATTCCGTGAAAGTGGGGTGAAAAAATATGGCAAACATAAAATCTGCAGAAAAGCGGATCAAAGTCATCGCTAAGAGGACTGCAATCAACAGGAGAGTTAAAACCCACCTGAGAGAAATCATCAAAGACTTCAACAAAGCCATTGCAGAAAATGATCTTAATGTGGCGGCTGACAAACTATCTTTAGCAGAGAAAAAATTAAAGCAAGCTGCTGCTAAAGGAACGATCCACAAGAACACAGCATCAAGAAAAATTTCCCGTATGGCTAAGCAGTTCAACAAAGCGAAGGCACAGTAAAACCTCACCCGTCCCCACTTGTGCATAAGTTAAATGCACACTATTGCACTAATCAATAAAGTGTAATGGTAGAAAAGCCGGCCCCGTGTCTCCCGGCTTTTTTATTTTGCTCAATTTCCCCCTATTTGAAACATAGAGCAGACAAAATTAAAATTCCCGTCTCTATACATTTTTCATTCACATAAAGATTGCCCGAATGAATAGGCGGGTTTTCCCTGTCAGAAAAACCGCTTCCGAGGAAGAAGAAAGACCCTTTTGTTTTTTGAAGGAAATACGAAAAATCATCTACGCTCATGGCGGGTTCCGTAAGTTCTATCACGTTTTCTTTGCCTATAAAATCCCGGGCCACCTGCGCCAGGTGATCTGTGGCCTGTTCATCATTTATCAGAGCCGGATATCCCTTCGTAAAGGTTACAGCACCCTCTGCTCCCGCAGCCAGCGCGGTAAACCGGACGATATCCTCCGTTCTCCGTCTGAGCACGCATCCGATCTCCGGGTCAAAACTCCGGATCGTACCTTCAAGAATCGCTTCCTCCGCAATAACGTTTGCGGCGGATCCGCTCCGGAAAGTTCCCACCGTCAATACTGCAGGTTCAAAAGCAGGAACAGATCTGCTCACAGCGGTCTGCAGGCAGTTCACAACCTGGCACCCTGTTAACAGCGCATCCACACCTTTCTCCGGGAAAGCCCCGTGACTCCCGCGGCCTTTTATTCGAATACTAAACATATCCGATGCGGCGTGTACCCTTCCGTATTTGATCCCGATTTTTCCGGCGTGAAGCTCCGGCTTTATATGGAGCCCAAAGACCGATGAGATATCCGGATTTTCAAGGCAGCCGGCGGCTATCATCCTTTCCGCGCCGCCCGTCGTCTCTTCAGCGGGTTGAAATATGAGTTTAACATCTTTCTTAAGCATATGCCTGTTTTTCTCGATGACCCTTGCGACTCCCAATAAAACGGCAGTATGAACATCGTGTCCGCAGGCGTGCATGTAACCTTTTCTTGAAGACGAAAAGGAAAGGCTAACCTTTTCCTCTATGGGGAGACCGTCCATATCGGCACGTAGCGCGATTCCTTTTTTCACAGCAATGTCTCCGCTTCTTTCATGATCACCCGCATTTTTGACCACTCCTTTTATAGAGTCAGTCCGGCTTTCGCATGGTATCGTACATATCAATCCCGTGGGAAGAAGCCGCTCAACCCGGAACCCTAAGTCTTTCAATTCCCTTTCTATGATCCCGGCGGTGCGAAATTCCTCGTTTCCCGGTTCAGGCCATTGATGTAGTTCCCTCCTCAGCATTATCGCGCGGACTGCCGCATCTTTTACCTGCTGTTTTAAATATTCCGGATCCATCACTTGTAACACCTCATCTACCTTTTCTCATCATTTATTTTATTGAGGCCTCAGGCATGATATGAGATGACAAAATCATATTTTCCTCCGGTAAACATAAATATTTAAAAAGTCCTTTTAACTTTCGACACAATCCCCAATTTCATAACCAGTAAACTATCATCGTATCGAGGAGATGTTTCTATGATAAAACCCCGCCCTTTGAGACCGGGAGATCCGGTGGCCCTGATTGCGCCTTCCTCTCCCGTTTCGGAAGAAAAAATAGAACTATCCATTCAATCTATTCGATTTTTGGGTTTGGAACCTATTGTTTTCCCCAGTTGCTTCATGAAGAACGGATACCTGTCCGGCAGGGATGAAGCCCGGGCAAAGGATGTAAACGATGCTTTTGTAGACCCTGACATCCGCGGTATCTTCTGCGTGCGGGGAGGTTACGGCACCACCCGTATCCTGCCCATGCTGGATTATGAGGGTATAAGGCGCAATCCGAAGTTTTTTGCAGGCTATAGCGATATCACAGCCCTGCATATTGTATTCAACAAGTTATGCGGATTCATTACCTATCATGCTCCCATGCCTTCAAGAGGGTATGAGGAATTGGACCCTTTCACTTTGAATAGTTTGTTCAATGCGGTTTTTGCCGGCGCACAGCCGGGAAAGGTGGAAAATCCACCGGAAGAATCCATTGAAACCATATGTACCGGGATTGCTCGCGGAGAAATTACCGGCGGCAATCTGTCGGTAATGACCGCCGCCTTGGGATCACCCTATGAAATCGATACGAGAGAAAAGATCCTCTTCATTGAAGAGGTGGATGAGCTTCCTTATAGGATAGACAGGAGCCTGACAGCGCTAAAACTGGCAGGTAAATTGGAGGCTGCCGCAGGAATTATACTCGGCACTTTTTCCGACATGCCTGAAGAAGATGTGGATCCTGCCGACACTTTATCCTTATTGCAGATCTTTGATCAGATCATTCGCCCCCTGGACATCCCCACAGTATACAACCTGAGAAGCGGGCATATTTACCCGCAAATTGTCATCCCCATGGGCATGAGGGCAGAATTAAATGCCACGATGGGAACCGTGGCATTCGTTTAAAAAGTCTATTAATAAGTCTATTGAAAAATACTTTTTAATTTTTATGGCGCTTGATTTTTTTGGTGGTCGTTTTTATAAACTCGTCTTTTCCAGATTTTATTGTAGATGGACTCGAAAATAAGGGGTACCCCTATCAAAACAGTGGCCTGGGCTTCCACAAAATTCTTGGTTACATATTTCAGGCCTTTGCAGAAGGCAGCCGATGCTCCGCTGTACAATATGAGCAGCATGCCCATGGTGTTTTCAAAGGTATGATGAATGGGAGAGATTGGCGTAAAGCGGTATTTAATAGAACATAGATATGTATTTAAAGCAATCTATTTGTGTTATACTGTTTGTATTACGGTTAGTTTTCAAAAATTTAAAGTACATACTGAGCAAAGGAGAAGGTCACATGAGTACAGCACATATCAATGCAGCAAAAAAAGGCGATATTGCGGAAACCATACTGATGCCCGGAGATCCTCTCAGAGCCAAATTCATTGCGGAAAATTTTTTAGACAGCCCCAAATGCTACAATGAGATCCGAGGCATGCTGGGCTTTACCGGCACCTATAAAGGCGTTCCCGTCTCTGTGCAGGGTTCGGGAATGGGCATGCCCTCCATGGGAATCTACAGCTATGAGCTCATAAAGGAATACGGGGTCAGGAATCTGATCAGGATCGGATCCGCCGGTTCCTTCCATGAAGACATCAAGCTGATGGACATAGTAGTAGCTCTCAGCGCTTCAACGGATTCCAACTGGCAACATACTTACAATCTCCCCGGCCACTTTGCGCCCTGCTGTGATTTTGACCTGCTCATGAAAGTAAAGCAAGTATCGGACAGGAAAAACATACCCTTCAAGGCAGGCAATATCGTTTCCTGTGATGTATTCTATGAGGACGACCCGGACTGGTGGAAGAGATGGGCAAAGCTTGGTGTTATGGCGGTGGAAATGGAAGCGGCAGCCCTTTACATGAACGCGGCCCGACTGGGTGCTAAAGCTCTGACCATAGTAACCATCAGCGATCACTTTGTAACGGGAGGCAGGCTCACAGCCGAACAGCGTGAGAAGTCCTTTACGGATATGATGAAGCTGGCTCTGGAGGCAGCAATTTTATAGCGCAAACTACCCACATGATGAAATGCAAAAACCATCACCTCTCTTTTGGTGATGGTTTTTCATCCTATCAACTATAGAAAAACTCCATTTACGAGGATCTTGCAGCAGTTCATAGGGTCAACCGCTCCAGCGCTTTTCTTTCTGCACCGTCCGCTTCTTTTTCAAGTTCTTCCGCCCGTTTCAGGAGCTCTGATTTCCTTTGGGGATCTTTGAGGGATTCGGCATTTATTCTAACATTGAACAAGGCTCCTCTTGTGGCGGCACGGGCCATTAAAGCGGCAACCGCCCCGTCGGAAGCGGCATTCCTGTTGCCTTTTTCTATGACAATTCCAGCATATTCGAAAAGCGAAGCCGCCTTTTCCGCTACTCGCAGAGGTACGACAGCCGCTTCATAAAGGGCATTTTGAATGGCCTCGGTGCGACAAGCTTTCTCTTCTTCCGTGTTTTTTGGCATCTTAAAGCAATCGATTACCTTGGCATAAGAGCCAGCATCCTCATCCATGGCATCCAGAAAGAAGTTTCTCGCTCCCTCCATCTCATCACGGATCCGCTCCATCTCCTCCCAATGCTCTTCGTAGCCGGATTTACCTATAGTAAGGGATGCAACCATGGATATGAGTCCGGCTACCGTTGCTGCGGCCAGGGCAGCAGCGCTTCCTCCCCCCGGAACGGGAGAATCCGACGCAAGTTCTTTCGTAAATTGTTCTATCGTAAGTTTTTTAAGCATACTATCCGCCTTTCTTTTATCAACGCTTTCTTCAGGAGATTCTGTGCAAAATTTCAGATTGTACGTTGATCTGACTATCAGATCAGGGCATTTTTGCGTTTTTAGATTGTACGTAGATTATACGGATATTTTTCTATCTTGCATACATACAATCCGCATTTTTGCACACCGAAAAAGCGATTTTTCGCAGAAATCTGCGTACAATTGCGTATAATCTGATTTTCTGCACACCCGGGGTTGTAAAATTGCCTGCCCTTTAAGTATTTAAATTTTTTTGGAGCGCAGGGTTGCGCTCCGGCGAGTACAAGCAAGTGCCAACCGGGCAGGACGGGCCGTCTAGATCGTACGGCACGCAGCGCGTAGCCGTCGAGCAGGAAGTAACCCTACGTCCAAAAAAATAGTTGCGTCATGTTAACATCTGTATTTATCAAATACAAGCTCGCCGTTTTTAATGACTTTTTCTACGATGTTCACTCCAAAGTGATAGTGCAGAAATTGATAGCTGGGAAACTCCAATACGACCAGATCCGCCTTCTTTCCCACATCTATGCTGCCGATTTGCTTCTCTCGCTTCAACGCAGCGGCTCCGTTGATAGTCATTGCGGTAACCGCCTCCTCTATGGTCATGCCCATGTATATGGTTGCCAGAGCAAAGAGCAGCGGGATGGAATTTGTGAAGCAGCTCCCGGGATTGAAGTCCGTGGCCAAAGCTACGGCACAGCCGCTGTCTATCATTTTCCTTGCCTTTGCATAAGGTTCTTTCAGGCTGAAAGCCGTGGCCGGAAGGAGAGTGGCAATGACGCCTCTTTCTGCCAGCTTTGATATGCCCTCATCCGACGCCTGAAGCAGATGATCCGCAGAAACTGCCCCTAACTCCGCCGCCAGTTCGGTGCCTCCCAGGGGAACAATCTCATCCGCATGAAGCTTGATTTCCATTCCGTATTCTTTCGCCGCAAGAAGCAGTTTTCGGGACTGTTCAATGTCAAAAACACCTTCTTCACAAAAAACATCGCAGAATTCGGCCAGTCCTCGATTTGCCACTTCAGGAAGCACTTCCTTTATGATGAAGTCCACATAATCGCCGGTTCTGCCTTTAAACTCTTCAGGAACGGCATGAGCTCCCATAAAGGTGTTTACATTATCCACGGGCTGTTCTTTGTTAAGTTCTTTCATGGCCTCAAGCTGCTTGATCTCCGTATCCCGATCCAGGCCGTAACCGCTCTTTCCTTCCACGGTAGTCACACCGAAGGCCAGCATGGAGGATAAACGTTTCCTCCCCTCTCGTTTCAAATCTTCCAAAGTGGCTTCCCTTGTGGAAATTGTAGTTGCGTTGATGCCGCCCCCTCGCCGCATAATGTCCATATAGCTTATGCCGGAAAGCCTCCATGAGAACTCCTCCGCCCGGTAGCCGGCAAAGATCAAGTGGGTGTGGGAATCTACAAATCCCGGCAAAACCGCTTTGCCGCTGCAGTCAATGACTTCCGCATCCACCGCATGGGGAAGCAGCTCTTCAGTAGTGCCTACAGCAGCGATCAGGCCGTCTTCCATCAGGACAGCCCCGTCTTCAATAACGTTAAGCTCCTGCATCTCCTTACCCCGCTTAGGGGCAAACCCGCTGCAGGTGACCAATTGGCTGGCGTGAACTAAAATCTTCTTCGACATTTATATCCTGCCTTCCGGATTACCTTTATTCCATTATCCGATTCTCGATGATTTGATTCGCCGAGAAATTCTCAATCCCCAAATAGTATTCCACACAGTCGATGAGTGCCTGCTGGGGAACTAATCCGATGACCTCACTGCCTACTACCGGAACGCCGTATCTGGCAGCCTCCATTTTGACCATTTCAAAGGCGCTGTATATCGTTGTCTTTGTGTAATCTGTCAGATTCATGGACACTTGGGTCTGCTTTCGTTCCTTCAGCTCTACCCCCATGGCTTTGCAATAGCGAAGCCCGCCGCCAAGAAACCTTACCTTCTTGGCAATTGCAGTAGCAATCTCCAGATTGTCGGTGCCCAGATTCACATTGTAAGCGCAAAGGGGCATCCTGGCGCCTATAGCAACGGCACCGAAGGTGGGATGAGGAGCCGCCGGGCCGTAATCCGGTATCCATAGCGACTTGTCCTTCATCTTTTCGGCAAGGCCTTCGTATTGACCCCTACGCACATCGGCAAGATTCTCTCTATGGAGCGCGGTCGCCGATTTTTCGTAGAGAAATACGGGAATGCCGTACTTCTCACCCACTTCTTTACCTACGGCTTTAGACAGCTCTATGGCATCCTCCATGGTGACATTCTTAATGGGTATGAATGGTACCACGTCAGCCGCCCCCATCCTGGGATGTTGGCCTTCATGCTGATTCATATCGATGTGATCCTTTGCGATGCCGATTGCCTCTACTATAGCTTTTCCAAGTGCCTCAGGTTCTCCGATCACCGTTATGACACTGCGGTTGTGGTCCTCATCGGAAGAATAATCGAGGAGTTTAACGCCCTCCTTTCCCCTGAAGACATCAGCGATTTTCTCCACTTTCGCAAGATCTCTTCCCTCGCTGAAGTTGGGTACGCATTCCATGATTCTTTTGATTGCCATGTCAGTCACTCCTTTTCCTTGCACTGTACTGTTGGTGGACATAGTCCCTGAGTTTATCTTCATTTTCCGCAATGAAGGGCAGGGTGATGTGGTTTGCATCTCCCATCCGGTTGTATTCCATACATACCTCCACCGCATTCTCATTACGCGCCCAGCCTCTTCTCGCCACGCCGCCCATCACATCCCAGGGCATGGCGTTCTTAATTATCTCGTCCACTCTTTCACTTCCGTCGAGAACCAGTCCGAACCCCCCGTTTATTGCCTTACCTATCCCTACTCCTCCGCCGTTGTGCAGTGCAACCAGGCTCATGCCTCTGGCGCAGTTGCCGCCAAAGACATGTGTAGCCATATCCGCCATGATGTTGCTCCCATCTTTGATGTTGGAGGTTTCTCTGAAAGGTGAATCTGTGCCTCCTGTATCATGATGGTCTCTGCCCAGCATGATTGGGCCGCATTCGCCGTCGCGAACCAGCTTGTTGAAACGAAGGGCGATCTTCGTTCTGCCCATGGCATCCTGATAGAGGATGCGGGCCTGGGTGCCCACCACCAGCCGGTTCTTCTCCGCATCCCTGATCCAGTTGTAATTGTCCCGGTCCTGATACCTGCGGTTGGGGTCGATGCATTCCATTGCAGCCAAGTCCGTTCGCCTCAGATCTTCCGGTTTCCCCGAAAGGCAGACCCAGCGAAAAGGTCCGTATCCGTAGTCAAAAAGCCGTGGTCCAAGAATATCTTCCACATAAGACGGGAATATGAAGCCGTCCATTTCGTCCTTGCCGTTTTTGCAGATTTCCTTAATCCCCGAGTCGTAGATCGCTTTCATGAAGCTGTTTCCATAATCAAAGAAATATGCTCCCTTGTCAGTAAGCCTCTTTATCACCCGGAAGTGACGAGCCAGGGACTCATTAACCAACTGCTTGAACTTCTCTTTATCTTTGGCCAGTAACCGGGTCCTCTCTTCGAAACTTAGACCTTGAGGACAATATCCGCCGTCATATACAGCGTGGCATGAGGTCTGGTCGGACATCAGATCGATGTGTATATTCTCCCTTTCTGCATATTCCAGCAGATCTACTATATTGCCGTAATAAGCGATGGCGATAGCCTTCTTTTCTTTTTTATACTTTTCCGCTCTCTCAAAGGCTTCGGCCGGCGTCTCTACGATTTCGTGGATCCAGCCCTGTTCAAAGCGGGTCTTTATGCGCGAATAATCCACTTCCGCGATGACAGCCACTCCTCCGGCAATCTCAGCGGCTTTACCCTGAGCCCCGCTCATCCCGCCGAGCCCGGAACTCACAAAAAGTATTCCTGCCAAATTCCCGTCGTCGGGAATGCCGAGTTTCAGCCTGCCTGCATTGAGCAAGGTATTGAATGTTCCGTGTACGATTCCCTGGGGCCCGATATACATCCATCCTCCTGCCGTCATCTGCCCATAGTTCGCCACGCCCAGAGCCGCCGCTCTGTGCCAGTTTTCCTGATCATCAAACAGCCCCACCATCAAGCCGTTTGTTATGATTACTCTCGGCGATGTTTTGTGAGATTGAAACAGGCCCAGAGGATGTCCCGACGCTACCACAAGAGTCTGATTCTCTGTCAGCTCCTCCAGGTATTTCTTGATCAAAAGATACTGCATCCAGTTCTGGCATACCTGTCCGGTCTCACCGTAAGTTACCAGTTCATAAGGATAAAGGGCGACGTCGAAATCCAGGTTGTTGTCGATCATGACTTGGAAAGCTTTTCCTTCAATGCATTTCCCTTTATACTCATCGATGGGTTTTGCCTTGATCTGCCCGTAAGGGCGAAAGCGATAGCCGTATATTCTGCCCCTTGTGAGCAGCTCTTCGAGAAATTCCGGAATCAACTCTTCGTGCCATTCCGGCGGTACATATCTGAGAGCGTTCTTAAGCGCCAATACGGTATCTTCTTCGCTCAGGGTAAACTCCCTGACCGGGGCCCGCCTTATCCCTTCAACAAAAGGTTTCTTCGGAGGCAGCTCCCCTCCGAGACGGATTTTCATCGAGTTTGCAATGCGCGCATTATCCAGCAATTGATTCACCTCCTCTTTACTGTAGCGGTCCCACAACAGACTCCGCCGCCTGCAAGATTGCCCCGCTTCTAAGAAGTTCGGCACATTTTTGCATATCAACATACAGGATCCTGTCCCTTTCAAGGGGCGGAACCTGCCGGCGTATCAGACGGTAAACAGCTTTCCCTGCCGGGGACAGCCCCTCCTGTCCCTGAAATTCCACTGCCTGGGCCGCACACATGGCTTCAATGGCCAAAACTTCCGTGACATTGTTGAGGATTTCCCTGGCCTTTCTTGCCGCCGTCATTCCCATGCTTACGTGGTCCTCTTGGTTTGCGGAGGAAGGTATGGAGTCTACGGACGCCGGGTGGGCAAGGACCTTATTTTCCGACACCAGGGAAGCGGCAGTATACTGGGCGATCATCATTCCGGAATTCAGACCGCCGTTCTTGATTAAAAAAGCGGGCAGGCCGCTCAAAGCCGGATTCACAAGGCGCTCTATCCTTCTTTCCGATACATTGGCAAGCTCTGCCAGGGCAATACCCAAAACATCTAAGCTTATGGCCAGGTATTGACCGTGGAAGTTGCCGCCGGACAAAGCTTCTTCAGTGTCAGAAAATATGAGGGGATTATCCGTTACTGCGTTAAGTTCATTATCAATGATGTTGCGTACATATGCAATGGCATCCCGGCTGGCGCCGTGAATTTGGGGAATACAGCGGAATGAATAGGCATCCTGTACTCTCAACTCTCCCTGCCTGCTTATATACCGGCTGCCCTCAAACAACCTTCTCATGTTTTCGGCCACCGCCATCTGTCCAGGTTGACGCCTCACCCTGTGAAGCCGTTCGTCCATGGCATCGGCAATACCGCATTCAGCCTCCATGCTCAGAGCCGCAATCACGTCTGCGCTCTTCATAAGCATCTCGGCGTCGGCCAGGGCCAGGGCTCCCACAGCGCACATGGCGGGCGTACCGTTTATCAAAGCCAGACCTTCCTTAGAAGTCAGCTTCACCGGTGTAATACCAGCCAACTTCATAGCCTGTTCGCCGCTCATTACCTCACCTCTATATTTCGCTTCTCCCATGCCGAGAAGCACGAGGGACATGTGGGCCAAAGGAACAAGGTCGCCGCTTGCCCCGAGTGATCCCTTGGAGGGAATGACCGGTATCACATCTTTATTAAGCATTTCAACCAAAGTCTGAACCGTAGAAACACGTATTCCGGAATAACCGATTCCCAGCGCGTTGATTCTGAGCAACATCATGGCTCTAACCACTTCATCGGGCAGAGGCTCTCCTACGCCGCATGCATGGCTCATAATCAGGTTCTCCTGGAGAAGCAGCGTATCCTGATCGGAGATGGTTACGTCGCTGAACTTTCCGAAACCTGTTGTAAGCCCGTATACGACTCTCTTCTCTTCAACGCACTTTTCCACCACTTGCCGGGACCTGTCAATCGCCGCTATAGCTTCTTCGGACAATTGAACTCTCGCCCCTTTTCTCGCCACCGCAATCAGTTCTTCAACAGTAAGCTTTGCTCCGCCTATTGAAATGCTTTTCATTCCTTCGCCTTCTTTCAATACATCTTTCCGTTAGTGCGTTAATCCGGCACCGTATTATTCCGTTAATTGGTAGTTTTATACAAAATAATCCATCTGTAGTTATCTGAATTTTATCATTATTGTCTTGGGCATGCAATGAAAGAATTCCATAAAAAAGACGCCTCGCTTTCGCACAGGCGTCTTTTGCCGACAGGAGAGACAGGAGGTTCTCTCTTCAGCAGCTTACATATTTCAATTTATTCAAGGATTTTCCCGTCAGTGGAAATGGTTACAACCTGCCAGGGAATCATTTTACCGCAGTTCATGAGAGCCTGCTTCACTGCATGTTCAATTCCCCCGCAACAGGGAACTTCCATGCGGGCTACAGTAACGCTTTTAACGTTGTTCTCGCGAAGGATAGCGGTAAGCTTTTCGGCGTAATCTCCAGCATCCAACTTGGGACAACCGATGATCGTTATTTTGTTTTTCATGAATTCATTATGGAAATTGCCATATGCATAAGCTGCGCAGTCTGCCGCAATCAACAGATTTGCATTGTCAAAGTAAGGTGCATTAACCGGCACTAACTTAATCTGTACGGGCCACTGCATCAGCTGGCTTTCCGATACTGCCGTCTGCACAGGAACCGCAACGGTGGATGCTTCCCGCTTGCTCGCAAGGCTTCTCGCATGGGTGCCGGGGCAGCCGCATGCCAAAGGCTGATCTTCCTGCTTCTTCGCTTCCATTCTTGCCTTCACCGCTTCCTCATCGTAGGGCGCAGCTTCTCTCACCTCAAAGGAAATGGCGCCGGTGGGACAAACAGGCAGGCAATCGCCCAATCCGTCACAATAATCGTCACGGATCAGCTTCGCTTTTCCGTCTATCATGGCAATGGCTCCCTCATGGCATGCATCCGCGCAAAGTCCGCATCCGTTGCAAAGGTCCTCATCAATTTTAATAATCTTTCTTATCATGTTTTTCTCCTCCATTATTTACGCTTAATTTCTCAAATTTCATTGAAACCTTAGTCTTGCAATTGTTTTCTATAAATACTATAATTAAGCTCAACCCTATGGTCTGTTGCAGTTGCAACAAAGGAGGAAATTTATGAAGAAAATTTTATTAAATCACCCTCTTTTCGCTCAAATGAGTGAACATGAAATCGACCACATTCTTTCATGCATGGACAGCCGCCAGCAGAGATTTGCCAAGGGAAGCTTTATCTTTCTCGCGGAGGAGTCCTATCCCAAGCTGGGAATTCTGTTTTCAGGCAAGGCTCAGGTAATAAAAGAAAATATCTACGGTGACAAGATGATTATAGGAACTCTCAAGCTCGGCAGTCTTTTCGGCGAGACATATGCATGCATGGGACTGCCTAAAATTCCGGTGTCCGTAAAGGCGATAGAGGATTGTATCGTGCTTCTTCTGGATATCAATCTAATGCTTAGAACCTGCAACAAAGCCTGCCAGTTCCATCAAAGGCTCATATCAAATCTGCTTAAAATCATTGCGACAAAAAATATGATACTCACTAGAAAAATGTCATATATCACCCACAAGACCATTCGCGGCAGGTTGCTTGCATTTCTTGAGGATCAGGCGGAAAGAGCCAAGTCAAATATTTTTGAAATTCCTTTCAATCGGAACGAGTTGGCCGATTATCTCTGCGTCGACCGGAGCGCAATGAGCCGGGAGCTTGGGCGCATGAAAAAGGAAGGCCTTCTGGATTTCGACAGAAAGACCTTCCGGTTGCAGGTGTAATCAGCTATCGTGCAGTTATACGCCTCTGACGTTTACAGCGCGAAACTTGCCGCTATTTTTGGGGTCCTGCTCCACATCAAAGGTTACCTTTTGCCCTTCTGTGAGGGTTTTAAAACCCTCGGCTACGATGCTGGAGTAGTGAACGAACACATCTTCCCCACCGTCATCGTTGGAAATAAAGCCATAACCTTTGCTCTCGTTAAACCATTTTATTGTACCTTTATTCATCTAAAAACCTCCTTGCCTCGGTACCCGTGCCGAAAAAAATTCACAAGTATTTTTAAATCATCGCGACGAACCGTGATTTACAAATACTTGTGAATCAACTTCGTACATCTAAAAATACCAAGTACACAGTATCACATCTTTTCCGCCGTGTAAAGCGAAACATGCGATTTTTATAAATATTTCTTACATATTTTATTGCTAAAAGAAAATCGTTGCGGAAACCTCCTTAAAGCAGCCATCTTTTTTAGTCAATGATGGTGCTCTGCCTCCTCTCCAGCGATGATGTTCCGCCTCCGTTTTAGTGATGATGCTCCGCCTCCTCTTTAGTAACGTGTACCGTACCGTGGGGATGTTCCGGCGGCGCATAAATGGAATATACCTTCATGGGTTCGTTTCCTGTATTTATTATGTTGTGCCATGTACCTGCGGGGATCAATATGACATCATCATCTGAAACGTTTTGCCGGAAGGATAAATTCTCCATGCTGTCTCCCATAAGAGCGACTCCCTCCCCTTGCTCAACACGGATAAACTGATCCACGTCAGGGTGCATCTCTAAACCGATATCATCCCCTACGCCGATGCTCATAAGGGTAAGCTGCAAATGATTTCCTGTCCATAAGGCTGTGCGGAAATTCCTGTTTTGTAAAGTCGCTTCTTCTATGTCCACTACAAAAGGCTCGGGCCCATAATCTTTCATTCCTTCCCATTGTCTCTGAGAATTTGGATTACGTGCAGGTATGTTGGCCCAGGCAGGGCTGTCATTACGATTTGAACGGTCCATTTTCCACATCCTTTCTTTGATTACCTATCTATTTAAGATATTCGCCAAAAATGGAAGCCGTGCACGCTGTTCTAAAGATATCATGTTGTAAACAAGAACTTAAACTCAGAACCGAATCCTGTCTACATTTACCTTATAAAGTAAACAATAATTATGAACAGAAGCTATTTTGTGTCTACATTCACCCTAAGTTATAGACAAAAATAAAGCGTGAATTAAAATCTTGGCTATTTTCACACTGTGTTATAGACAACAATTAAGGCTTGCATTAAAATCTTGGCTATTTTTAATCTTCAATGTAGACAAAACTAAATAACCAATGCCTTTTCATGTCTACTTTCTATCGCTAATGTAGACAAGAATTTTACTCAGATCCAGATTGTGTCTACAGTTGCCCTGCAAAGTGAACAACAATTATGGGCACAAACTATTTTTTGTCTACTTTTTGTCTGAATTATCAACAACAATTAAGGCTCGAATTAGAATCTTGGCTATTTTCACACTGTGATATAGACAACAATTTTAACCGAAGGCGTTTTGATGTCTACCTTCGGCTTCAGCAACAAACAAAAATAAAGATCGAAAACGGAACTTTGCTGAATACTAAATTATAATGCAGACAAAGTTGTAAAAAGTGGCAGACACCAAATACACTGGCGAGAAGGAGGGATATTTTGATTGAAATAAATAACTGCTTATGCTATAATCAACAGCGCTGCGGTTATCAAAATAAAATATGGAGGCGTATCGAAGTGGTCATAACGAGCCTGACTCGA
>JAAYNC010000098.1:0-1950 GCA_012521055.1 Eubacteriales Family XIII. Incertae Sedis bacterium
GCAACATGGCACGTTCTTTTTCCTGTGCCACTACTGCCTTATACGACCGCATGAAGTTTGACTGTACCACGGTATCGAACTTCTCAGTCTCCATAATCGCCCATTCCCTAAGTTGGTTTGGGCTGCCAACTATCCGCTTCAGTATCGGCGGCAGGCGTTCAAATGTCTCGGCAGCGTTATAGTAGCTGATTGCCGATTTTACCATCTGCCATGCCTCCATCTCCGTCATTGCCGGCGGCTGCGTTATCATGGCAATTTTTTCTTTTACGTCCGCTATTGTAGGTGGGAACTTAAGCGTACACATTAGGGATTTAACAGCTTCGGTTACAACTTGTGCCGGATCGTCGGCAAACATAATGGTCCATAGGTTAATTGTGTTTGTAGCGTCCTCTTTTGTCATGTCTTTATAAAAATTCGGATATCCGGCTTTCAAGATTGCCAAGATTGCTTTTGTTTCTTCTCTGTTCATACGCCCTCCTGTAAAAATGGATTGTTTGTACCTGATTGTCTTTGCGTGTCTCCTTTCAGCGGAAACACCCCCTGCCAGCCGTTTACTATGCTTTGGTTCAGTATCGCTATTTTGGTTTCATCATCAGAGGCCAGCTTGTTAAGTTTATCAACCAGGAGTTCAACTGCTCTGTCCGTCATAGGCTTTTTGATTTTCTTGCGAAATTCCTTAAAATCATCAATGGCAATTTCAATCGGTGACCTAATGATTTTATACTTCTTATCATTCTTATCATTCTTATCATTCTTGTTTATATTGTTGGGTTGCCGTTGCTTTCGTGTTGTTTTCATGGCTGGTTCATCATT
This sequence comes from Eubacteriales Family XIII. Incertae Sedis bacterium, assembly GCA_012521055.1. GTDB lineage: Bacteria > Bacillota > Clostridia > Peptostreptococcales > Anaerovoracaceae > UBA1426. Next base: position 814 of record JAAYNC010000098.1, read on the forward strand.
GCTTTCGTTGTTGCTTTCGTAATTTTTAGGATTTTGATAATGCTCATAATTCAGTATTTCTATGACCATACCATGTGTTGCTTTCGTTGTTGCTATCATCGGTGCTTTCATCGTTGCTCTCATATTGCTTCCGTACGGGTTTCGCATCCATTCAAGGATTTGAAAGATTTGGTCCTTTGTTGGAGTCTCTTTTCTGTAACCTACATACCACGCTACACCTGTTCGAATATCATTAATACTTGCAAATAACTGACCACGCTTTAATTGCTTATATTCCTTGTGTTGCGCTCTTTCTAATAGCCATATCCAAACTTTTAAATATAAAGGCGGTTTCCTCCAGATTTCACTTTCAATAATTTTGCGAGATAAAAGGATATAACCTCCTTCAATTTTACCGTCAGGCATCACACCACCTTCCTTTTGTGCCTTTCCCTATGGCATTTTTCGCATAATGTAATTCCATTTTCAATTTTGTATCTCAGCTTAGGAAACTTTTTAAAGCTCTGTAAGTGGTGTGCATTTAACTTACCACCCCTTTGGTTACAATCCTGACAAGTGTAGCTATCTCTTTCAAATACTGCGGTTCTCCAAGCAGCATATTGGGGCGTGCGTCTTTGTTGTTTGTTGTTTCTTTTAAATGGTGGTATTGGTTTGCCTTGCCATATTACAACTTCTCCATCATCGTTTATTGCTACATGAAATGAATCCAGTGATATTCCAATTGATTCTAAAAATTCTTTTTCCGTATATTTTTTTAAAATGAATGCACATTTAGAACATAGATCATATCCATTACCATTTGAATAATAATAATCTGCTTCAAATAATTCTTTTTTGCAGTTGTCACAAATATAATAATGGCATACGGTGTAATAATCTCCATTCTTTACTTGCACACTTCTTGGGTACGACATCTTAAAACCTCACATTCATTATGGGATTTTCAATAAGTTTTCTGTGTAACTTTATCCAGCCTTCCACCGCCTCACCCCTTTACTTTGGTTATCCTCCTTATTCGGAGCGGGCGGCTCGCTCCTGCCAGGTACCGTACTAAATATTGCTACCAAGGAGGTTTTCACACTCCTTTCTTTATCCCCGCCGCCTAGGGTTGTTTTCTCCAGCCTCCCCAGCGGCCCC
>JAAYNC010000034.1:0-1994 GCA_012521055.1 Eubacteriales Family XIII. Incertae Sedis bacterium
CCCATTCCAAAGAAGAAGTTAGATACCAGGGCCGTCATGGACCCCGCCAGGAATCCCGTTTCGCCGCCGAAGCATACCCCTGCAATAATAATCAACGCCACTACGGGTTTGAACTGGGGCACCATGAAGAAAGCTGCCCTGCCTGCCACCGCAATGGCAGTAAGTACAGCTATGATTATGATCTCCCGGGCTTTGGGCTTGCGCCCTTCAAAGCTCAGGAAAAAGGGAATCATCGTGTATATGACCAAAAGCAGGCTTATAAAATAGTATTTTCGATCGTTTAAGAATACCACGCCCCCGATTATGGTTGCGGGTACCAGGATTAAAAACAATAAGGCTGTAAGGATGTTCCGTTTTTTCATGCTCCCTCTCGCACCACACTTTCGCAGCACATGACCTCCTCTTGCAATAAATCTTCGCTGCTTGTATTTTCTTCCCTCTTCAAATTTTCGCGGCACAATGTGACCATATCCTGCACCGTTACAGCATTTTCGAACAGGTGGCGGGACATGCGGTTTGCCGCCGTTGTATAGAAACTGTTGCCGGAGAAGAATCGATTGGGTGTATTTGTTGTAATTATGCTTCCGTCGAAGAACATGGCGCAGAGGTCCCCGTGGCTCCCGCAAAATTCAATGTCATGAGAAACCATGATTATGGTGACCCCTTCGCTAAGCAGCTGCCTGAGTATTTTAGCCAGCTTCAGCTTGAAATGGCTGTCCAGTCCCTTCGTAGGCTCGTCCAGCAGAAGCACTTCCGGCTCCGTCAGCATGACCTTGGCCAATGCAACCCGCTGCTGCTCTCCTCCGGAAAGATCATATGGATGGGATTCCAGCAGATGGGTAATTTCAATGCGGTCTGCTATTTCCCTTACTCTTTGCTCCTTTTCCCGGGCTGAAAGAGTTTTCTCGTCCAGTACCTCCATCAGATCGAGAGCAACCGTCTTTTCCACAAAGAGGGTTTGAGGATTTTGCGGCAGAATAACTATATTTTCCGTGATTTTCCTGTTCCGTTGCTTGGCGATATCTTCTCCCTTTACAATCACCTTTCCCCGATAGGGTTTGTTGATGCCGCCTATAATGGAAAGGGCCGTGGTCTTGCCGGATCCGTTTCCGCCGACGATGCAGTAAAGCTGCCCTTTTTCCACTTTTAAGGAAAGGCCCTTTATCACATCCACATCGTCCCTGCTGTAACGGAACCAGACGTCTTTCAGTTCAATAAGGGGCTCACCCTGAGGCCGGGATTCTCTGGGATCATCAATTCGCAGCTTCACCAGCTGCTTTCCTGCAAAGATGTCGGTAAGCCACGTCCTTCCCTGACGAACCGTAATGGGACTGGCCTCTGCCGGCTCCGGGCCGGGCACCTGTTTCGGGCCGGGGGCCTGTTTCGCGGACATCTTATGATTTGTCAGGCTCTCAAAAATTTGCATGGGAGCGGGCATAGCCACAAGCAGAGGATGGTTTTTCTGCGCAAGGATTTTACCCACCTTTTCCGGCGCATCCTCTGCCAGGATGCGGCCCTTGTCCATGAGAATCACCCGGTCCGCCATGGGAAAAACATCTTCGAGCCGGTGCTCCGTCATGATGATGGTGGTTCCGATTTCGCGATTTATTTTTTTAACCGTTTCCAGAAAATCCGTAGCTGCGATGGGATCCAGCTGGGCAGTGGGCTCATCCAATATCAATACATCCGGCTGCATGGCCATGACGGACGCAAGGTTCAATGTCTGTTTCTGACCTCCGGAAAGCTGGGACACATCCCGCATAAACCAGCTTTGTATACCGAAGAAATTGGCCATTTCCGCCACCCTGAGGCGGATAACCCTCGTATCGTAACCCAGGCTTTCCAGCCCGAAGGCAAGCTCATGCCATACTTTATCCGTAACGATCTGATTGTCCGGATTTTGAAGAACGTAACCGATGCGGGAGGCCTGCTCACGGTCGCTTATGGTCTCAATGGGCCGCCCGTAAAAATATATTTCTCCCTTTCGTTTGCCG
>JAAYNC010000076.1:0-6942 GCA_012521055.1 Eubacteriales Family XIII. Incertae Sedis bacterium
CCCTGCTTGTAAGGCAGGTGCTCTCCCAGCTGAGCTATGCGCCCATTCAAATTCTTTTTCAATTGTTCGACAGTTAGTTACTATACCGCATTTGCTTTTATGTGTCAAGTTTTATTTTCATCCTTGACGTCACCTGTAATATTAGCCTAAAAGCTTAAATATACTTACCCGGCCGGATGAAAATGATGGCTCCAAGGGTGGGGCTCGAACCCACAACCTATCGGTTAACAGCCGAGTGCTCTACCGTTGAGCTACCTTGGAATGTCCCTTTTCTTCGTGAGCCGATTTTTATCTTAACACAGCACCTTTTTTTTGTCAACGAAAATTGCATGTTAATATGCTAAGTTAATATGGCTAAGTTTTTACCAACTCCTGTCGCATTCCCAGTTCCGTAAATTGACCTCCCGTCAGGTTTGACAGGATGTCCGTCACCTCTTGTTGTATCTCCGGTTCCATGTGGAGATCAACCGTAACTTTGTCTTCGTATGTCACATTGCCAATGGTGAAAAGGCCGTTCTCTGCAAGGCTTTGCAGCTTGCCCAGGAAACTGTAGTCCAGCTTGACAGTCCACGTATTCATCTCCTTAACATCGCATATGCCCGCAGCTTCGACGGCCGCTTTGGCAGCTCCCGTATAGGCCCGGACCAGACCGCCTGTCCCTAGCTTAATCCCACCGAAATACCGGGTGACCATCACCGCCACATTGGTGAGTCCTTCCTTCACCAACATTTGCACAATAGGCGCTCCCGATGTTCCCTGAGGTTCACCGTCATCGCTTGCCCATTGAAGCTGGCTTTTTTCCCCGATCACATAGGCGGGCACGTTATGGGTGGCCGTTCTATGCAGATTTCGTATTTCATCGAAAAACTCCAGGGCTTCTTCCCTGGTTTCAACCGGCCGCACGTAAGCGATAAATCTGGACTTTTCAACGATCTGTTCCACAGAGGCTTCTTTTTTGACGCTTCGATATCGTATCATTTTCACCCTACCTATCATACTCGATAATTTTCCAGTTGCTGGTAATCCTTCAACGGCAAGTCTGCCTCCAGATATATTCCATCTACCCTATAATCGGTGTTTTTTGCTCCGTAGCGGCTGCATAAGTATGAGTAAATATCTCCTCTTTCGTAGGGGATCAATAAAGCAGTTTCTATCCTGTCTCCGAACAACCATTGCTTTATCATCTCAATCAAGGCATCTATGTTTTCTCCATATTTTGCCGATATGCACACGCTGTTCTGACCTTCGTACCTTGCCCGCTCCGCAGCATCCAGGAGATCTATCTTATTAAAGACCATGATTTTGTCCTTCTCTCCGGCACCTATCTCTCTTAAAACCTGTTCCGTCACCTTAATATGAAAATCGTTTTCCTCGTAAGATGCATCTACGACATGAAGCAGGAGATCCGCATAATTGACTTCTTCCAACGTGGCCATAAAAGCCTTTACAAGGGTATGGGGAAGGTTGCTGACAAATCCCACCGTGTCTATCAGTATGAACTCGTGTTTCGTATCCAATTTTACGCTGCGATGTGAAGTGTCCAGCGTGGCGAAGAGCATATTTTTTTCTGATACTGTTTTTTCTTCCTTCATCCCATCGATGAGGAAACGGTTCATGAGAGCCGATTTGCCGGAATTCGTATATCCCACCAGGGCAACCATAGGGATGCCGGATCTTTCCCTTTGGGATCGCCTTATATTACGATTCTTTCTGGCATCTTCCAGCTCTTTTTGTATTTCTTTCATCCTGCGCTTGATATGCCGCCGGTCAGTTTCAAGCTTTTTTTCACCCGGACCTCTCGTTCCGATGCCGCCACCCAGCCTGGACAACGCATTCCCAAAACCCGTGAGACGGGGCAGGCGATATTGAAGCTGGGCCAGCTCAACCTGAAGCTTGCCTTCCTTTGATATGGCGCGCTGAGCAAATATGTCCAGGATCAATATCGTACGATCTATGACTTTGACACCGAGCTTATCTTCCAAGTTTCTTAGCTGCACGCCGGAGAGCTCGTCGATAAACACCACCATATCAACATCCATGTCGGCGCAAAGCCTGGCCAGCTCTTCCATCTTGCCGCTGCCGATTAGTGTGGCGGTGTTGGACTTGCTCCTGCTCTGAACCAATTCTCCCACCACTTCAATATCCGCTGCATGGGCAAGTCCTTCAAGTTCTTCCATGTAGTAGGAAATATCCTCGTCCAGTTCCAAACCTACCAAAATAGCACGGGGTGCTTCCTGATTGATTGTTCCGTTTAGTTCTATCAATTCTTTCATAATTTTATTATACCACAACATTCATGCTAAAACACGGAAGACGGCTAGTGTTGTATCAAGAGCTCGACAAGGAGAATCAATAATCCAGGTCCATCCCATCCAGGATATCGCGTTCAGGAACCTGAACGTAGGAGTCGGGAATATCGCCGAGTATCACGGCCTCCGCTACCAAAAGAGTAGTTTCCACCTGTATATGCTTTTCAGAAAAGGGCACAACCACTTTGGCAGTGTTGATTACTTCCATATATATTTTATATTTCGTCTGATTGATGCCCGCTTCTGTAAATTCGGTTTTGAAATCAATTTTTGTCGTCCCTAAGGGCAGAACCTTAAGCTTGACATAAGGCCCCGTTTGAGAAAGAATCTGGTTGCCCAGGATTGTGCCTATGGGCACCTTTACCCGTTCTTCGCCGATGTCCTTCAGCCTCTGTTGAATCTCCCAAGCCAAAGCAAAGGAGATCCGATTCATAGCACCGGAATTGGCCTGCACCAAAGTAACCTTTCCGGCTTCATCGGTTTTTATATTCAACAGTTCTTCAAAATCCTTGCCAGATTCATATTTCTCGCGCACTACTTCGTTAACCGTTTGCACGACCATGGATTTGGCTTTAATCTCTCCGATGGAAGCTATGGCGGGCTTTACAATCCTTTCCATGAAAACAATGCCATAGCCCGCCAACACCGCACAAACGAGCAGAATAACGAACCACTTCTTTTTCTTTTCTCGCCCTCTTGTTTGCCTCCACATAAAAAGACCCCCGTCGTACTATTGTATGTCGGCGGAGGTGAATGGGTGCATCTTGTATGCCGGGGTTCTCTAAATTTTTTCAAGCTCGCTGTAGAATTTATCGTTTAATATCTTAATATGCGTTCCCTTCATGCCCAAGGATCTGGTTTCGATAACGCCGGCACTTTCAAGTTTGCGAAGCGCATTTACGCTAACTGATCTGGTGATGCCGGAACGATCGGCTATTTTACTTGCTACAAGCAAACCTTCCGAGCCTTTCAATTCTTTGAAAATCTGACGAACAGCTTCCACTTCTGAATAGGAAAGGGTGCCTATGGCCATTTGAACTATAGCTGCCCTCCGCTCTTCCTCTTCCTGTTCTATAGTTTTTCTACGCAAGATTTCCAGGCCGATAACCGTGGCTCCATACTCTCCCAAAATTACATCTTCTGCAGAAAAAGGAGGCAAATATCTGGTAGCAACAAGAGTGCCTAAGCGTTGTCCTCCGCTTATGATAGGAATGATCAGGTAGAACTTTTCAAAAGTATCGTACTCGTACTTGAAAATTTCCAGTGCTTCCTCGCGAGTCACGTTTACCATTGTTTCAGTTACTTTTAACAATGCGCCACTGTATTCCGAAGGAAATTTCTCTATACCTGTCTCAGGATCTACGATTGCAGCACTTTCTTCTTCAATCTTATAGTGAACCCCTAATACTTTCCCTCTCTTGTTTACTACGTATACATTTGCATCTTCCAGTTCACTGAGGATTTTGCACAGATCGTCAAAAGAAAAGATACCTGTGGTACTCTCTTGTAAAACCCAGTTCATTTTTCTGATCTTATCAAGCAAATCCATCGACATTGCGCTACTACCTCCGTTTGCTATTATACTAACCATGTCTATTATATACTATTTTCTGCCATTGCAATAGTTATTTTTTTTAATTTTCAAAATATTTCACAATTTTATCATATTAATTTTTTACAGAATATATTTGTCGATGTTATCTGCCTGAAAACGATCCTTAAACTTCTCTTTCACGTACTCCTCGTCAATGGTAATCTCATTTCTTTCCACGTCCGGTATGTTGAAAGAAATGTCTTCCAGGAGATTTTCCATTATGGTGTGGAGACGTCGTGCTCCTATGTTTTCCGTCTGCTCATTAGCCAGGTATGCTATATTGGCAATTTCCCTAATAGCTCCGTCCGTAAATTCGATCTTTACGCCTTCCGTTTCAAGGAGCATTTTATGCTGTTTAATCAATGCGTTTTCGGGCACTGTAAGAATCCGGACAAAATCTTCCTTGGTCAAGTTTTCCAATTCAACTCTTATGGGAAATCTACCCTGAAGTTCCGGAATCAAATCGGTGGGTTTTGCAGTATGGAACGCTCCCGCACCGATAAAGAGCATATGATCCGTCTTCACGGGACCGTACTTCGTTTTAACGACGCTTCCTTCCACTATGGGCAAAATATCCCTTTGCACTCCTTCTCTGGAAACGTCTGCACCAACTTTAAAGCCGGAACTTGAAGCTATTTTATCGATCTCATCGATGAATATAATTCCGTTTTGCTCTGCATTTTCCAGCGCTTCTGAAGTTACCTGATCCATGTCGATGAGATTTTGGGCCTCTTGCTCGCGGATAATTTTACGAGCGTCCCTAACTGTAAGTTTCTTTTTCTTTTTTCGCTGGGGAGCAAAACTGCCGAATATATTACCTATAGCAATGTTCATATCTTCGTTGCCTAAATCCAGCTGATTGCTTTTTGGAGTTTCAGCAATCTCTATTTCAATAAACTGATCCTCCAGCAATCCGGCGCGAAGCTGCTGACGCACCTGTTCTCTGGCCAGCTCAGTCTCGCTTTTGTTCTCGTCAGGCTCTTCGACTTTGGTTTGTTGCTGGTTGGGCTGGAAGCCTCCTCCCAGTATGAAGTCGAAGGGGCCTCGAACTCCTCCGCTTTGTGGAGACTTTTTCTTCCCAGGAATGATGGCCTCGATAATCTTTTCCTCTGTAATTTCGTCGGCAATGGAATATTTCTGCTCCAAGTGCTTTTGCTTTGTAATCCGTATAGACGCCTCTACCAAATCCCTGACCATGGAATCAACATCCCGGCCCACATATCCGACTTCGGTAAACTTGGTCGCTTCAACCTTTACAAAAGGTGCATCCATTAATTTGGCCAGCCTTCTTGCTATTTCAGTCTTTCCTACACCCGTTGGCCCCATCATCAAGATGTTTTTAGGAGACACCTCTTCGCGCATCTCTTCAGGTAAAAGGCTCCTGCGATAGCGGTTGCGCAGAGCAATAGCCACCATTCGCTTTGCCTTATCTTGTCCGATTATATATTTATCCAATTCTTTTACGATTTCTTTCGGGGTCATTGAATATAAGCTTTTTCCCAAGGTCTCCACCTCCTGTATATTCCGCTTGCCAAATACAAACACTCCGTGTTTCAGGCAGGATATTATAGTTTCTCAATCGTGATATTGTTATTTGTATACACGCAAATAGACGCCGCTATGTTCAGTGCCTCCCTGACGATTTCTTCGGCGTTCATATCCGTGTGCTTATAGAGGGCATGGGCTGCCGCATGAGCGTAATTGCCGCCGGAGCCGATGGCCACGAAATTTTCATCCGGCTCGATGACTTCTCCGTTGCCGGAAATCAACAACAACGTCTCTTTATCCGCAGCCAGCATCAGAGCATTCAGATTTCTCATTACTTTATCCGATCTCCAACTCTGTGCCAGGGCTACCGCAGCACGCTTCAGATTGCCGCCGTGTTCCTCCAACTTCTTTTCAAATTTTTCCGTCAATGTAAAAGCGTCTGCCACTGAGCCGGCAAAGCCAGTAATCACACTATTTTTATAAATTTTCCTCACTTTTTTCGCAGTATGCTTCATAATGGCCGCTTCGCCCATAGTTACCTGGCCGTCACCGCCGATGCATACTTCACCGTTTTCTCGTTTAACTGCTACAATTGTCGTTCCGTGAAATTGTCCCATTTGTATTCTATACCTCCTGCTATCGTACAGCCTTGTTAATATCTTAACCTATTCTTTATACCCACAATCCGCATTGGAACAAACAAATTTTGACGTTTTTGTTTTCTTTTCAGTTAACAAAGACCCGCACTTTGGACATTTTCGATCCACGGGTTTATTCCAGAAAAGTTGATTGCATTCAGGATAACCGCTGCAACCGTAAAACGTCTTCCCTGTTTTGCTCTTCCTCGTAACGATATCTCTTCCGCAACGTGGACATTTAACATCGATTTTTTCCACTTTCGCCCTGGTATTTCTACACTCGGGATACCCGCTGCATGCAAGGAATTCTCCATATCTTCCGTGTTTTACAACCATGGGTTTCCTGCAGAGCTCACAGGTTTCGTCCGTCACTTCGTCTTCCAGCTTAACCTTTTTAATATTCCTATATGCTATTTCCAATTCCTTGCTTAAAATATCATAAAATTCTTTAACGATGAGCTTCCAATCCGTATGATTAACCTCTACGCTGTCCAGCCTATCCTCCATATCAGCGGTAAATCTCGTATCGGCTATTTCAGGAAAGTATTTTTCCATTAGATCCGTCACCAGAAAACCCAGATCAGTAGGAATCAGGTTTCTTTTTTCTCTTATAATGTACTTCCGATCGATGAGGGTGGCTATAATCGGCGCATAAGTACTTGGACGGCCGATATTCTTATCCTCTAGATCCTTTACAAGGGAAGCCTCCGTATACCGGGAAGGAGGTTGTGTGAAATTCTGTTCTCCCGTCAAATTAATGAGGTAAAGTTTTTCTCCCACCTGCAGCGGGGGCAGCATTTTGTCTTCTTCTTCCTCGCTTGCGTTGTTGTAAATTTTCAAATATCCTTCAAATTTCGTCCGGCTTCCCGACGCTTTAAAGGTGTAACCATTGCTTTCAATCTCTGCCGTTGCC
>JAAYNC010000207.1:0-6656 GCA_012521055.1 Eubacteriales Family XIII. Incertae Sedis bacterium
AATAATGGCATTTTTTTCACAAACGGGGTATAATTAAAGTAAATAGAGGTCGGGTGCAAAAGAAATAACCGGAGGATTACGAAAGGAGGGTTGATAATATGAAATCGGCAAAGATTCATTTGGAGACCTTGGGATGTCCGCTGTGCATGCAAAAAATCGAAGCGGCAGTTAAAAAGCTGGATGGTATCGATAAAGAATCAGTAGAAGCGATATATCATACAAGCATTATAAAACTAAAATTTGATGAATGCAAAATATCGCTGGGAGATATAGAAGGTACAATCAACAGCATGGGATTTGAAGTTAATAAGATGCAAATAACATAACACAATATACCCTGTAATCTCAAGAATTACAGGGTTGTTTTTTCGTTTCATGCGCCTGATCCAATTATGGGAATTATTAGTGGTGGAAATGCACTTTTTGTCTCGTTCCCTACCCTAAATTTTGAATTTCTATAAAGACCAGGGATTCCGGTTCCATATCGAAATTCAAATCGAGCCTTTCTTTCGCCTCAACGCAGGAGAGCCGCACGGTGCCGGCTGAAATTGTATCTATATGGGACTTTATTGAATCTGTCAAAACCGGCGGGTTCTTTAATGCTTTCAGCGTTTCGAAGCAGTTATGCTCTTTCGTGAAATTTCTCTCTATGCTATACCTTTTTCCCCGTATGCCGTTTATGTGAATATGAACTTTTAGCTTTGAATTGTCGTCCGTTTGAAAAATCAAAAGGTAAACTGTTTTTTTGTTTTTTACGATCATATATTGATCCCGGTGCTCCGTTATTGCCCCACTAATCTGTGAAATAATTGAATAGGCAAAGTAAAACGGCGTCAGTAGTCCTTCCGGGGTGAATAAAGCTGCCGGTTGTCCTGTAAGGCGAATGCTTTTGAGAGGATTATCTAAAATATGAGCCAAAGCGGCGCAGACGGTATTGCTTTCTACAATTTCCACGGGGTTTGGCTCCTTCAAACTGTCTTTCAAACTGTCTTTCTCCCCGTCTTCGATAGCTTTATCGTGTGAAACCAAGGGAATGCCCAAGGATTTGATAATACTTTCCGATTCCCGGTCGATGGATTGCCCTGCTATAGCAACCTGCAAGGGTAGGTTTAAGGTCTGCAATGCGTGGAGGATGCTCATGACTTCTTGTTTACTTTTTCCGGCCAGCAATTGATAGTCCACTACCATGGACTTGGGATTTAACTCTAATATCTTGTCTTTCTGATAATTGAGCATGAACATATCTTCGCCGGAGGCAAGGCGTATCTTCAAAGGAAAGGCTTTTTTTATATTTTTCCCGCTCCGGTAGCTATACTTCACGGGTATAAATATATGATGTGAAGACTTGGCCAAGTGCTCGCTGCTTCTCTGAGGGGCTGAGAGAAGATAAGGCTCCAACAGTGCAATTGCATCTTGCTCCGAAAAGGGTCCGTGATAGCTTCTCTCACAGGGTTTAAGATTTGCCCTGTACTCTGCCGGAGTCATATCGTACCAGGCTTTAAAGCATTTATTGAAATAGGCAAGGGACGAAAAACCGCATGCCTGGCTTATCTGGGTTAAAGTCAGTTTATTTTCCACTAATAGTTTTTCCGCATGTTCGAGCCTGATATAGTTTAGAAAGTTTTGGAAGCTGAGCCCTGATGTATTCTTTATGAGATGAGATATGTAATACGGATTAAGGTATACAACGTTGGAGAGGTCTTTCAAGGTGATTCTCTGGCCGTAGTTTAAATAGATATATTTTATGATCTTGTATAACCGGCTCAGATCTATGTCGTTGGGGCTGCCGTGATCAGCCTTGAATTTGTTGTCTTCTATAAAGAAACCCTGAAATTGATTTACAAGGGTGAAAACAAGATCGTTTATGCATTCCATCAACAGGGGATGATTGTTTGGTTCATTGAAATAGGTCAGCGCGGTTTTGGCAACGTAATGCTTAAGTACCGAGACTTTTTTCTGCAGATCCTGGTATTTTAATGTTGAAGACTTTCTGTAATCTTCGCAGGCAAAGATCATATAGTCGATGTCGGGATAGAGGTCTGTAAAGAACTGGAGATTAATGTACATGTCAAGCATCAGAATGTCCTCGGATGAATCGAAAATCCGATGCATGTCCGTAGTATCTACGATTAACAAATCTCCTTCTTTGAGGGTATAGAGTACATTATGTATTTGACACTTGGTTGTACCTCTTAATACAAACAGCATTTCCATTTCGTTGTGATAGTGGAAATACTCTTCTGCGACGTTGGAAAAAGAAATGGTGAAGGGAAGATCGCTTTTGTATTCTACAGTTTCCAGCAACATTCCTTACAGCCCCCTGAATCAAAAATCTTTTTTGCTAAAAAATATATCAAATCTTGCGATTATTGTGTCAGAGCGATTCGCAATAAAAATAGACCATTCTGACAATTCTGTCGTTTCAATATTTTGTTTGTTTAATTATAATCTAAATAGCTTTATAAATCAAAAATAAGTGTGGAGAGGTGAATTTTTAATGAAAAAAATATTAATTCTGGGAGTGGGAGCGCAAGGATCAACCGTTGCACGACGCATGGATGAAGAGCCAAAAGTGGCAGAGATCATATGCGCGGATTACGATGAAAAGGCAGTAAATGAACTTGTCAAAGACTTGAAAAAAGCTAGGGGCATGAAGATTGATGCCAGCAAAATAGAGGAAATCGTAGCGGCGGCAAAAGGCGTGGATTTGATTATCAATGCATTGCCCTTGGCTTTCGGTCCCAACGTGTTAGAAGCGGCTATCGAGGCCAAGACTAACTACCAGGACTTTGCTGCCACGGATGCGCTTACGGATAACTGGGTTGATGGTATTAAACTTATGTACACCGAGTATAGCAGGCGCTTTGCAGAAAACGGCAAAACCGCCATTATCGGCACAGGATCTGCACCGGGCTTGATCTGCGTCGTAGCAAGGAACGCCATGCGTTATCTGGATACTTGTGAAACGATCTATAATATCGTATACGAAGGCGTGGAGGCAAAGAGATTCCTCCCCTTCTGGTGGTCACCGATCACGGCGTTGTCTGATATGAGTGAAGACGCCTATGCCTATGTAAACGGAGAGATCATTAGGACAAAGCCTTTCAGTGATCCCATATACAGAAAATACGACTACCTGGACGAGGAAGTCAGGCTTGTAGAACACGCACACGATGAGCCGCTACATATGGGATTGAACGCGGAAAAATTCTTTAAAGGAGCAAAGAATATTTACTTCAAGTACGGAGGAGCAGGCGTAAACTTCTCAGAACCTTTGTATCGTGCCGGCCTGCTGTCCCGTAAACCCGTAGAAGTAGATGGAGTTAAGGTGATTCCTTTCAACTTTGTGCTCAAGCACCTGCCGCCGGCTCCGAAATACAAAGAAGAAATCAAAGAAATCATCGAAGAGGGTCTCGTTTCCGATACAGGGTCCATGGTGGTGGAAGCCATAGGTACAAAAGACGGCAAAAAAGTCCTTGTGGAGTCCCATGTGTTTGCTCCCGGTCTCGTCGAATCCTTTGAAAGGTCAGGACTTACAGCTGAAATGTATTTGACAGGTCAGGGAGGCGCTCTGTTCACGAAAATGTTTGTCGAAGACCTGTATACGCAAAAAGGATTGATCTCATCCGACATGCTTACATTTGAGCAAGTGGACTACTATCTGGAACAGGCTAAGAAATTAGATATTACGGTAAATGTTGAAGTTAAAGAGCTTTAATAACCGACATATGGCTTGATTGCATCGATCGACAGAAAGCACATTAATAGTAGTAACCCAGGCCACGGGGGATTGCCCCGTGGCCTGATCAATTGCACTTAACATGTTGAAAAAGTGTAAGAGAGCAACTACAATATAATAGGTGCGAACTTGTATTTGGTGCCAGACACCAAATACAAGTAGTTGTAAAAAGTGTCAGACACCAAATACAAATTGATAACAAATACAGCTTTAGGAGATGAAATAGTGACATTAACAGAGGCAAAGGAGCTGGTGGCCCAGTCGGGCCGCATGCTTTTCGAGGAAAGACTGGCTGCCCGTACCTGGGGGAACATTAGTTGCCGCATAGACGAGGATAGAATAGTAATAACGCCCAGCGGTCTGGGCTATGAAACGATGATACCTGAAAATATCGTATCGATGAGCATGAGCTCAGGAGAATGGGAAGGACGTCTAAAACCTTCTTCCGAAAAAGGAGTTCATATTGCCGCGTATCGGACGCTGCCCGATGCCCGGTTTGTGATACATACCCATCAGACATATGCTTCCGCAATAGGACTGACAGGTATCGATGATCTTGTGCTAACAGAGGAAGAGCGCACCGCCCTTGGCGGTATTGAAGCGGCAGACTACGCTTTACCGGGAACGAAGAGATTAGCTAATAACATTGAAAGAGCATTTCGAAAAGGAGCCCATGTGGTCCTGTTAGTGCGTCACGGTGTAGTCATTGCGGCAAGTGATCGAGAAGAAGCTTTCCGCCGTGCCCGCATACTGGAAACCGTCTGCCGGCGCGCCTGTAAAGGCCAGCCTGCAGATGAAATTCCTCATGACGCAGAGATGGCAAAACACCTCATGGCTTCGATGAGCAAAGCATTTACGAATGTATGTCATACAGGAGCTGCTCCTGTTTTGGCCTGCGCGTCTGCAGGAAAACCTATCTCTGCCCAGTTGGATGATATGGCCCAGATGATAGGGCCGCGCATCACGGTGGCGGAGGCGGAAGAGAAGGCCATCCGGGATGCCCTTGACAAGGAAGAAGTCGTATTGGTCCCGGGAATCGGTGCTATATGTCGCGGACTCACGGAGCTGGACGCAAAAGCCCTATGCCTGTTGGCGGAAAAGGCCTGCATATGCTGGCTTCACACTCAGGCTCTCGGAGTGAACACCAAGCTGTCATGGTTTGATACCATGCTTATGCATTGGATTTATCTGATGAAATATTCTAAAGTTGCAGGCGCTTAAATCCTTTGCTCCCCAGCCGGTTATGAGTAAAATGGCTATTGACTTATACTTTGAAAGCGGGTATTATCGAGTATAACATCGAGTTAAATAAACTTGAAAGATGATGATCGGAAAGAAGTAGATGCATTCCGACTTTACAGAGAGTTGCCGGTTGGTGAGAGGCGCAAAGGAGAATTGCTCGAATACATTCCGGGAGTTGCGGGCTGAAGGAAATTTTTCTGTGTAGGCCTTGCCGGGAGCGCCCGTTACAGTGCCAGGTGTGTTAGCACTCGCTGAGGTAAACGTCGTGAGACGTTTATGAACTGAGGTGGTACCACGGAATTTCCGTCCTCTGAATTTTACATTCGAGGACGATTTTTAATTTATAAGGAGGAAATATGGTTATTACGGAAATTCTTGAAAGGAATGCGTCATTATTCGGTGATGAAGTCTGTCTGGTGGAAATAAATCCGGAGATTAAGGAATGTAAGGCGGACTGGAAAGAATATGATTTGGTGGAAACGGATCCGGCTCGCAAATACCGCCGCGAGATGACATGGCGCGAATTTGACGATAAGGCCAATCGATTTGCCAATTTTCTGCTGGACAGGGGTCTGCAAAAAGGTCACAAAGTGGCTGTTTTACTGATGAATTGCCTGGAATGGCTGCCCATCTATTTCGGTATCCTAAAGACAGGGGCAATAGCCGTTCCGTTGAATTATCGATATACTGCCGAAGAAATTAAATATTGTCTCGATTTGGCAGAATGTGACGTCATTGTATTCGGGCCGGAATTCAATGAGCGGATTGACGCAATAAAAGATGATATTCCAAATGTCAAAATGCGCTTATTCGTTGGACAGGGACGTCCTCGTTTCTCGGAAAGCTACTACGCGCTGACCGCCTGTTGCTCTTCGGTAAGCCCGAAGATCAAACTGGGCGAGAAGGACGATGCGGCCATCTATTTTTCGTCGGGGACCACTGGTTTTCCCAAAGCCATATTGCACACGCATCTAAGTCTGATAACGGCCTGTGAGGTGGAAATGTGCCATCACAAGCAGACGCGGGAGGACAATTTTCTCTTAATTCCGCCCCTTTATCATACAGGCGCGAAAATGCATTGGTTTGGCAGCCTGCTTTCAGGAAGCAAAGCTGTATTGCTGCGGAGCACGATGCCGGAACATATAATCAAAGCCGTTTCCGATGAGAAAATTACTATAGTCTGGCTGCTTGTGCCTTGGGCACAGGATATCCTTGATGCAATTGAGCGAGGCGATATTAAACTGGAAGACTACCAGCTGTCCCAGTGGAGATTGATGCACATTGGCGCGCAGCCGGTTCCTCCAAGTCTGATTCGTCGCTGGAAGCATTATTTCCCGAACCATGATTACGATACAAACTATGGATTGTCTGAGGCTATAGGTCCCGGCTGTGTCCATCTTGGGATTGAAAATATTCATAAAGTCGGGGCAATAGGAAAGGCCGGTTACAGCTGGCAGCTGAAAGTAGTGGATGAAAAGGGAAATCCTGTGAAACAAGGTGAAGTGGGTGAACTCTGCGTGAGGGGACCGGGTTTATTGAAGTGCTATTATAGAAACCCGGAAGCGACGGCGGCTGTGTTGAAAGACGGTTGGCTCTATACAGGCGACATGGCCCGCATCGATGAGGACGGCTTCGTGTATCTGGTAGATCGCAAGAAAGATGTAATCATCAGCGG
>JAAYNC010000040.1:0-12752 GCA_012521055.1 Eubacteriales Family XIII. Incertae Sedis bacterium
CAGTTGTTGTAGTTTTGCCTTCTCCCGCAGATGTGGGATTGATGGCCGTCACCAGAATCAGTTTTCCGTTCGCTCTGTCTGCATATTTATCCAGGATGTTGTAATCAACCTTTGCCATGTATTTTCCATAAACTTCTAAGAAATCATCGTCAATGGAAAGTTCTTTTGCAATTTCATTAATATTGGAAAGTCTCGCTTCCTGGGCTATTTCTATGTCGCTCTTAAAGCTCATACTTCATCCCATTCTTCTTGTTTCGCAATGCGAAATTACGTTTCGTTATCTTGTTGCTTAATTATAACCTCCGCATAATATCAAGTCAAGTTCAATACTCAACGCGATTCCTGCAATATGTTGCAAAAATCGCGTTGCACAAATTTCCTTTTTCGTCATCGCACTTTTGAAATTAATGTGAATCAACAAGAGTCTAAATGCTTATCAAACATTTTCCGGTATCCATCCACAGTTAGAAGTATATTGTAGCATTCCGGTCGACGGTCACGATAATTAACATGCCGGATTCGCCTTTGATCAAGTGCATCCAAATCAAATGTTCTTCTGCGGCTTTGTCTACAGTCCGAAGATTCCAACAGAATGGAATCTTTTCTCTTTTTCTTTAAAAATCTACCGGCCGTTGTTCTCATTCTCCTTCAAATGGAATTTGTGTTCCACTTTCACCTCGATTTTCTCATCATAGCAAGAGAACACCCTGTCGATGAAGGTCGGATCCTGCCTGGGTGTGACCAGGCTCACGATGGGCACGATCACCAGCGACGCAAGGATTGCAACAGCGCCTGCGATAGGCGCGACGGTAAAGCCCGTCACCAGATTTGCCACATTGATCACCAGGGACTGGATAATGGATGCCCAAAGCGCCGCCTTATTTGCCCGTTTCCAGAAAAGTCCGTACAGGAACGGTCCGAGGAACGCGCCGGCCAGTGTACCCCATGACAACCCCATCAGCGTGGTGATCAGGTTGTTCGGGTTGATCGCAATGACCACCGACAGCACTACAAAGAGCACGCACAGCCCTTTGATGATCGCTACCTGTGTCTTGTTGCTCATATCCTTAATAATCGTCCCTTTAAGGAAATCCAGCGTAAAGGTGGAGCTGCTGGTAATTACCAGGGAGGAAAGGGTGGACATGGATGCGGAAAGCACCATGATGATGACAAGTCCGATGAGAATATCGGGCAAAACGCTTCCCAGCATCTGGGGAACAATGTCGTCATAGGCCACACGTCCGTCAGCGCCCGGAGTGTAGAACAGACGTCCGAAAGCGCCGAGGAAGTACGATCCTCCCGCAATAATCAGCGCAAAAATGGTGGATATAATGGTCCCCGCCTGAATCGCTTTTTCGTTCTTGATGGTGTAGAATTTGTGGACCATCTGCGGCAATCCCCAGGTTCCCATGCTGGTCAGTATCATCACTGCAAGCATTGCCAGAGGCACCGGTCCCAGGAAGGAAACGTAGGCTCCTTGGAGCTCCGGCACCGTCTCTGACGGAATCTGAGAAAGCTCAGCTATGGCCGCCATAAGCCCTCCCTTGGAGCGAAGAACCACAAAGATGACGGAAATAATGCTGATAACCATAACGATTCCCTGCAACACGTCATTAAACGCAACCGCCACATAGCCGCCAAGGACAACATAAATCCCCGTGAGCACGGCCATGCCTATGACGCAGTAGATAAAATCTATTCCAAATGCCATGACAAAAAGCTGGGACAGCCCTTTATACACAGACGCGGAATAGGGCACTAAAAATACGAAGATGAGGATGGAAACTACAACCTTAAGCACATGGCTGTCGTATCTTTTGCCGAAGAAATCCGGCATGGTAGCAGAATCCAGATGTTTGGTCATAACTCTGGTGCGCCTCCCCAGAACGACCCAAGCCAACAAGCTGCCTAAAATCGCGTTTCCGACACCGATCCAGGTAACGGAAAGTCCATAGTTCCATCCGAATTGGCCCGCATACCCGACGAATACAACTCCCGAAAAATATGTAGTGCCGTAAGCAAACGCACTCAACCAGGGACCCATGTTCCGTCCGCCGAGCACGAAATCATTCACATTTGTGGCATGCCGCCTGCAGTATACACCGATTGAGACTGTAACTGCAAAGAAAAGAACCATCATCAACACTTTTTCAAACATCTTCTTCCTCCCGTCTCAACATATTAAAAAACCCGTCCTCTGATTTCTCAGAGGACGGGATTGCTTCCCGTGGTACCACCTCAGTTTGCGGAGATCTCGCGATCTTCCGCCTCCTCGAGTACGGCGCAATATCTGTATATCTGCCATCTGCGCTTATACTCCAGCACTGTAACGGGTGCGCCCGTACCAGCCTACTTAGGCATTTCGCCTGTTCTGTGGCAAGCTCGCGGAATGTATTCGGAAATCCATTATCACTTGCGCCTCTCACCAACCGGCAACTCTCTGTAGCTTCCTGGTTTCTTACTTCTTTCCGGTCATCGCTTTTTTAATATTGGAGCTAATGTACCATTCATTTTGCGTCTTGTCAACAATTTTTTTGTTTTTCTTTACTGGTATCTTCCGGCAACCAATTAATAATTTTAAAGAATTTGGGGAAATTATTCTCGAAAGGAAGTGATGATATGAAAAAACTTGTACTTTTATTGGTCATTATAGGCGCCATCAACTGGGGACTCATAGGATTTTTCCAATATGACCTGGTTGCGGCAATTTTCGGCGGGCAAGCTGCCATACCCAGCCGTGTTATTTTCGCAATCGTAGGATTGGCAGGAATTTACGCAATTACTTTCTTGTTCAGGCGCGGCGAGGACAAAGTCGCCACCGGCACTTAATCGCAACCTGTATTTGGTGCCTCTTGTATTTGGTGTCTGCATTTGGTGTCTGACACTTTTTACAACTGACGCGCTCCCGCATAGCGGGTGGTTTTCTGTTTTGCACGCTTTGCGTGCTCAACTGGCTTATAAGCCTGTAATGTAAAAACCGCACGCAAGGCAATTCCCGCGTGCGGTTTGTTTCCGTCTATTCCAGCGCAATGGCGCAGCCATCGCGCCATCGCGCATTTATACAGCATTTATATATTTACAGCTACCTTACTGTGTGGATTCTTTGGTCTTAGTACTCCATCTTCTTCAGGTTGGGGCTGATGATCAGTTTGCACTGGGTCGCTTCCTGAACCTGCTCTACAGTGTAGTCTTCATTGATCTCCGTCAGCACCAGCCCTTCGGGAGTTACCTCCATAACGCCCATTTCTGTAACGATCATGTCTACTACATTGATGGCCGTATAAGGCAGCGTGCATTCATTCAGAATCTTGTGCTTGCCCTTCTGGGTATGGAGCATGGATATGATAACCTTCTTCGCTCCTACCACCAGGTCCATAGCGCCGCCCATTCCGGGAACCATCTTACCGGGGATGATCCAGTTGGCCAGGTTACCCTTCTCATCCACTTCCAACGCCCCTAAGACCGTCGCATCCACGTGTCCGCCACGTATAATTCCAAAGGAAGTAGCACTGTCAAAGAACATGGCATCGGGGTTTACTGTTACATACTGGCCGCCGGCGTTGACGATGTCTACATCTTCTTTGCCTGGCTCCGCTGCTGGTCCCATGCCCATAATACCGTTCTCGGACTGAAGCACAATGGTGACCCCTTCCGGAAGGTAATTCGCTACCATAGTAGGAAGGCCGATTCCGAGATTTACGACGTCACCATCTTTCAATTCCTTCGCAACTCTTCTTGCGATAATTTCCTTTAAATCTGCCATGGTTTCTCACCTCCTACAATAGCATCTACAAAGATGCCGGACGTTACTACGTTATTCGGATCGATCTCACCGACTTCAACAATCTCGCATGCGCCGACGATCACATGGTCTGCCGCCATCGCCATAAGAGGATTGAAGTTTCTCGTGGTTCCGTTGTATGTCGTGTTTCCGAACTTGTCCGCCACCGATCCGCGAATGAAGGCAAAGTCAGCACGGAGAGGCAACTCGAGAAGATAGTCTTTCCCTCCTATGTTGATAACCTGCTTACCTTCCGCTACTATGGTTCCTACACCCGTGGGAGTGAGGATGCCGCCAAGTCCGGTGCCGCCTGCGCGGATTCTCTCAGCCAATGTTCCCTGGGGAACCAAAATACATTCGAGCTTTTCTTCCTCTACGTCAGTGTTCATCCTTCTAGCCACCTCCGGATTGAGGCCTACATGGGAAGCAATCAGAGTTTTGATTTGGCCGTTTGCAAGGAGTTTGCCCACTCCTCTGTCCGGATAGCCTGCATCGTTGCAAATGATTGTCAGATTCTTAACATTTCTTCTGACAAGAGCATCAATGAGGATCTCCGGAGTCCCGCAAGCCATGAAGCCACCGACCATAATGCTGGCGCCGTCCGGAATAACGGCAACGGCTTCGTCAGCTGTCTTGATTTTGTCGATCATGCTATCACTTCCTTTCTACTTAAATTCTATTACGCCTTACAATTTCAGTCAATACAAATGATGCTACATGTTCCGCATAGGTATTCGGTCCGAACCCGGCATCATAGCCCAGTTCCTGAGCAAGCTCGTGAGAAACCCTCGGGCCTCCGCAACAGAGAATGACCTTGTCACGAAGCCCTTCAGCTTCCAACAGCTCTACCAATTCGGTGAGGTTCTTTATATGCACATCTTTTTGAGTGACAACCTGAGATACCAGGATGGCATCTGCCTTCAGCTCGATAGCCTTGGCTACCAGCTCTTCGTTGGGAACCTGGCTTCCCATATTGTGAGCCTCGATGCCCTTGTAACGCTCTAGCCCGAAGTGGCCGTGGAAGCCTTTCATATTCATGATGGCGTCGATGCCCACGGTATGCGCATCGGTACCCGTACAGGCGCCGACGATAACTACATCCCGTTTGATGTTCTCCTTGATATATTTTTCACATTCAAGGCGATCCATCACTTCCCCTTCCACTTTGGGAACCTTGATGGAAGAGTAATCCACCGTGTGCTGGCACTTTCCGTAAACGATAAAATATGTGAAGTCAACCCCAAGATCCTTGAAGAAAACAACGTTAGGCTCATCCAAACCCATCTCTTTCGCCAGTTGTTTTGCTGCCTCATTGGCTTCATCGCCGGCGGGTACGGGAAGAGTGAAAGACATCTGGACCATGCCGTCGTTCATGGTGTCGCCATAAGGCTTGACCTTTGTAAAATCAACCGTGGCAGTTGCCGACGTATTATTGTTGCCCATTATTTTGCACCTCCTAACATCATGGGGATAAAGGGATTGAAGTACTCATCGTCTTTCGCGCAAACGCCATCCAGTCCTTTTCCTCCGTCCCTTGCCCGTTTCACGCCACCGAACTTACCCTGCTCAATGGTGGCGAAAAGGCCTTCTTTTTCAATATTACGGAGCAGTTTTTCCGCTTCGGCCAATACGCTCTGGGCCCTCTTCTGGATGATGCCGCCTTCCTTGAATTCAACTTCCTCCCCGAGAGCTCTCGCGTTGTTGAAGATGTAGGAAGCGTTCTCTATGGAGAGCATCCTGTCATGGAGATGAGGCGTGTGAATGGCCTCAGTCAACATGCCCAGCAGCTGAATTGTCTGGCCGGACCATACGGAGACCAGGTTGAACAGCGCATCCTGAATGTGCCCCTTGAAAATGTTGCCCGTCATGAACTTGGTGGGAGGCATATATTTAAGAGGTGCCTCAGGGAAAATCTCCCTGGCCATGATAGCCTGTGCCAGCTCATAAAGGAAACCGTTCTCCAGATCAGGATCCATCTCAAAGGCATGGCCGAGACCCATCTGATTTGCTGGAATATTAGCCAAAACGGCAAATTGCTCGTTGATAAACTGGGAAGCCAGCACGGTGTTAGCCTCTTCATAGGCATCAGCGGTGGTGAGATAGTTGTCCTCTCCGGAGTTGAAGATGATCCCCGAATAGCCGATGATGACCCTGGAGAAATATTGATCCACCAGAGTTCTCTGCATGTTGATATCGCGGAACAAGATGCCGTAAAGCGCATCGTTTAGCATGACATCAAGACGCTCAATGGCGCCCATGGCCGCAATCTCGGGCATGCACATGCCGGAGCTGTAGTTGCAGAGCCTGATATATCTTCCCACTTCCTCGCCTACTTCGTCGAGAGCTTTTCTCATGAGCCGAAAGTTTTCCTGGGTAGCATAGGTTCCCCCGAAACCTTCCGTTGTGGGTCCGTAGGGTACATAGTCGAGAAGACTCTGGGCGGTGGTACGGATTACGGCAATGATGTCCGCACCCTGCTTCGCTGCCGCTTTAGCCTGAACGATATCTTCATAGATATTGCCCGTTGCAACGATTACATAAAGATACGGCTGCTTGCCTTCACCGAGGGTATTGAGATAATGCTCTCTCTTTTCCCTCTGAGCCTTGATCTTGTTCAAAGTGTCCGTTACCACGGGAAGCAGCTTCTCTTGCGCCTCTTCCACTGTGGCCAGCGGCAATTTCATGAGATCGAGTTCGCCTGCCGCGACTTTTTCAGCAATCTCCTGGGGAGAAAGCCCGGTCGGGATCATGGCATTCCCGATCCAGTAGGCAGCCCCTCTGGGCAGCCCGCCGCCATCCTTGATGGCATCCACTACCACGTTGGGCAGCGGTGTATCCACATCATCCACGCCGTCGATTCCCAGCAGCCTCACCACAGTCCTCTCTGTGCTGACAGTGGTGTGCCTGTCGATGAATTTCTGCATGTCGGCGGCAATGCCCGCCGCACATAATCTGGCGCTTTCGATGATTTTGGGATCTAAATTCAGTTTACTTTTCATCTTTTGGATCCTCCATATATTTCCTTGCCTGTTCTATAATTTCACGGTCAATGCCGAGCATCTGCGCTATGTTCAGCGCATCTTTCGGAATTTCTTTGTTATCCGCCACTTCGTAGAGCCTGTAATCCATGTACTTGCTTATAATCTCGATTCTCTCTTTGCGGTTGGCATAGCGGATCTCCCTTGTAAGAAGCTCATAGTCCACCCCCGCCAGACCTCTCACCTGCATGTTCCTGGCCTTGCCCGCGGTCACATTGTCGAAGTGGGTGGTGATCACGCTGATATACGCTTTCTCACTCAGATAGTTCACGATGCTCTTTGTCAGAGCCATCCCCTCCACGGGATTTGTTCCGCTGGCGATCTCGTCGATGAGCAGAAGCGCCCTGTCCTTGCTGCGATCGAGAATTTCCTTGAGCTCTTCCATTTCGCTGCCGAAGCTGGATAAGCCTCTCTGCACGTTCTGACTGTCGCCGATGAGAATGTGAACGTAGCTGGAAAGACCTATCTTCGCCCGGCTGCAGGGCACATAAAACCCGTGCTGCGCCAGCAGAGAGCATTGGCCCGCCATTTTAAGAGTGATGGTCTTGCCTCCCATATTAGCGCCGGTGATGCAGGTCACGCCGTCCTTAAGGTCGATGGATACGGGACAGTATTCCTTGCCTTTCTTCCGGAGGATTTCCTCCACCACAAGCTGGCGTCCGTCAACAAGCTCCAGCACATGTTCCTCAACGATTTCCGGTTTAACACAGTTGTTGTTTAATGCGAAAGAGGCTTTTGCCAGATTGAAATCAAGCTCTCCTATGGCGGTGCAGTTATCCAGAAGCAACGACTGGAATTGAGCAACTTTTTTAGAAAGCTCTTCCTGAATCCTGAGCTCTTCCTCCTCAATGGCTTCGTTGAGAGCCTCCATATCCCCTTTGAGCCGGTCCACTTCGTCGTTGCTTGCAAGAGTAAAAGTGGCCGTCATGTAATCCTCATCATCCAAGCTGAGTTCCGGTATGCCCCGGGCCTTTTCCATGAGCTGCTTATCGGCTTTGGGCACCTTGTACTCAAACTTGGGAGTCATGATAATGCCGTAGGCCCCTTCCACCTTGCGCTTCAGTTCCTTTTGAACTTTCCGAATGTCCAGTTCGATCTTTCTCTTGTCTGCCCGAAGTGCGGCAAGCTTTTCAGAAAAAACATCGTAGATATAGAAAGTGTTGATCCGCTCTTTCCCCGGATCTAAAATGTCGAGCAGTTCCGTCACGTCCTGCAACTGAAATTTCGCCGGAACCTCCGCCTCCGCCGCAGCCAGCAGCTCACGGATTTTGTCCATCTGCAAGAGGAGAGTCTTTATCTCATATAGTTCCACAACGCTGAGCACGCTGCCTGCGCTGCGCTTTATCGTAAGGGTATTGTCCTTTATTTCATGCAGCACTTCGTACAGCCGCTCAACTAAATCGGGCTGCCTGCGGATAAGCTCAACGGTCTTTTCCAACCGCCAAAGCTCCTTGCGCAGATCCTCTTCCCTGCCCGGTTCAAAGGCGGAAATGGCCTTCGCCCGCTTTTTCCCATAGGGAGTGCGGATATAGAGACTGTTGACCACATATTCAAATCCTGTTTCTGTTTTCGTCTTGGAATTGCAAAGCCGCATATCGTCTCCTTTTCTGTTGGCCGTATCAGTCCTGCTCGCCGTACCGTACATCGATGACCGGCAGGTCGCCCACGGCTTCCCTCATAGCCGTAAGCAGTTCCCTGTGGTCAAAGGAATACCCCGAAGGGGAATAAGGATTCACCGTCAACGCAGCAACTTGAATGTTTTCAAGCACGTTAACCTGAAAACCCCGTTTCCGAAGCTGCTGCCATGGGGTGGCTCCTATGAAAATTTTTGTGGGATCCTTGAGCACAAAGGTTACGCCTTTCAACTTGGAAGGATGGATATCTCCGATGACGCTCTGCGTCAGCGCTCCCGGAATGAAGACCCAATCCGTTTCCTCGTCTATGGCATCGTCCAAAAACCTGCCCGCTGCCAGGGTCGTCTTTAGATCCGGATATTCCCTCCTGTCGCCCTTGATGAGCATGATCTTATCCTCGGCGGCGCCCGCCTCTATCATTTCCCTGATAGGCCCTTCCGGAACCTGGGGCAGCTGATATATATTCAGGATATGAAGGGTCTCCTCCACCACCTTCTTCATGCTCCTTGAAAGAACCGCTCCCGTGGCCAATATGATGGCATCCGACGTGGCGGGCGCCGCAATGGACCTGCGGTCTACCGCCCCGTCTATCAGAATCAGTTCCGCGCCTAGTTCCGTCATCTCGTCGCACATGCTCTTATGATCCGCCGTGTTCACTGGCCCGGCTATCTGCACATAGCCGCTTTCCGCCACCCTGCACAGCATCAGCTGACCCAGGGCTGTGGAATACCGAGTCATCCTCAGTATTTCAAGCCCTGCGTCAGACAGTTCGTACAGCTGAACCGTCACGGATACAATGGTACCGGTATCTAAAAACACCCTGGGTTTTTCTGTCTCGGTGACCAGGTCCGTACACTCTCCGTCCCTGCCTGTGGAGGTGACGCCGATGGTCAGTCCCTCGTCCATGGCCTCTTCAATCAGGTAATTGAGAGTGGTGGTCTTACCCGCATTCTTCGCCATTCCTACGATTGCGATCCTCTTATACTTTTGTGCGAGCCGGTTCAGAATCCCCATAAAAACTCCTTGTGCTGCAATTTGTGTTCTGTGATCAATTCAATGGTTCGTTTCAATCTTGCGTTCCGCTCGTCATGAGCTCGGTCCTATTACTTTTTCTTATCTTTGACCCGTTCGTGGCGGAGGAGGTTCTGGGGTTCCAGAGCCAGTCTCTCGCCCTGCATCAGGCCTGCAACGCCTTCATAGTGATATTTCTTCTTGCCCGTGCAGTAGTCGCAGGTGCACTCAAGAGGCGGTAGATCCTTGGGTTCGGTGTATGTGGTAATAACGCCTTCGTAGTTTCTCAGTATCACCTTGTCGGGAGACTGGGAAATCAGGTATTGAGGCATTACAGGAATCTTTCCGCCGCCGCCGGGGGCGTCCACAACGAAGGTGGGCACCGCATAGCCGGAAGTATGGCCCCTGAGACCTTCGATGATTTCGATACCTTTTGCAACAGGTGTTCTGAAGTGCTCGATTCCCAGGGAGAGGTCGCACTGGTAAATATAGTAGGGACGCACCCTGTTCCTCACCAGGTTGTGAACCAGATCCCTCATGATATGCGGGCAGTCGTTGACGCCGCGAAGCAATACGGACTGGTTGCCCAGAGGAATACCGGCATCCGCCAACTTCCGGCAGGCTTCTATAGCGTCAGGCGTCATTTCTTTTGAGTGGTTGAAGTGTGTGTTCAGCCAGATGGGATGATACTTCTTCAGCATGTTCACCAGATTGTCCGTAATCCTCATTGGCATGACCACGGGGGTACGGGATCCCAGTCTGACGATCTCTACGTGAGGGATCGCCCTCAGTTCTTTAATGATATATTCCAACACATCGTCATCGACTAACAGGCAGTCGCCGCCGGAGAGAAGAACGTCTCTTACCTCCGGGCTCTTTCTGATGTAGTCGAGGCATGCGTTGATGTCGTCCATGCTCCTCTGAGCGTCGGTTTCACCGGCCAATCTCCTGCGGGTGCAATGCCTGCAGTACATGGAGCACTGGTCGGTGATCAGGAAAAGCACTCTGTCGGGATATCTGTGGGTCAAGCCCGGAGCCGGAGAGTCTTCGTCCTCGTGAAGAGGATCCAGCATATCGGCTTCGCTTCTGTGGGTCTCGGCGAGAACGGGCACAGCCTGCATTCTGACCGGGCACCTGGGGTCGTCGGGATCCATGAGAGATGCATAGTAAGGAGTGATTCCCAACCGGAAGTTCTTAACAACTGCATTAATGTCTTTTTCTTCTTGTTCCGTCAGGTTTATGATCTTCTTCAGCTGCTCAACGGTGGTGATTCGATTTGCTACCTGCCATTTCCAGTCATACCACTGCTCTTCCGTCACATCCTTATAGACTTCGATTTCTTTCCAATTCCTTGCCATTTTAATTACCTCCTATCAGTATTTACGTGGCAACTTCTAGCGCGTGGCTTCGTCGAGCGGGAGAACGCTCTACCCGTCCGAAAACAGCATTTGACCGAATACTGTAATTTTTTTAAGCCGCCCTCGTGTCGTAATTACGCGGTCCGAAAACACAGATATCACTGTTTCCCTATGTTTTGTCTTATGCGTACATTTCCGTGAACAGTTCGCGCAGCGGCGGGCACTCTCTGAGCACCTGCAGTGCTATGGCAGCATGCCCTTTCGTATATCCGTTGCCGATAATCATGTTAACGTCTTTACCCACACCCTCAGCACCTAATGCAGCCTTTGTAAAGCTGGTGGCCATGCTGAAGAAATAGACGGTGCCGCCGTCCTTGGTGGCGAGAATGCTGGCCATTTCCGTGTTGGGTATGTTTACACAGTTGATGACCAGGTCAGCAAGCTTTCCGTCTGTGAGTTCCATGATCTTGTTGTATACAAAGATTGCATCTCTTGCGTCTGCAGCAAAATATTCGTCCGCAAGTCCCAGTTTTCTGGCTCTGTTGGTGCTCTTCTCGCTTCCGCCGATGCAGATGACTTTTCCGGTAACGCCGGCTCTCTTCTTTGCCTCATACAGGCAGAGAAGACCGGATTTTCCGCCGCCGCCGATAACTACAACCGTGTCGCCGGACTTAACTAATTTCGCAGCCTGTGCGGGCGCGCCTGCAACGTCAAGTACGGACAGCGCCAGGTTTTCGGGCATATTATCGGGCAGAACTGCGTAGATACCGCTTTCAAAAAGAATAGCCTGACCTTTGATGTCAACCTGATCCACATCGGGTCTTACTTCAAGAATTTCTTCGATTACAAGAGGTGTGAGAGATAGGGATACGAGAGTAGCGATCTTGTCGCCGACTTTGAGATCTGTCTTGCCTTCCAATGCGGGGCCGATCTCTTTTACGGTTCCGGTGAGCATTCCGCCGGAACCTGTAACGGGATTCTTGTGCTTGCCTTGCTTCTCGACAATGCCTATCATGATCTTTTTAATCTCTTCTATATCGCCTTTGGCTTGCTCCTGGATTTGGGTAAAGCTGGCGGAGTCGATATTGAGGGTTTGAACGTCGATGAGAATTTCATTGTCGTAAATTTCCATGGTGTTGTCGATCTTTTCTGCGGGTTGAGGCAGCACGCCTTTCGGTTCGATAACGCGGTGTGTTCCATAAGGACATCCTTTTTTCATAGTTGTTTCCTCCCATAAATAGAATCTTGTAAATTTATTTTAGCTTTAGTTAGCTTCCGCACATTTCGGCATTGGCTGGCTTTCTCACATGCTTACTGTGTACCGAAGCGGACTTTGCCATACTTAATAAACAGCAATTTTTATGCCAAATTAGTTTTTGCTTCTCACGTCACGGTATCGTGCTTGTGTCGTGTACCTGTCCGTTGGCTTCCATGGGTGGGAAAACCGCTGAATTCAGCCCATCTCCACGTTGTTAACAGCTTTGCTGATTCGTCAGAAACCCTTCTCCACCTCCTTCGTAGAATGTAGAATTTTGCGCCATACGATGCAAAATCGGTTCGGGTAAGTAAAAACCCGAACCGCTTTTTGTTCATATATTATATTTGTTCTTTTTTCGTATCAATTGAGACTGGCTGATCCCTATGGCTTTAGCCGCTTTTCGAGAAGAACCGTACTTCTCATAGGCGCTTTTTATTATGTTTTTCTCGAAATTAGCCACCAGCAAATTCAGATCCAATACGACGCCTTTCTCTTCTTCAGTCTCTTCCGTTCCCAAAGGCTCCACGTTTTCAAAGAGATCCACATGCAGCTCCTTCATCACGTCAAAGACCGTAATGGTCTCGCCTTTGGCGGAAATCAGCAGCCGCTGAACCATGTTCTCCAGCTCCCGGATGTTGCCGGGCCAGTCGCGGCCTTTCAGGTACTCCACCG